>NZ_JBLWNV010000009.1:0-238036 GCF_048452805.1 Pantoea sp. K16 | reverse complement strand
TGCCACGTTTGACCGTGACAGCCTTTACAAATCTAATCTTAACTGACCAGCATTAAGCCAGCTGGCTCCCTTTTCTATCCCTGCTGTTCGGCTTTCAGCCAGGCAATCTCATCTTTCCAGATATCGGGATTGATGGTCTCCAGAATCAACGGGATGCCATCAAACCGCGGATCTTTCATCAGCCAGCTAAACGCTGTTTTGCCGATATTGCCTTCACCCAGGCTGTGATGGCGGTCAACGCGACTGTCGAAGGCGCTTTTGGCATCGTTAAGGTGCATGCCGCGCAGATAGTTAAAGCCGACAATGCGCTCAAATTCGGCGAAAGTTGCTTCGCAATCCGCTTCGGTACGCAGATCATAGCCACCGGCAAACGCATGGCAGGTATCAATACAGACGCCGACACGCGATTTATCTTCAACATGCTCAATAATGGTGGCGAGATGCTCGAAGCGGAAACCCAGATTACTGCCCTGACCGGCGGTATTCTCAATGACGGCGGTGACGTTCTGGCTCTGGTCGAGAGCGATGTTGATCGACTCCGCAATCCGCTTCAGACAGGCCTCCTCATCAATCTGATGCAGATGGCTGCCCGGATGGAAGTTCAGCAAAGTCAGGCCGAGCTGATCGGCACGTCGTAGCTCATCAATAAAAGCGGCGCGGGATTTCTCCAGCGCCTCTTCAACCGGATGACCCAGGTTTATCAGGAAACTGTCGTGCGGCAGGATTTGCTGCGGACCGAATTTGTACGTCTCGCAGGCGGCGCGAAAAGCATCAATCACCTCAGTCGAGAGCGGGGCGGCCTTCCACTGACGTTGATTTTTAGTAAAGAGCGCGAAGGCGGTGGCTTCTATTTCATGGGCGCGGATCACTGCCTGATCCACGCCACCTGCCGCACTCACATGTGCGCCAATATATTTCATGCCTTTCTCCTGGGGCTGTGCACGGATGAGACGGCATGATACCCGATGCCGCTAGCCCATGAAATGTTGCACCAGCAGATTGATTGCACCGCCGCCCGCGATTAACCAGACAAACACCAGCGCACCCAGCAGCAGCGGTTTAACGCCTGCCTCACGCAATGCCCCGAAACGGGTGGTCAATCCCAGCGCCGCCATCGCCATCGCCAGCAGCAGACCCGCCAGCTGATTCAGCGTCGCCACCACCATGGCAGGCAGCAGCTGCAGCGAGTTAAACAGTGCAACACCGATAAACAGCAGGGCGAACCAGGGAAACGTCACAGCCTGGCGTGCGTTGCTTCCTTGACGTTTACCGCGTATCACGGCGCTCAGGCAGAGCAGAAAGGGAGCCAGCATCATTACCCGCAGCATTTTGGCAATGACCGCGCTGTTCTCAGCTTCCGGGCTGATGCTGTGTCCGGCGGCCACCACCTGCGCTACTTCATGGATGGTTGAGCCGGTAAAAACACCAAACTGCGCCGCACTCAGGTCCGGGAACAGCTCATGCGCCAGCGGCCACAGCAGCGGATAGATAAAGATCGCCAGCGTGCCGAACAGCACCACGGTCGCGATAGCCACCGCAACTTTCGACGGCGCGGCTTTGACTACCGGCTCGGTCGCCAGTACAGCCGCAGCACCGCAGATACTGCTGCCCGCACCAATCAGCCAGACGGTATCGCGATCCAGCTTCAGCAGCCGCATGCCCAGCAGGCAGGTTATCAGGAAGGTGCTGGTCAGGGTCAGCGCATCAATCAGGATGCCGCTGAAACCGACGTCAGCAATTTGTTGTAAAGTGATGCGAAAGCCAAACAGGATGATCCCCAGCCGCAGCAGTTTCTGCTTAGCCAGCAGCACGCCGTTGTCGCAGCGTGACGCCAGCGGCGAATAGATGCTGTTACCGACCAGGATGCCCAGCATAATCGCCAGAGTCAGTGAACCCAGCCCCAGGGCGGCAATCATCGGTTGCTGCGCCAGCCAGCTGGCTGCCCCGGCAATCACGGCGGTCAGCAGCAGACCCGGGATCCAGAGCGGAACGGGATGATGCGGTTTAGCGATGCTCAGTTCAGTCATGGTGGTCACTCCTCCTGGTTGAGACCCGATCATGACGGCGACTGGCTTAAAAGTGAAATTGATAATATATTTATAATTAACCAGAATAAACGATAAGGCAGCAATCATGATAGTTTCTCGTCTGCGCCGCTGGGCGACGCTGATCAAAAGAGATGTGTTTGTGCTGGGGTTTGCCTTCCGCGATCCCCGCACACCCTGGTGGAACAAGCTGGGGATGCTGGGGCTGGTCGCCTATGGCATCAGCCCGATCGATATCATTCCTGATGTCATCCCCTTTGTCGGTCTGCTGGATGACGCGGTGATTATTCCGACGGGCGTCATGGTGCTGCTGCGTTTACTGCCGAGAGAGGTGCGCATCAGCAGCAGCGAGCGGGCGCAGTCTCAACGTTCGCGTGGCAAAAAGATTGCAGGCTGGCTGGTGGCGATAGGGCTGATCTGGCTGGCATTAATCATTTACCTGGTCAGGCAGTCACTGAGTTAAGAGGCAACGATGCACATTACGCTGCGGCAAATTGAAGTTTTCACCGAAGTGCTTAAGAGCGGCTCCACCACTCAGGCTTCGCAACTGCTGGCGCTGTCGCAGTCGGCGGTGAGTGCAGCGCTGGCCGATCTGGAGAGTCAGCTCGGCGTGCAACTGTTTGACCGGGTTGGCAAACGGCTGGTGCTCAATGAGCATGGACGGCTGCTCTATCCCCGTGCAGTAGGGCTGCTGGAGCAGGCGGGCGAAATCGAGCAGCTGTTTAAAGAGGATAACGGCGCGATCCGCATCTTTGCCAGCAGCACCATCGGCAACTATCTGCTGCCAGGCATGATGGCCGCTTATCGTCGCGATTTTCCCCGCCTGCCGCTGGAGCTGAGTGTCGGCAACAGTCAGGATGTGATTCAGGCGGTTTCCGATTTCCGCGTCGATGTCGGATTAATTGAAGGGCCGTGCCATATGACCGAGCTGGTCAGCGAGCCCTGGCTCGAAGATGAGCTGGTGGTGTTTGCCGCGCCAGACGCGGCGATTCTGCAACAGCCGGTGACGCTGCAAACCCTGGCTGACGCCCCGTGGATCCTGCGCGAACGCGGCTCCGGCACCCGTGAAATTGTCGATTATCTGCTGCTGTCGCATCTGCCGAGTTTTCAGCTGGGCATGGAGCTGGGCAATTCCGAGGCGATTAAACATGCGGTGCGGCACGGCATGGGCATCAGCTGTCTTTCGCGCCGGGTGATTGCCGATTTGCTGGAGGCGGGCACGCTGGTTGAACTGACGATTCCGCTGCCGCGTCTTATCCGCACGCTCTATCGCATCCACCACCGGCAGAAGCATATTTCCAAAGCACTGACGCGGTTTTTTTCCTATTGTCGCGAGTAATTACTAATAATTCCGGCGCGATCATGAAGTTAACTAATAACAGGTTGGCATTCGCTATACAGAGGCGATCTGGCTGCTACAATCGCGCCTCATTTTTACCCAGCGTAGCGTTAACACATGCATAATGACTCAAATACAACACAACAACCTGCATTACGACGTGCGTTAAAAGCCCGTCACCTGACGATGATCGCCATCGGCGGCTCCATTGGTACCGGCCTGTTTGTCGCCTCCGGTGCCACCATCGCTCAGGCTGGCCCCGGCGGAGCACTGCTCTCCTATATCCTCATCGGCCTGATGGTCTACTTCCTGATGACCAGCCTCGGCGAACTGGCTGCGTTCATGCCGGTATCGGGTTCCTTCGCCACCTACGGCGCAAAATATGTCGAAGAGGGCTTTGGTTTCGCACTCGGCTGGAACTACTGGTACAACTGGGCGGTTACCATCGCGGTTGACCTGGTAGCGTCCCAGTTGGTGATGAACTACTGGTTCCCCGACACGCCTGGCTGGATCTGGAGCGCGCTGTTCCTGGGGCTGATGTTCCTGCTCAACTACATTTCGGTCAAAGGCTTTGGCGAGGCGGAATACTGGTTCTCGCTGATTAAAGTGGCCACCGTGATTATCTTTATCATCGTTGGCGTGCTGATGATCACCGGCATTATGCGCGGTGCTGAACATGCGGGCTGGCAGAACTGGCAGGTGGGCGACGCGCCGTTTGCGGGCGGCTTTGCGGCGATGATTGGGGTGGCGATGATTGTGGGATTCTCCTTCCAGGGCACCGAACTGATCGGTATCGCGGCGGGCGAATCTGAAGATCCGGCGAAAAATATTCCGCGCGCTGTGCGGCAGATTTTCTGGCGTATTCTGCTGTTCTATGTGTTCGCTATCCTGATTATCAGCCTGATCCTGCCATACACCGATCCGCAGTTGCTGCACAATGATATCGACGATATCAGCGTCAGCCCGTTCACCCTGGTGTTCCAGAACGCCGGTCTGCTCTCTGCCGCCGCCGTCATGAATGCGGTGATCCTGACGGCTGTGCTGTCAGCGGGTAACTCCGGGATGTATGCGTCAACGCGTATGCTTTACAACCTTGCCAGCGAAGGTAAAGCGCCACGGATTTTCGCGAAGCTCTCTAAAGGCGGCGTGCCGCGTAATGCCCTGTGGGCCACCACCGTGGTGGCCGGACTGTGCTTCCTGACCTCAAAATTTGGTAATCAGGAAGTCTAT
Organism: Pantoea sp. K16; assembly: GCF_048452805.1. NCBI lineage: Bacteria > Pseudomonadati > Pseudomonadota > Gammaproteobacteria > Enterobacterales > Erwiniaceae > Pantoea > Pantoea sp. K16. The sequence goes on along the minus strand of NZ_JBLWNV010000009.1, from coordinate 233,422 downwards.
CTGTGGCTGCTGAATACCTCAGGCATGACCGGGTTTATTGCCTGGCTGGGTATTGCCATCAGTCACTATCGCTTCCGTCGGGGCTATGTCGCCCAGGGACGTGACCTGAACGATCTGCCTTACCGTTCCGGCTTCTTCCCGCTGGGTCCGATTTTCGCCTTTGTGCTCTGCCTGATCATCACGCTGGGTCAGAACTACCAGGCATTCCTCAACGACAGCATCGACTGGTACGGCGTGGCGGCAACCTACATCGGCATTCCGCTGTTCCTGATTATCTGGTTCGGCTACAAGCTGACGCGCGGCAGCCGTTTCGTGAAGTACAGCGAAATGGAGTTTCCGGTTCACAAAGATTAACTCTGCGTCATCGCCCGCACAAAACCCGCCAGGGATGGCGGGTTCTGCGTCTTTGCGAAAGGCACAGGCTCCCTGAGCCATTCTCCTGCCTGCAACACCGTTTTTTACTGTTTTTTCACGTCTCGCTTATGTTCTCGAATTGATAATTATTATCACCTGCACTATTGTGGCTGCGTTTTCTGACGTGATAGCCACACAGGGTTCAAACATGACTACCGAAACTTCGCTGCTGGCGGGGGAAGAGACGCTTCACCACACCATGCAAAACTATCATCAGGTGCTGCGCCGCCGCTTAATCTGGATTGGCGTGCTGTTGCTGGCGATACTCGCCTCGCTGATCCTCGACTTCACGCTGGGTCCGGCGGGACTCTCACTTGAAACGCTGTGGAATACGCTGCTCAGCCCCGAGAGCGTCGATGCCGGCACGCGCGTCATTGTCTGGGACATTCGTCTGCCCTATGCGCTGATGGCGCTGGTAGTGGGCCTGTCGCTGGGTCTGGCGGGCGCAGAAATGCAGACCATCCTGAATAACCCGCTGGCCAGTCCGTTTACCCTCGGTGTCTCATCGGCGGCGGCGTTTGGTGCCGCGCTGGCGATCATCCTCGGCGTGGGTATTCCCGGCATTCCCGATCAGTGGTTAATTTCTGCCAACGCCTTTGTCTTTGCTCTGTTTGCCGCGCTGATGCTGGATGCCGTGACCCGCTGGACTCAGGTCTCTTCGGCGGGCGTGGTGCTGTTCGGTATCGCGCTGGTCTTCACCTTTAACGCCCTGGTATCCATGATGCAGTTCATCGCCAGCGAAGATACCCTGCAGGGCCTGGTGTTCTGGACCATGGGTAGCCTGGCGCGCGCCTCCTGGGAGAAGCTGGGCGTGCTGAGCGTGGCGCTGGCCATTCTGGTGCCGTTTTCCATGATGAGCAGCTGGAAGCTGACGGCGCTGCGTCTGGGCGAAGACCGCGCGGTAAGCTTTGGCATTGATGTGCGTCGTCTGCGCCTGACTACGTTACTGCGCATCAGTATCCTCTCTGCCCTGGCGGTCGCGTTTGTCGGCCCGATCGGTTTCATTGGGCTGGTCGCTCCCCATATCGCCCGCATGATGTTTGGTGAAGATCACCGTTTCTATCTGCCCGCCAGTGCGCTGGTCGGCGCGCTGGTGCTGTCGCTGGCGTCGGTCGCCTCGAAAAACCTGCTCCCTGGTGTAATCATCCCGGTTGGCATTGTCACCTCACTGATTGGCGTGCCGTTCTTCCTGAGTATTATTCTGCGTCATCGGGGGACGGTATGATGGAACAGGGTCTGACGTTACGCGGCTTCAGTGCCGGGTACCCAAAAAATAAAGTCATTGATAATCTTAATATCGCGCCGCTGCCGCGCGGCGAGATCACCGTGCTGCTGGGGCCGAATGGCTGTGGTAAATCGACGCTGCTGCGTGCACTGGCCGGTCTGAATAAAGGCCAGGGCGAGATGTGGCTCAACGGTGAGGATCTCATGACCCAGCCGTTTGCCCGGCGTGCGAAGAACGTGGTCTATCTGCCGCAGTCGCTGCCTGCGGGCGTGCATCTGCATGTGCTGGAGTCGATCATCGTGGCGCAGCGTGCCTCCGGGGGTCTGCACAGCGCCAGCAGCGAAGCGGAAATCATGCATCTGCTGGAGCAACTTGGCATTGCCCATCTGGCGATGCGATATCTCGATCAGCTCTCCGGCGGACAGAAGCAGCTGGTCGGGCTGGCGCAGTCACTGATCCGTCGCCCTAAGCTGCTGCTGCTGGATGAACCGCTGAGCGCACTGGATCTCAACTACCAGTTTCACGTAATGGACCTGGTGCGGCGCGAAACCGCCCAGCGTAACATCGTGACGGTGGTAGTGGTGCATGACATCAATATTGCACTGCGTCATGCGCAACATGCGCTGATGCTGAAGCAGGGCGCGCTGGTGGCGGAAGGGCAGCCGGATAAGGTGATCACGCCTGCCACTCTGGCAAAAGTGTATGGCGTCGATGGTCGTATCGAACACTGCTCGCGTGGTATTCCGCAGGTGATGATCGACGGGCTGACAGGCCCGGCACTGGTCTGATATTGAGCAGGCGTCCGGTAGGGCGCTGAGCATCACTGTTCTGAGAAAGGAATTTTACAGGGCAGGCTGGCAGGACGCTGGCTCTGTGACAGAGCGTTAGCCAGCAGAGCAGGCATAAAAGTTCAGGGCCGCGAATGCGGCCCTGATTGTTTACGCCAGCAGATGCTGCGCATGGAAGCGCAGATGATCTTCCACAAAGCTGGCTATAAAGAAGTAGCTATGGTCATAACCCGGCTGAATGCGCAGCGTCAGCGGGAAACCCACCTCATTCGCGACGTCTTCTAACCGCTCCGGTTGCAGCTGATCGGCCAGGAACTGATCGCTGTCGCCCTGATCGATCAGCATCGGCAGCCGATGCGACACCTCTGCCATCAGCTGGCAGCTGTCATATTCCCGCCACGTTGCACGATCGTCGCCCAGATAGGCCTGAAACGCTTTCTGGCCCCAGGGTACCTGCATCGGATTCACAATCGGAGCAAAAGCGGAAGCCGAGGCAAAGCGGTTACCCAGACGCAGCGCCAGCATCAGCGCGCCGTGTCCGCCCATGGAGTGACCCATAATCGACTGACGTTCACTGACCTTGAAGTTATCCGCAATCAGGGCGGGTAACTCGCTGCTCAGATAATCGAACATGCGGAAATGGCTGGCCCAGGGCTGTTGGGTGGCATTGAGATAAAATCCCGCGCCCTGACCCAGATCGTATCCTTCATCATTCGCAACCCCTTCGCCGCGCGGGCTGGTGTCCGGCATAATCAGCACCAGACCCAGTTCCGCTGCAACCCGCTGTGCGCCGGCTTTGCTGGTGAAGTTCTCATCGTTGCAGGTCAGCCCGGCCAGAAACCAGACCACCGGCGGCGGCGCATCACCGTGCGGGCCAGGCAGATAGATGCTGAAGGTCATCGGGCAATTCAGCACCGCAGACTGATGACGCCAGCGCTGCTGCCAGCCGCCAAAAATACGGTGTTCTTCCAGTAGCTCCAGAGTGGATGCCATAACGCCTCCTGATTACTTGTTAAAGTGCACGACCGAGCGAATCGATTTTCCTTCGTGCATCAAATCAAAGGCGTCGTTGATCTCTTCCAGCGGCATGGTGTGAGTGATGAAGTCGTTCAGCGCAAATTTACCGTCGAGGTAATCCTGCACAATGCCAGGCAGCTGCGAACGGCCTTTTACGCCGCCAAACGCGGAACCGCGCCAGACGCGACCGGTCACCAGCTGGAACGGACGGGTGGAGATCTCTTCACCAGCACCGGCGACGCCGATAATCACGGACTCGCCCCAGCCTTTGTGGCAGCACTCCAGCGCGGAACGCATCACGTTGACGTTACCAATACATTCAAACGAGAAATCCACGCCGCCGTCGGTCAGCTCGACGATCACATCCTGAATCGGCTTGTCGTAATCTTTAGGGTTGATCAGATCGGTGGCACCCAGTTTGCGTGCCAGATCGAATTTGCTGGTGTTAAGGTCGATGGCAATGATGCGGCCCGCTTTCGCCATCTTCGCGCCGATGACCGCAGAGAGGCCAATGCCGCCGAGACCGAAAATCGCCACGGTGTCGCCTTCTTTCACTTTGGCGGTGTTCATCACCGCGCCCATGCCAGTGGTCACGCCACAGCCCAGCAGACAAACCTCTTCCAGCGGCGCTTCTTTACTGATTTTCGCCAGCGAGATTTCCGGGATTACCGTGTACTCAGAGAAGGTTGAGGTGCCCATATAGTGGAAAATGGGTTTGCCATCTTTAAAGAAGCGGGTGGTGCCATCCGGCATCAGGCCTTTGCCCTGAGTGGTACGGATCGCCTGGCAGAGGTTAGTTTTGCCTGAAAGACAATATTTACATTTGCCACACTCCGGCGTGTAGAGCGGAATGACGTGGTCACCCACTTCAACGCTGGTCACGCCTTCGCCCACGGCTTCGACGATACCGCCGCCTTCATGGCCAAGAATCGCCGGGAAAACGCCTTCCGGGTCGGTGCCGGACAGGGTGTAGGCGTCGGTATGACAGACGCCGGTCGCGACGATACGCACCAGCACTTCACCTTTCTGCGGTGGCATTAAATCAACTTCTTCGATTTTCAGCGGTTCGCCAGCAGCCCAGGCAACAGCGGCACGGGTTTTGATCATATTCATGCAATCCCTCTTCCAGTCAGATTGTGACGCGCAGTGGCGCCGGGTGGTCGTGATGATTCAAAGCCTGGTGGGTCAGGCTCTTAAACATAGCGTGGAACGCTTATTCCGCCGCCTGTAATGGGTAAATCAGCTCATCGTTGAGCGGACGATCGTCAAATTGTTCAATAATCAGGTACTTCAGTGCTTCAACATTCGGCGTAAAGGCGTCGCGTCGCCACATCAGCCAGGTGGCGGTGTCGCGATAAGCAGGAGGTAACGTATGCGCCTGCACCCGTGACCGATCCGCCATCTGTTTCAGCACCGAGGCCGGGATCATCGCTACGCCCGCACCGCCTGCCACGCAGGCCAGCATGGCGTGATAGGACTGAATCTCCATCACACTGTTGGGCGCGGTCTGGCTGTCCCGATACCAGCTCTCCAGCTTCACCCGGTAAGAGCAGCTGTTGCGAAAGGCAAACAGGGTATCGTCCTGCACGTCGCGCGCGGTGGCGATTGGCGCATGATCGAGCCCGGTGATCAGTATCATCTCTTCGCGAAAGGCGATGCAGCCATTGAGATCGTCATGGGAGACCGGGCCATCCACCAGCGCGGCCGCCAGGGTGCCTTCACGCACCCGATCGATGATTTCGCCCGAGGTGCCGGTAATCAGCGATAGCGCCACTTTGGGGAAGCGCTGGTGATAGGCGGCGAGCAGGCCGGGCAGACGCGTCGCCGCGGTGCTCTCCATTGAGCCCAGCGCAAAGTTGCCCGCCGGTTCACCGGTGCGGGTCATGCTCATCGCTTCTTCACTTAATGCCAGGATACGCTGCGCATAATTCAGAAAATTATGGCCCATTGGTGACAGGCGAATGCGCTGTTTCTCACGAATAAAGAGATCCACACCTAATTCTTCTTCCAGCTGGCGCAACCGCGTGGTGAGATTAGAGGGGACGCGATGCAGCTGTTCTGCTGCGCGCGCCAGCGAACCCGTTTCGGCGACGGAACAGAACATACGCAGCTGAACTAAATCCATATCTTCTCTTCCTGTAAGCAAGTTGGTTAAAATTATTCACTTTCCGTGAGTTTAATCATCCTGCATGCTGTTAGCAAGTCAGAAGAGATCTCAGGGCAGAACAACAGGAGTTCAGCAATGGCGTTACGCGTCGCGCTCAGCGCGTTTTTAACCTTATTTGTCGCGATGGGCATTGGCCGGTTTGCCTTTACGCCCCAGGTGCCGCTGATGATTCAGGCACACCAGCTGACACTCACCAGTGCCAGCCTGGTCGCGGCACTTAACTATCTTGGCTATCTGTGTGGCTCATTTGATGCCATGCGCGCACACCGGCGGGTTGAGCTGCGATTGCAGGCGGGCGTATGGGGCGCGGTGATCCTGACCCTGCTCTCAGCATTCGCCAGCGGACCGTGGCTGCACGGCGCAATCCGCTTTCTGATTGGCTGGTCCAGCGGCTGGGCGATGGTGCTGGTGGCGGCCTGGAGCAATGAACAGCTGCATCGTCATGGCCGGGCAGGGCTGTCGGCGGCCGTTTTTGCCGGGCCGGGCTGCGGCATTTTTGTCAGCGGTCTGCTGGGGGTAGCGCTGCACACATTGCAGGTTTCTGCCGGTCTGGCCTGGGCCGCTTACGGTGCGCTGGCGCTGCTGCTGATTGCGCTGATTACCCGTAATCTGCCGCGTCGGGGCGAACTGCATCGCCCGGATCAGGCACCCGAGCCGCTGGTGCTGGATCGCAACCTTAAACGGCTGGTACTGAGTTACAGTCTGGCAGGCTTTGGCTACATTCTGCCCGCCACCTTTTTGTCGCAGATGGCCGCCACGCGGTTTCCTGACGGCATCTTCGCGCAGTTTGTCTGGCCGATTTTTGGCGGCGCGGCGATGATCGGCATCCTGCTGGGGATCCTGACGCGACGCTGGGGGCACAGCCACGTCCGCCTGGCACTGGTGCTGTGGGCGCAGGCGCTGGGCGTATTTGCCGCGGCGCTGCTGCCAGGCTTTAGCGGCCTGCTGGCCGGTGCGCTGCTGGTGGGGGGCGGTTTCCTCAGCGTGGTGCAGCTGTCGCTGCTCTGCGCCCGTGAGCTGGCACCCAATCATCTGCGCTACATGGCTGGCCTGCTGACCACCGGCTATGCTATCGGACAGCTGGTCGGCCCGCTGCTCTCTTTTCTCTCCACAGCCCTGTTACATCGGCTGGAGCCTGCCCTGTGGGTTGCAGGGGTTAGCCTGGTCTGGGCCGGCCTGCTGGTGTGGCGGCGAACCGGGTGAAAAGCTTTCATCACCAATCTGATTGATTGCTGGATTCCCCGCAAAGAAAGTTTCACAATACGCGCCTGATTACAGGGCCCGCTGGCAAAAGCTGGCGGGCGCAACACCAGCCGGAGAAGAGTAAGATGAGCACCCTAAGTCAGGAAGCTGCCCTGGTTCACGAAGCGCTGCTGGCGCGTGGACTGGAAACGCCGTTACGTGCACCGACGCGCGATATAGATGACAACACACGTAAAAGTCTGATTGCCGGGCACATGACCGAGATTATGCAGCTGCTGAATCTGGATCTTGAAGATGACAGCCTGATGGAAACGCCGCATCGCATCGCCAAAATGTATGTGGATGAAGTCTTTTCCGGTCTCGACTACGCCAACTTCCCGAAAATCACCGTCATTGAGAATAAAATGAAGGTTGATGAGATGGTGACCGTGCGTGATATCACGCTGACCAGCACCTGTGAACACCACTTTGTGATCATCGATGGCAAAGCGACCGTCGCCTACATTCCCAAAGAAAAGGTGATTGGCCTGTCGAAAATCAACCGTATCGTGCAGTTCTTTGCCCAGCGCCCGCAGGTGCAGGAGCGTCTGACGCAGCAGGTTCTGGTCGCACTGCAGACACTGCTGGGCACCAACAATGTGGCTGTTTCTATTGATGCGGTGCATTACTGCGTGAAAGCGCGTGGCGTAAAAGATGCCACCAGCGCCACGACGACGACCTCTCTGGGCGGCCTGTTCAAGTCCAGCCAGAATACCCGCCAGGAATTTTTGCGCGCGGTGCGCCATAGTTGAGTCTACGGCGGGCGCATAACGTTGCCCGCCTCAATGGTGCAGGTGCCGCATGCAACGCTATCACGCGCTGGATTTCATTCGTGGATGTGCCATTCTCGGCATTCTGCTGCTCAATATTGTCGGCTTTGGCCTGCCTTCTGCCGCCTACCTTAATCCGGCCTGGCAGGGCAGCGTCAGCCTGTCCGATGTCTGGACATGGGCGATCTCTGACGCCTTTGCCCAGCTCAAATTCCTCACCCTGTTTGCGCTGCTGTTTGGCGCAGGTCTGCAAATGCAGCTGCCACGCGGCAGTCGCTGGCTGACTGCCCGGCTCTCACTGCTGGTGCTGATCGGTTTTCTGCACGGCGTTTTTCTCTGGGAGGGCGATATCCTGCTGGACTACGGCATTATCGGACTGGTGGTCTGGCGGGTAGTGCGCGATGTCCCTTCCACCCGCAGCCTGATGAATACCGGCATTCTGCTCTATCTGGTGGGCTGTGGCGTTCTGCTGGTGTTTGGGTCAATCTCCGATCCTGAACCGACCCGATCCTGGCTGCCAGGTGCTGCCGATCTGCAATATGAACAGTACTGGAAACTGACCGGCGGCTGGGAAGCGATACAGAACCGGCTGGATCATCTCTCGTCAGGACTGATGGCGCTGGCGGCGCAGTATGGCTGGCAGCTGGCGGGCCTGATGATGATCGGTGGCGCACTGCTGCGCAGTGGCTGGCTGATTGGCGAGTTTTCAGCGCAACATTACCGTCAGGCGGCGGCGCTGCTGCTGACGATGGGGTTGTTGATTGCGGTGGCCGGTGTGGCAGCGCAATGGCTGTTACATTGGGAATTCCGCTGGACCGCTTTTTATCTGCAAGCCCCGCGCGATCTCGCCAGCCCGCTGATTAGCCTGGGCTATGCCGCGCTCTGTCTGGCTTACTGGCCGCAGATAGCGCGCTGGCGCATCAGCTATGCCATTCAGTGCGTGGGCCGCATGGCGCTGACCAACTATCTGCTGCAGTCGCTGATCTGCACCACGCTGTTCTATCGCTTCGGCTTCTATATGCACTTCACCCGGCTGGAGCTGGTGCTGATGGTGCCTGCGGTCTGGCTTATCAATATCCTGTTTTCACTCATCTGGTTACATTTCTTCGCCCAGGGTCCGCTGGAGTGGCTGTGGCGGCGGCTCACGCTGATCTCAGCCGGTAAATCGCGCATCACTGACAACGCCAGATAATGACCGCCATCACAAAGGTTACAGAATTGTATGTAACCGTTTTCATTGATGTGACGCAATTCACGCTGTACGCCTCCTGCCCCTGACAAAATAGCGCCGGTGTTCAACCCGGCGTGATGCCTTATTTTTCCTTTGTGGAACTGCTGCATGATAACAATTCGTGATGTTGCCCGTCAGGCTGGCGTGTCGGTGGCGACCGTGTCGCGCGTCCTCAATCAGAGCAGCGCCGTCACCTCTGACACCCGCGACGCCGTGTTACAGGCGGTGGAAGCGCTGGGCTATCGCCCCAACGCCAATGCGCAGGCGCTGGCGACGCAGGTCAGTGACACCATTGGTGTGGTGGTGATGGATGTTTCGGATCCCTTCTTCGGTGCACTGGTTAAAGCGGTGGATACCGTGGCGCAGCGCGTGCACAAACATGTGTTAATCAGCAACTCCTGGCATCAGGAAGAGAAAGAGCGTCATGCCATTGAAGTGCTGATTCGTCAGCGTTGCAGCGCCCTGGTGGTGCACGCCAAAACACTGCCTGACGCTGAGCTGGCGGATTTTATGCGCCACGTTCCGGGCATGGTGGTGATTAACCGCATCGTGCCCGGATTTGAACACCGCAGTGTCAGTCTGGATAACGTCACGGGTGCATTGATGGCTTCACGAACCCTGCTACAGCAGGGGCATAGCCGGATTGGATACCTTTGTTCCAGCCATCCCATCGAAGATGTGGCGCAGCGCCGTGAAGGGTGGATTCAGGCGATGGCAGAGCAGGGCATCCGGCCCCAGGAGAGCTGGATAGCCAGCGCAGAGCCCGATATGCAGGGCGGCGAAGCGGCGATGGTGGAGCTGCTGGGACGCAATCTCAACCTCAGTGCGGTGTTTGCCTATAACGACGGCATGGCGGCTGGTGCACTCACTGCGCTGAAAGACAACGGCATCCAGGTGCCACAGCATTTTTCTGTCATTGGCTTTGATGACATCCCCATTTCCCGTTACACCGATCCGCAGTTAACCACTGTGCGCTATCCCATTGTATCTATGGCAAAAATCGCCACTGAACTGGCGCTGCAGGGCGCAGCCGGACTGCTGGATGACACGGCAACGCACATCTTTATGCCAACGCTGGTGCGGCGTCATTCGGTGGCGCAGCGGCAAAATGTGGAGTCCGTCACTAATTCAGGCGATTCAGCCATGTAACCGTTTTCAATCTGTGATTACATTCACAGTTAATTAACATTGCTCTCACTATGATGGCAGCGTCTTACCGGACTGAAACATTATGTAACGCCAGTGTAACGGCATCAGTTGTGGTCTCAGTAGCCGGTTAAAGGGTTTATACCCTCTTCATGGAAGCATTCTGTCACAGGGAAGTCAGGTTTTAGACGGTGTTCAATGGCTTAACATCCTCATTACGTTAACCGACGCGCCGATCTGTTTTACCGATTGCTCTCCCGCCTTTATGGCGCGGTAGCGCTAAAAAGACCCTGCATAATAAAACCGGAGATACCATGAATAAGAAGGTTTTCACGCTTACAGCACTGGTTGCCAGCATGATGTTTGGTGCAACCGCTCACGCAGCTGACACCCGTATCGGCGTGACCATTTACAAATATGATGACAACTTCATGTCAATGGTGCGCAAAGACATCGAGAAAGAAGCGAAAGCGATCGGTGGCGTGCAGTTGCTGATGAATGATTCACAGAATGACCAGTCCAAACAGAACGATCAGATTGACGTGCTGATGGCAAAAGGCGTGAAAGCGCTGGCGATTAACCTGGTTGACCCGGCTGCGGCTGCGGTGGTAGTAGACAAAGCGCGTGCCAACGACGTGCCGGTGGTCTTTTTCAACAAAGAACCTAACGCCAAAGTGCTGGCCGGTTATGACAAAGCTTACTATGTCGGTACCGACTCTAAAGAGTCAGGCATCATTCAGGGTCAGCTGATTGAGAAGCACTGGAAAGCCACACCAGCGTGGGATCTGAACAAAGATGGTCAGATTCAGTTCGTGCTGCTGAAAGGCGAACCGGGCCATCCTGATGCAGAAGCCCGTACCAAATATGTGATCGATACCCTGAACAAAGATGGTCTGAAAACCCAGCAGTTAGCGATGGATACTGCAATGTGGGATACCGCTCAGGCCAAAGATAAGATGGATGCGTGGCTGTCAGGCCCGAATGCCAAAAAAATCGAAGTGGTGATTGCCAACAACGATGCGATGGCGATGGGTGCGGTTGAAGCGCTGAAAGCGCACAACATGACCTCAATTCCGGTCTTTGGCGTCGATGCACTGCCAGAAGCGCTGGCGCTGGTGAAATCCGGTGCGCTGGCCGGTACCGTGCTGAACGATGCGGAAAACCAGGCGAAAGCAACGCTGGATATTGCCAACAATCTGGCTAACGGCAAAGCCGCCACCGACGGAACAAACTTCAAGATGGTTGATAAGATCGTCCGCGTTCCTTACGTGCCGGTTGATAAAGAAAATCTGTCTCAGTTCGTGAAATAAGATCGATTACGGGCGCGACCGCTGTCGCGCCTTTTTTATGTCACCACCGTTTTTTAGCCAGGTAAAATATGGCCAGTGATAATACGACCGCGCAGCGAGAATATCTGCTGGAAATGACGGATGTCTCAAAATCATTTCCCGGCGTTAAAGCGTTAGATAATGTGAATTTAAAAGTGCGGCCTCACTCTGTTCATGCATTAATGGGCGAGAACGGTGCCGGGAAATCCACCTTATTAAAATGCCTGTTTGGTATTTATAAAAAAGATACCGGCAGCATCCTGTTTCAGGGTAAAGAGATCGACTATAAAAGTTCCAAAGAGGCGCTGGAAAATGGCGTGTCGATGGTGCATCAGGAATTAAATCTGGTCCTGCAGCGTACCGTGATGGACAATATGTGGCTTGGGCGTTATCCGCGCAAAGGCTTCTTTGTCGATCAGGATAAAATGTACCGGGATACCAAAGCGATTTTTGACGAGCTGGATATTGATATCGATCCGCGCGATAAAGTTGCCAATCTCTCTGTATCGCAGATGCAGATGATTGAAATTGCCAAAGCGTTCTCCTACGACGCGAAAATTGTGATTATGGATGAGCCGACCTCCTCGTTAACCGAGAAAGAGGTTAATCACCTGTTCACGATTATTCGTAAGCTGAAAGATCGCGGCTGTGGCATTGTTTATATTTCGCACAAAATGGAAGAGATTTTCCAGCTGTGTGATGAGATCACTATCCTGCGTGATGGTCAGTGGATCACCTCTCAGCCGCTGGAAGGGCTGGATATGGATAAGATCATCTCCATGATGGTCGGCCGTTCACTGAACCAGCGTTTCCCTGACCGTACCAACGTGCCAGGCGAGACGATTCTTGAGGTGCGTCATCTGACGTCACTGCGTCAGCCATCGATTCGCGACATCTCATTTGATTTGCGTAAAGGGGAGATACTCGGCATTGCCGGGCTGGTGGGCGCCAAACGTACCGATATCGTCGAAACGCTGTTTGGCATTCGCGAAAAATCGGGCGGCACCATTAAACTGCATGGCAAACCGATTAATAATCACAGCGCCAATGAAGCCATTAACCACGGTTTTGCGCTGGTGACTGAAGAGCGTCGCTCAACCGGTATTTATGCTTTCCTCGACATTGGTTTTAACTCGCTTATTTCCAATATCAAAAAATATAAAAACAGTATGGGACTGCTGGATAATAAACGCATGAAGAGTGATACCCAATGGGTGATCGATTCTATGCGTGTAAAAACGCCAGGCCACCATACTCAGATTGGTTCGCTTTCGGGCGGTAACCAGCAAAAAGTGATTATTGGCCGCTGGTTATTGACCCAGCCTGAAATCCTGATGCTTGATGAACCCACTCGCGGTATTGATGTTGGTGCAAAATTCGAAATTTACCAGTTAATTGCTGAGCTGGCGAAAAGAGAAAAGGGCATCATTATTATCTCATCCGAAATGCCGGAGCTGTTAGGCATTACCGATCGTATTCTGGTAATGAGTAATGGTCTGGTAGCAGGCATAGTTGATACCAAAACGACCACGCAGAACGAAATATTGCGTTTAGCGTCATTACACCTTTAATGAAGCAAGGGCTGTTAACATGAAAGCGACTACAAAAAAGAATGCGCTAACCTGGTTAAAAGAGGGCGGCATTTATGTCGTGCTGCTGGTATTGCTGGCTATTATTATTTTCCAGGACCCCTCATTTTTAAGTTTAATGAACCTGAGTAATATTCTGACCCAATCTTCGGTGCGCATTATTATTGCACTGGGTGTGGCGGGTTTGATTGTGACCCAGGGTACTGACCTGTCAGCCGGACGTCAGGTCGGTCTGGCGGCGGTGGTCGCCGCGACGCTGCTGCAGGCGATGGATAACGCGAACAAGGTCTTCCCGACGCTGGATACGGTGCCGATTCCACTGGTTATTCTGACCGTGTGCATCATCGGCGGCGTGATTGGACTGGTCAACGGTGTGATTATTGCTTACCTCAAGGTAACGCCATTTATCACCACGCTGGGCACCATGATCATCGTTTACGGTATCAACTCACTTTATTACGACTTTGTTGGCGCATCACCGATTGCCGGTTTTGATACAGGGTTCTCGAAATTTACCCAGGGCTTCTTACGCTTTGGTGATTTCAAGCTTTCGTTCATCACCTTTTACGCCGTGATTGCCATTATTTTCGTCTGGGTGCTGTGGAATAAAACCCGTTTCGGCAAGAACATTTTTGCTATCGGCGGTAACCCGGAAGCGGCGAAAGTCTCAGGCGTTAACGTCAACCTGAACCTGATCATGATTTATGCCCTGTCAGGTGTGTTCTATGCCTTCGGCGGGATGCTGGAAGCGGGTCGTATCGGTTCGGCCACCAACAACCTTGGCTTTATGTATGAGCTGGATGCGATTGCGGCCTGTGTGGTCGGCGGTGTCTCCTTCGCCGGTGGTGTGGGTAGCGTGGCGGGCGTAGTGACCGGTGTGTTGATCTTCACCGTCATCAACTATGGTCTGACCTATATCGGCGTTAACCCTTACTGGCAGTACATCATTAAAGGCGGCATCATCATCTTCGCCGTGGCGCTGGATTCCCTGAAATATTCTCGTAAGAAGTAAGTCCAACTCCACGCTAAAGAAGCGACCTTCGGGTCGCTTTTTTATTATGTAAAAGAAGGGATTGTCGCTGGAGTGCAGGCATTGTTGCTGGAGTGCATGCATTGTCGCTGTGAGATCGAGTCTGCGAAGGGAACACGGTCAGATCGGAAAGTCGCAAAAGCCGTCATCCATGACACGCTCGGCCCACGCCATCCCTGGCGTGGGACGCTTTCCTCTTCTGACCGTGTTCCCTGCGCGCTAAGCTTATTTATTGCTGTCATATGTAGCCCGCTTCAACTTCTCAGCAGACCGGTCTTTACCATCAGACGGCGACAAAAGCTAAAACGATGGGAGCATACGCCTGTAGCAAAGCGCTGGCTCGTTTACGGGCGCACCTCAGGGATGGTGTGCGTACTAAAAACGCCGGGAGCGTTTTTGAACAACGCAATGCATTGGCCCGTCTATGGGCGCACCTCAGGGATGAGGTGCGTACTAAAAACGCCGGGAGCGTTTTTGAACAACGCAACGCGTTGGCCCGTTTCGGGCGCACCTCAGGGATGAGGTGCGTAATCGCCTACGCTGAGCCCGCCAGTGATGGCGTCTTTTGCGTCTTGGCGGAAGGCGTATGCTCCCTGCCAGCATATTACCGTCAGCTCCCTGAGCCCTGCACGTCACTGCCAGACTTCGGCACAGCAGTAACCAGCATAAAGAAGCCGCAGCGCGTGAGCTATTTCCGCAGCTTCTGTTCCAGCTCCAGCAGCTGCTCCGGCGTTACCGCCGGGTAACTCTGGGCATCTTCAGGGACATCGCGTACGGCGGGGATCGGCACCAGTGGGCCCAGGAAGCGCGGTTCGCGCTTAAGCAGGAAGAGGTCCACCAGCGCGCCCAGCCGGGCACCTACCTCACGGAAGCGCACGCTAAGCATGTTCTTCGGTGAGGGCACCGCATAACACTGCGCCTGAATACCCAGCTGTAAGGCGATAAACAGCGCACGCTCACAATGGAAACGCTGCGTGATAATAATGAAGTCGTTGGTATCAAACACTTTGCGGGTGCGCACAATCGAATCCAGCGTGCGGAAACCGGCATAGTCCAGCACGATATCAGCCGGATCGACACCGGCTTTGATGAGATCGCGGCGCATCGTCATCGGCTCGTTATAGCTTTGCAGCGCGTTATCACCGCTTAACAGCAGATAATTGACCTTGCCGCTGTTGTAGGCATTCAGCGTGCCCTGCATACGATAGAGGTAATACTGATTGATGACGCCGGTGCGATAATATTTCGCCGTACCCAGTACCACACCGACCTGACGATGTGGCAAAGAGGCGACATTTTCGTAGATAAAGGGCGCAGTTTTCCAGCTGATCCAGCGATCAAGGCCGAGCGCCGTTGCCATCATCAGTAAGATGATGAAAAGCAGACCAATGAAAACGCGTTTCAGCATGCGCCTGGAGACTCGATGTCAGAATAGTGAGATGGGACAAGGCTACTTGAGCTGTCACTGTGAAGCAAGTTACTGCCGGCTGGCTGTGCTCTTTTTGAACACTGCCGGATCGGATGCAATCCGGCAGTCTGAAGATTAAATCGAGGTACGACGATAATGACGGTACTGCGGCAGCCAGAAGTTGTTGGCGATAGCCTGTGACAACACATCTTCAGAGGTCACCACGGCGACACCCGCCAGCTGAGCAGCTTTACCCACTTCCATCGCAATGATTTTCGATACACCCTGGATATCTTTAATCTCAGGCAGCACCGGGCCTTCACCTTCATTCACCAGCGGAGAGCAGTCAGCAAGCGCGCGGCTGGCGGTCATCAGCATGGTATCGGTAACGCGGCTGGCACCCGAAGCAATCACACCCAGACCAATGCCCGGGAAGATGTAGGAGTTGTTACACTGCGCAATCGGATAGGTTTTACCGTTCCAGCTCACCGGCGAGAACGGACTGCCGGTTGCGACCAGTGCGGCACCGTCAGTCCAGGCGATGATATCGGCTGGCGTCGCTTCCACGCGTGATGTCGGGTTCGACAGTGGCATCACAATAGGGCGCTTACAGTGCTTGTGCATCTCGCGGATGATCTCTTCGGTGAACAGGCCCGGCTGGCCAGAGACACCAATCAGAATATCGGGCTGCGCATTGCGCACCACGTCCAGCAGCGAGATGGAATCATTGGTGACATCCCACTGCTGCAGGTTTTCGCTCTTCTGCACCAGCTTGCTCTGGAAATCGAGCAGGTTAGGCAGCTTGTCAGTGAGCAGACCAAAGCGATCCACCATCATTACGCGGCCACGCGCTTCCTCGTCACTCAGACCTTCGGATTTCATCTGTGCGATGATCTGTTCAGCGATACCACAACCTGCG
The DNA here is from genome assembly GCF_048452805.1 of Pantoea sp. K16. Lineage (NCBI taxonomy): Bacteria > Pseudomonadati > Pseudomonadota > Gammaproteobacteria > Enterobacterales > Erwiniaceae > Pantoea > Pantoea sp. K16. Next base: position 217,148 of record NZ_JBLWNV010000009.1, on the reverse strand, counting down.
GAACCGGCGCCCAGGAACACCACTTTCTGCTCGCACAGGCGGCTGCCGGCGGCGCGGCTGGCGGCAATCAGCGTACCCACGGTCACGGCGGCAGTGCCCTGAATATCATCATTAAAGCAGCAGACTTCATCGCGATAGCGGTTCAGCAGTGGCATGGCATTCTTCTGGGCGAAATCTTCAAACTGCAACAGCACTTTCGGCCAGCGGCGTTTAACGGCCTGAATAAAATCGTTCACGAACGCATCATACTCTTCACCGGTGATGCGCGGATGACGCCAGCCCATATAGAGCGGATCGTTCAGCAACTGCTGGTTGTTGGTACCAACATCCAGCACCACCGGCAGGGTGTAAGCCGGACTGATGCCGCCACAGGCGGTGTAGAGTGAAAGCTTACCAATCGGGATACCCATACCGCCGATGCCCTGATCGCCGAGGCCCAGAATACGCTCGCCATCGGTCACCACGATCACCTTCACATTCTGCTTGGTGGCGTTTTGCAGCATATCTTCGATATGGTCGCGGTTAGGGTAGGAGATGAACACGCCACGCGCACGACGGTAGATTTCAGAGAAGTGTTCGCAGGCTGCGCCGACGGTCGGGGTGTAGATGATGGGCATCATCTCTTCGAGATGGTTATCCAGCAGGCGGTAGAACAGCGTTTCGTTGGTGTCCTGAATGTTACGCAGGTAGACATGCTTATCGTTATTGTTTTTGAAGTCCTGGAACTGACGCCAGGCACGCTGCGCCTGCTCTTCAATCGATTCCACTGCTTCTGGCAGCAGACCGTTGAGGTTGAATTCGTTACGTTCTTCGATACTAAAGGCGCTGCCTTTGTTCAGCAGGGGAAATTCCAGCAAAATCGGGCCAGCATAAGGGATATACAGCGGGCGTTTACTTTCGTAGTCGAGTTCCATGCGGTAATGCTCCGGTTGCAGTGTTGTCTGGCGTCACGCCGGAAAGGTAGCGCCAGTTTTCTTACCCGTTATAGCTCAGACTGCAGGCCTGGCAGCGGCAGGGTAACCGCTGCAGAAACATTCACGACCGTGCTGCCATCCTGCAACCTGAATTATTCAGAGTAATTTGTAATGACGTGAATTCTGGCGCCAGATCCTATGAAATTTCCCGCAGAAGTACAGCGTTTGTTCATAAAAGCTCACAAAACTGTGGCCTCTCTGACAGCGGGTTATGCTTTGTACAGCGTCACCTGCAGCAGCTCACCGCAACCAAATGTCTTAAGCGTCGCCTGTGTGGCGGCGAACTGGCTTAGCGTGGCATTTTCCACTTCGGCTAATACCGCTTTTTTTATCTGACGAACATCGCCACCCTGCATGTTGAGCAGGACCAGCGCCGCCTGAAGGGGCGGGAAACTCGGGTTAAAGGCGGCATTTTCCGCATAGCGCCCGGTGACAATCGCGCCGGTTGCGGTCAGCAGCGCAACACCGGCGTGTGACTGGCTGTAAGGCGCGTGGCTGGCATTGGCAGCGGCAACCGCGGCCTGCACCAGTTCATCGCCTTCGGCTACATAGCCGTGATCCACGCTGTCCATCAGGAAGGTCGTGATGTCCAGATCGCGCGGTCCAAAGGCATCCGGCAGATAATCGGCCAGGGTGCTGACCGCGCGTTGTGGCAGGCTGATGCGAATGTTCGTGCCGCTGTTCAGCTCGTTCATAAACTGACGGCAGTGACCGCACGGTGTGTAGTTAACGGTGATCGTCTCAAGCTGACTTTCGCCACGCAGCCACGCATGGGTAATGGCGCTCTGCTCGGCGTGAACCGTCTGCTGCAAAGGCGTACCGGTAAATTCCATGTTGGCCCCGAAGTACCAGTTGCCGCTGACGCCACGGGCGATAGCCCCGACGTTAAAATGCGACACGGTAGCAACGGCACAGGCCGCCGCCAGGGGCAGCAGCGCCAGCGCCAGAGCATCGGCATCCATCTGTGTCTGTTGCTGCAGTGAGGCGACCTGGTCGGCGCTCAGCACCGCCTGAAAGCCAGGATCGTCCAGCAGCGGAGAGAGTGCGGTTTGCAGCGTTGACGGCAATGCCTCAAAGGCAGAGAGGAAACGGGATTGCATGTGAGCCTCATTAGATTCAGCAGGGCGATGTGCCAGTCACCGGTTTATATGTGATCCACATCGCTCTGACAATGTAACCTGTGTTGCATGTTTCAACTTTGCGAGATCTCTCGCAAACTTTCAGCCAAACCAGTGCAGCAGCAGCGGAAAAATAAACGGCGCCAGCAGTGAGGTGATGATGCCGCAGATCACCAGCGCCAGTGAGCTGAATGCCCCTTCCTGATAGTCGAGTTCAGCGGCGCGCGCTGTGCCGAGTGCGTGCGACGCGTTACCTATCGCCAGTCCGCGCGCTGCCTTAGATTTCACGCCAAGCAGATTCAGCACGGTATGTCCGAACACCGCACCCAGTACTCCGGCAATCAGCACGCAGATGGCGCTGATGGCGGGAATGCCGTGCAGTGAACCGGAGACGGCCATCGCAATGGGCGTGGTAACGGATTTAGGTATGATGGTAGCGGCGATTTCAGGCGTGGCACCCATCCACAGAGCAATAGCGGTGCCAGAGGTCATGGCGGTCACACTGCCGATAAAGCAGACGCCAATAATCGATTTCCAGCGGGCACGGATCTGATGCATCTGCTCATACAGCGGCAGGGCCAGCGCGACAACAGCCGGTTGCAGCAGTTGATTAAGAATCTGACTGCCCGCGAAATAGCGCGAATAGGGCAGCTGCAACAGCAGCAGAATCGGGATAATTATCGCCATCGCCACCAGCAGCGGATTGAGCAGCGAGATTTTCAGCCGTATCGCCAGTTTGCGTGCCAGAAAAAATGCCGCCAGCGTCAGTGGCAGTGACCACCATATTTCACTCATCGCCTGACTCTCCGGCCGGACGGCGACTATGAAGCTGGTGGGCGCTTACGCCGACAATAGAGAGAACCAGGAAAGTGCTGACGACGCAGGAGATCACGATAGGGCCAAACTGCGCGGTCAGAATATCGGTGTAGCTCATCACCCCGACGCTGATCGGCACAAACAGCAGCGCCATATAGCGAATCAGCAGATGGCAGCCCGGTTTAACCCAGCTGACCGGCAGGATCTGCGAGGCGAGCAGGGCAAACAGAATTAACATCCCAAGGATGCTGCCAGGCAGTTTGATGGGCAGCAGCGAGGCGATGCCGATTCCGGCGTATAAGCAGAGATAAATGATGATAAAGGCGCGAAGATAGCGCCCGCAGACAGACAGCACGGTGAGCATGGCAGGCTCCTGTTTTCACTGAGCTTCATCATACGCATTAACCGCTTAGCGTGCTAGCGATCACATTTATGCAGCGGTGTGGCATTAGCAGATACAGATTTTCAGGGGCGGGAGTGGAATGGAAGCGGTGCACATTCAGAGCGAGGAGAGATAACCCTTCGCGCCCGTGATGAGGCTCGAAGGGTGTGAGAACGGCACTGCGCTAAGCGGTTAAAGCCGCAGAATGCAGAGTGTTACTTAACGGGCATTCCCGGTACAGCACCGCTGTCGACGGACAGCACAAACAGATCTTTGCCGCCAGGACCCGCTGACAGCACCATGCCTTCAGAGATACCAAAGCGCATTTTACGCGGCGCGAGGTTGGCCACGATAATGGTCATTTTACCGACCAGCACAGAGGGATCGGGATAGGCGGCGCGGATACCCGAGAAGATCTGACGCTTTTCACCGCCCAGGTCGAGCTGCAGGCGCAGCAGCTTGTCCGAACCCTCAACCAGTTCCGCCTGCTCAATCAGCGCCACGCGCATATCAACTTTGGCGAAATCGTCGATGGTGATGGTGTCACCTACCGGCGAATCTGCCAGCGGGCCGCTTGCGGCCGGTGCACTGGCGGCAGCGGCATCCTCTTTCGAGGCCTCAATCAGTCCTTCAACCTTTGCCATCTCAATGCGGCTGTAGAGCGCTTTGAATGGCGCAACCTGGTGGTCCAGCAGCGGTTGCGCGATAGCATCCCAGCTCAGTTCGCAGTTCAGGAAGCCTTCTGCACGGGCGCTCAGTGACGGCAGCACCGGCTTCAGCCAGGTCATCAGAATGCGGAACAGGTTAATGCCCATTGAGCAGATCGCCTGCAGATCGGCATCACGGCCTTCCTGCTTCGCCACCACCCACGGAGCCTGCTCATCGACATAGCGGTTCGCCAGGTCAGCCAGCGCCATGATCTCACGGATAGCACGGCTGTATTCACGACCGGCCCAGGCGTCACCAATCTTCTCTGACGCGTCCACAAAGGTCTGATAGAGCGCCGGATCGGCCAGCTCAGCCGCCAGTTTGCCGTCAAAGCGTTTAGTGATAAAGCCCGCGTTACGTGACGCCAGGTTAACCACTTTGTTGACGATGTCGGCGTTTACGCGCTGGACGAAATCTTCCAGATTCAGGTCGATATCGTCGATACGTGAAGAGAGTTTCGCCGCGTAGTAGTAACGCAGGCTGTCCGCATCCAGATGCTGCAGCCAGGTGCTGGCTTTAATAAAGGTGCCGCGCGACTTCGACATCTTGGCACCGTTGACGGTGACATAGCCGTGCACAAACAGATTGTTCGGTTTGCGGAAGTTGCTGCCTTCCAGCATCGCTGGCCAGAACAGGCTGTGGAAGTAGACGATATCTTTACCGATGAAGTGATAGAGCTCGGTAGTAGAGTCTTTACGCCAGAATTCGTCGAAGTCGATGTCGCCGCGCTTGTCGCACAGGTTCTTGAACGAGCCCATGTAGCCGATAGGCGCATCCAGCCAGACATAAAAATATTTGCCTGGCGCGTCCGGAATTTCAAAGCCGAAGTAAGGCGCGTCGCGGGAGATATCCCACTGCTGCAGGCCCGATTCGAACCACTCCTGCATTTTGTTCGCCACCTGATCCTGCAGCGCACCCGAGCGGGTCCAGGCCTGCAGCATGGCGCTGAACGAGGGCAGATCAAAGAAGAAGTGTTCAGAGTCGCGCAGAACCGGTGTCGCGCCAGAGACCACCGATTTTGGCTCGATCAACTCGGTCGGGCTGTAGGTCGCGCCACACACTTCGCAGTTATCGCCATACTGATCGGCAGATTTACATTTCGGGCAGGTGCCTTTTACAAAACGGTCCGGCAGGAACATCCCTTTTTCCGGATCGTAAAGCTGGGAAATGGTGCGGTTTTTAATGAAACCGTTCTCTTTCAGACGGCCATAAATCAGCGCAGAAAGCTCACGGTTTTCGTCGCCGTGGGTCGAGTGATAGTTGTCATAGCTGACGTTGAAACCGGCAAAGTCGGCCTCATGCTCGCTTTTCATTTCTGCAATCATCTGCTCCGGTGCAATCCCTAACTGCTGAGCTTTCAGCATGATAGGCGTGCCGTGCGCATCATCGGCGCAGATGAAATAAACCTGATTGCCACGCATTCGCTGATAACGCACCCAAATGTCGGCCTGGATATGCTCGAGCATGTGGCCGAGATGGATTGATCCGTTCGCGTAAGGCAGTGCGCACGTTACCAGAATTTTTTTAGCGACTTGAGTCATAGTTTGCGTAGCTTTCTGTTGATTGAAAAAACGGGCTTAGATGGTAACTGAAGGCTTCTCCTGCGTAAACACAAGGGATTCACCCCCTGCGGTCACCGCAGATCCACGGGCATCTGATATCATTGACAATACATCGCTGAAACACAGCGTAAGCACAGCAGAAATAAGGAGCAGGGGATGACAGCACAATCCCGGGAACCGCAGACGCCAGAAGGCCTGCGCGCCATCGTGGCTGGCGTATTGAGAAGCTTTGAGCATCCGACCCTTAAGCAGAATCTCACCGCCCTGAAGGCGTTACATCACGTGGCACAGCTTGACGGTACGCTGCATGTGGAGCTGCTGATGCCGTTTGCCTGGGCCAGCGGGTTCGACGTCCTGAAAGAGCAGGTCAGCGCCGAACTGCTGCGTCAGACCGGTGCAGGTGCCATCGACTGGCGACTCAGCCATGACATTGCCACCCTGAAACGGGTGAAAAACCAGCCGGGCGTCAACGGCGTGAAAAATATTATTGCGGTCAGCTCTGGCAAAGGCGGCGTGGGTAAATCCAGCACCGCCGTGAACATGGCGCTGGCGCTGGCAGCAGAGGGGGCGCGGGTCGGCATTCTTGACGCCGATATTTATGGCCCGTCAGTGCCGAACATGCTTGGCACCCAGGATCAGCGGCCTACCTCGCCGGATGGCACCCACATGGCGCCGATCATGGCGCACGGGCTGGCAACCAACTCTATTGGTTATCTGGTCACGGACGACAATGCCATGGTATGGCGCGGGCCGATGGCCAGCAAAGCGCTGATGCAGCTGCTGAACGAGACGCTGTGGCCTGAGCTGGATTATCTGGTGCTGGATATGCCACCCGGTACCGGCGATATTCAGCTGACGCTGGCGCAGAACGTACCAGTCACCGGCGCGCTGGTGGTGACCACGCCGCAGGATATCGCCCTGATTGATGCCCGCAAAGGGCTGGTGATGTTTGAAAAGGTCAATGTGCCGGTACTTGGTGTGGTGGAAAACATGAGCCTGCATGTCTGCAGTCAGTGTGGCTTCCATGAGCCGATTTTCGGCACCGGCGGCGCACAAAAACTGGTAGAGGATTACCAGACGCAACTGCTGGCCCAGCTGCCGCTGCACATTGACCTGCGCGAAGATCTCGATGAAGGACAGCCGACGGTGATTCGCCGGCCCGATAGCGAGTTTACCGCGCTTTATCGCCAGCTGGCCGGACGCGTTGCTGCCCAGCTTTACTGGCAGGGCGAAGTCATCCCCGGCGATATCGCGTTCCGCGCGCTTTAAGCCCGACCCGACCCGCTGGCATATTGCGAGGCCAGCGGGTAGTGCATTAACACGTAGCCGCCATGTTCGCCTTCGCCCTGTGAAATCATCTTCCAGCCATGTTTCAGGTAAAAGGCCTGCGCCGCTTTATTCTTCTGCAGGCACTTCAGCGCACCGGTTGAGGTAAAGCGCGCCTCTGCCGCCTTAAGCAAAGCGCTGCCCACGCCGCGCCCCTGCCAGTCAGGATCGACATAGAGGCTGTGCAGGAAATTATCGTTCTCCAGCAGGCCGGCAAATCCGACCCGCTGTCCGTCAGCTTCCGCGACCAGCACGGTTTCACCCAGGATTACCCCATCAAAATCTTCCAGCTGCCACTCGCTGCCGTCCAGCCAGCGCCAGTTATGCCGACGCGCCGCCAGAAACAGCGTACGCAGAAAAGGACGATCGGCTTCAGTAAACGGACGAATCTCCACAAGTCAGCTCCCTTTTAATCCGGTCTAACAAAACTAGCAGCGATTTGCGGAGAGGGGCGGAAAAGATAAAGCGGGTTAAATGTCACGTAAATCGCTGTACACTGCCTGCCGGGCCAGAGAGCATCAGGCTCTTAGCGTTTGATAGCTTTCGTTAATCAAATTGATAACGACTGCATATTAGATGTTGGCCCGGAAATTATGTAACCTGCATCACATATTTTAACGGAGGCCACCAGATGTCTATTATCAATACCAAAATCAAGCCGTTCAAAAACGCAGCATTCAAAAACGGCGAATTCATCGACGTAACCGAGAAAGACGTTGAAGGTAAATGGAGTGTGTTCTTCTTCTATCCAGCTGACTTCACCTTCGTCTGCCCGACCGAGCTGGGCGACGTGGCTGATCACTACGAAGAGTTCCAGAAACTGGGCGTAGATATCTACTCCGTTTCTACCGATACCCACTTTACCCACAAAGCCTGGCACGGTTCTTCTGACACCATCGCGAAAATCCAGTACACGATGATCGGTGACCCGACTGGCGCGCTGACCCGTAACTTCGAAATCATGCGCGAAGACGAAGGTCTGGCTGACCGTGGTACCTTTATCGTTGACCCGGAAGGCGTTATCCAGGCAATCGAAATCACTGCTGAAGGCATTGGCCGTGACGCCTCTGACCTGCTGCGCAAAGTGAAAGCGGCTCAGTACGTGGCTTCTCACCCAGGTGAAGTGTGCCCGGCTAAATGGAAAGAAGGTGATGCAACACTGGCTCCGTCTCTGGACCTGGTTGGCAAAATCTAATTCCGCTTCGGCCTTTCGACCATTCTCCAATCGGGTGCTGCGGCACCCGATTTTTTGACCAGGATATCACTATGCTCGACACAAATCTGAAAACCCAGCTCAAGGCTTACCTTGAGAAATTAACCAAACCTGTTGAGTTGATTGCCACGCTGGACGAAGGTGCAAAATCAACCGAGATCCGTGAACTGTTGGTTGATATCGCCGGTTTGTCTGACAAAGTCAGCTTCCGCGAAGAGAACGATCGTCAGGTGCGTAAGCCCTCATTTCTGATCACCAACCCAGGTTCGAACAGCGGCCCGCGTTTTGCCGGTTCACCTCTGGGTCACGAATTTACCTCACTGGTGCTGGCACTGTTACAGACCGGTGGGCATCCGTCGAAAGAAGCACAAAGCCTGCTGGATCAGATTGCCGCGCTGGACAGCGACTTCCATTTCGAAACCTACTATTCACTCTCATGCCATAACTGCCCTGACGTCGTACAGGCGCTGAACCTGATGGCGGTGATTAACCCGCGCATCAGCCACACCGCTATCGACGGTGGCCTGTTCCAGAACGAGATTCAGGAACGTAACGTGATGGGCGTGCCAGCGGTTTACCTCAATGGTAAAGAGTTTGGTCAGGGTCGCATGAGCCTGGCGGAAATCGTCAGCAAAGTGGATACCAATGCCGACAAACGTGCAGCGGAAGAGCTGAACAAGCGTGACGCGTATGAAGTCCTGATTATCGGCAGCGGCCCGGCGGGCGCCGCGGCAGCCATCTACTCAGCACGTAAAGGTATCCGTACCGGCCTGCTGGGTGAGCGTTTTGGCGGCCAGGTGCTGGACACGGTCGATATCGAAAACTATATCTCCGTACCGAAAACCGAAGGGGCAAAACTGGCCGGTTCACTGCGCGCACACGTGGATGATTACAACGTGGACGTCATTGAAAGCCAGAGCGCCATCAAACTGATCCCGGCAGCGAAAGAGGGCGGAATGCACGCCATCGAAACCGCCTCCGGCGCAGTATTGAAATCACGCAGCATCATCCTGGCGACCGGCGCACGCTGGCGTAACATGGGTGTGCCGGGTGAAGAAGAGTATCGCACCAAAGGCGTGACCTACTGCCCACACTGCGATGGCCCGCTGTTTAAAGGCAAACGCACGGCGGTGATCGGCGGCGGTAACTCCGGCGTGGAAGCGGCCATCGATCTGGCCGGTATTGTTGAACACGTTACGCTGCTGGAGTTTGCCGGTGAGATGCGCGCCGATCAGGTGCTGCAGGATAAGCTGCGCAGCCTGAAGAACGTGGATGTGATTCTGAACGCCCAGACCACCGAAGTGAAAGGCGACGGCACCAAAGTCACTGGCCTGCACTATATCGACCGTACGACGCAGACCACTCATGAGCTGCCGCTCTCCGGTATCTTCGTTCAGATTGGTCTGTTGCCGAATACCCCATGGCTGGAAGGCGCGGTTGAGCGTAACAAAATGGGTGAAATCATCATCGATGGTAAATGCGAAACCAGCCTGAAAGGCGTGTTCGCCGCGGGCGACTGCACCACCGTACCGTACAAGCAGATCATCATCGCCAGCGGCGAAGGTGCTAAAGCCTCACTGAGCGCTTTTGACTATCTGATTCGTACCAAATCGGCAGAGTAACATTTAGTTAGCCATACAATAGCCCTTCAGCACGTGTGCTGAGGGGCTTTTTTGTTAATAGCCCGCCAGCGTCATCAGCATCATCCAGATTGGCGTTGTAACCGCCGCAAACACGGTAGAAAAGAGCATGCTCGCCGCCGCCGGGCCGGTAATGACATTAAACTTCTGCGACATCAGATAGACGTTAACCCCGACTGCCATCGATCCCAGCAGCACCACCACTTTACTCTCCAGCGGCGGCAGATCGGTCAGCCACGCGATAGCCCATACCGTCATCGGTTGCAGCACCAGCTTCAGCAGGCAGATGGTATAGCTCTCTTTTAAGCCATCCCGCACCCGATAGTGCGCCAGGCTCATGCCCAGCGTCACCAGCGACAAGGGTGCGGCCAGTGAGGCCAGCATCTTTAGCGGTTCAGCGGCCAGCAGCGGCAAGGGACGTTGCAGAAAGCTCCAGGCTGTACCGCTGAGAATACCGATGATCAGCGGATTCTTCAGCACGCCGAGCAGGGTGCGCCAGAGTCCTTCCAGCGAGAAGCTGCCCTGTTTTGCCCACTCGACCGAAACGGTCAGTAAGGTCCAGAGGATCAGGCTGTTAAACACCAGCACCAGCGCCACCGGGGGCAGGGCTTCTGGCCCCAGCAGCACCGTGGCCACCGGGATCCCCAGCATGACGTTATTGGAAAAGATGCCGCCCAGCGCAAAAACCGACGCCGCTACGCCATCCAGATTAAACAGCCTTGTTGCCAGCAGTCGCCCCACGATAAACACCAGCAGGCAACTGCCGAAAAAGGCCAGCAACAGGCGCGCATCCACCGGCGGACTTTGCGAGAAGGTGCTCATCACCCGAAACAGCATGCAGGGCAGGGCAACGTTAAACACAAAGCGGTTCATCCCTTCGCTGATGCTGGCGGGCCATTTCCCGAGGCGCGTCAGGCAGTACCCCAGCAGGATCAGGATAAACAGCGGGGCTGACAGGTAAATTTGATGGCTTAAGCTTTCAAACAGCAGTGGCATAGAGAGAGTCTGGTCAGACGATGATTAGTTACCAGACTAACAAATTGCTAACTAACTGTTAACCTGAACTGTGTCCGGAATGACCGTTGCCGGGACGCTAACCTAACCAGCGGCGCGCCTGCCGATCGCTGATGTCGCGATAATAGACCCGGTGAATAATTTCGCCACAGCCTGTGCAACGGGCGGAGATATAGGTGGAGAGGTACTGTCTGCCATTGGGTGCCACGGCACCCCTGCGTTCAATATTAATATCCTGCCATCGATGGCGGTGTGGAATAAGCGCTAAAAATCGCATCATACATCCTGAATAGTATGAAGTTCCGCTTCAGGAGTTTTCTAACTCCATGAAATAAAGTGTTTTTTACGATGATGCTGCGAGCAGGTTAATTATTATGGGGTAACCAGAGTCACTGCGGGAAATATTACCCATCCGGGTAATAAGCGGGGCTACCTATAAAGAGGTATCTCGTTAACCCGCAGCATTAAGCCTTTTTTTGCACCCTCAGGCGTTGATCGGGATCATGTGAATTGTTTCAGCTCTGATTATTTCCCAGGCGGGAGTCGCTTGCTTTCGCTGCGCGGCTTGCCTATGCTGCAAGCCGTAATACGACTCGGGGTGCCGCTTTCCACACGGAAAGGGCTGAGAAAAACCCGCTGACCTGAACTGGATAATGCCAGCGTAGGGAAGTCTGATGCCTGACCGCATTCGCCTTCTTGTTCGCCGGTTGGGAGCTACGATGACACATCAATCTCAACACCTTTCTGCCGCGCACTTCGCGCCCATTCTGCACGCTTTCCGCCGCCAGTCACCGCTGGTGCACTGTATGACCAATGACGTGGTCCAGAATTACACCGCCAACGTGTTGCTGGCACTCCATGCCTCACCGGCGATGGTGATCGATGCCGCTGAGGCTGCCCAGTTCAGTAGCATGGCCGATGCACTGCTGATTAACGTGGGCACCTTAACCCGCGAGCGCCAGCAGGCGATGCAGGCTGCCGTCACCGCGGCTAATCAGGCGGGCACGCCCTGGACACTCGATCCGGTTGCCGTCGGCGCGCTGACGCTGCGCAGTGACTTCTGCCAGCAGTTGTTAAACCAGCAACCGGCGGTGATTCGGGGGAATGCGTCAGAGATTCTGGCGCTGGCACAACAGGCCAGCGGCGGGCGCGGTGTCGACACGCTGCATCAGGCGGATGCAGCACTCGATGCGGCCCAACAGCTCGCGGAAACCTGGAGCACGCTGGTGGTCGTCACCGGTGAAGTGGACTACGCCACCGATGGTCAGCGACTCCTTGCTGTACACGGTGGAAGCCCCTTAATGACACGGGTAGTCGGGACCGGCTGCGCCCTCTCGGCAGTGGTGGCGGGTTTCAGCTCTCTGCCTGGCGATCGGCTGATGAATGTCGCGGCCGCCTGTCAGGTGATGGCGCTGGCGGGTGAAAAGGCGGCGGCGCAGGCTGCCGGACCCGGCAGCTTTGCCACGGCGTTTATTGATGCACTCTGGACGCTGGAGGGTAATCATGAAACGTATTAACGCTCTGACGATTGCGGGTACCGATCCCAGCGGCGGCGCAGGGATTCAGGCCGATCTCAAGACCTTCTCCGCTCTGGGAGCCTATGGCACCAGCGTCATCACCGCGCTGGTGGCACAGAACACCTGCGGCGTGCAGTCGGTTTATCGCATTACGCCTGACTTTGTGGCCGCCCAGCTCGATTCGGTGCTCAGTGATGTGCGCATCGACAGCGCAAAAATTGGCATGCTGTCAGAAACGGCTATCGTGGACCAGGTTGCGGCCCGGCTGAGCAATGCGGCAATCCCGTTTATCGTGCTGGACACGGTCATGGTTGCGAAAAGTGGTGATGCGCTGCTCTCGCCAGACGCCGTAGCCAGTGTACGGGAGCTGTTATTGCCGCAGGTCTCGCTGATCACACCTAATCTTCCGGAAGCGGCGGCGTTGCTGGACTGCGCCATTGCGGCAGATGAAGAGGAGATGCGCGAGCAGGGACGGGCATTGCTGGCACTGGGCTGTCAGGCTGTGCTGATGAAGGGCGGTCACCTTGCGGCGGCGGAGAGCCCGGACTGGCTGATCACGCACTCAGCAGAGCAGCGATTCAGTACGCCGCGGGTAAATACCCGTCATACGCACGGCACAGGCTGTACGCTGTCGGCAGCCTTAGCCGCGTTGCGACCACGTCATGCTGACTGGGCAGAGACGATTGGGGAAGCCAAAAACTGGTTACAGCAGGCGCTGCTGCAGGCGGATTCGCTGGAGGTCGGGAAGGGTATCGGACCGGTTCACCATTTTCATCAATGGTGGTAATGACGAAGGCCCGCATCGACCTGGTAATCAGGTGGTGCGGGCGGTTTCAGGTTCAGGGTGCTTCAAACCAGGCGCTGTTACGCTCGGCAATCGGGGTGATAGAGAAGATCATCTCCTGCAGATGACGACGCATTGCCGCTTCGGCTGCATCGGCGTCATGACGCTTCAGCGCCGCAAAAATCTCTTCATGCTGCTCAATCAGCTTGTCCGGTGGAGAGACTTCACTCAGCGTCAGAAACCGCACCCGGTCCATGGCCGCTTTGATGTTCTCCACCGTTTCCCAGGCCAGCTTACAGTCAATGCTTTCAGCAATCAGGCGATGAAACTCATCGTCCAGAGTGAGAAAAGCCTGGCTGTCATGCCGCTCAGCGGCCATGCGCTGCAGCTGCAGGTTATGCTCCAGCGCCATCAGAGCCGGATCATCAATCTCCAGTGCCGCACGGCGAACCACCGACACCTCAACGGCCTCCCGGATAAAGCGGCCATCTGCCACCCGCTTAGCGGAGATTTTGCGCACGAAAGTGCCACGCTGCGGCAATACCTGTACCAGTCCGGCTTCGGCCAGCTTGATGAACGCTTCGCGCACCGGCTGGCGTGAAACGTTGAAGCGCGCGGACACCTCTTTTTCCGAGAGCAGCGAGCCCGGCTGAATTGCGCAGGTGACGATATCTTTGCGCAGATACCGGTAAATCTGCTGATTTACCGGTTCGCTGGTAGTAATGGTATAGGCGATCGACATGCAGCAATATCCATATTACGGCTGGCAGGGGCCAGCGCGATGGGAAAGTGTCAGTCTAATCAGCGCGCTGCGTCTGCGCCAGCGCTTTGTCACCAGGCTGTTATGCCTGACTCATACACTGTTGCACCGTCGCCCGCGCGCCCTGAGTCGTCAGTTGCTGGTAATACGTCGTCAATCGGGCCACCAGATCGGCGTTCTGCGCTAAATCTTCGCCAAAGATGTCGCGCAGACCCAATAGCGCACGGACACGCGCTTCGCCTTCTTCGCTACCGGCAACCGTCTCTGACAGCGTGGCTTTCAGCGGATCGCGGATCTCAATCGGTTGACCCTGTTCATCGATGCCGCCGACATAGCGCATCCAGCCCGCCACGCCCAGCAGCAGCAGGTCGCAGCGGCTGCCGCGCTGCAGGTGCCAGCGCAGACTGTCGAGCATGCGTTGTGGCAATTTTTGCGATCCGTCAGTGGCGATTTGATATGTGCGATGTTTAATGGCACGGTTTTCGTAACGGGCGATCAGCGAATCGGCATAGGCGTTGAGATCTACGCCCTGGGTACGCAGCGTCGGCGCCTGCTCATCAATCATCAGTGAACGGGCGGCGGCGCGGAAATGGGGATCGGCCACGCAGTCGCTGATGTACTCATAACCGGCCAGGAAGCCGAGATAGGCCAGAAAAGAGTGGCTGCCATTCAGCATGCGCAGTTTCATCTCTTCATAGGGCAGAACGTCACTGACCAGTTCTGCGCCCGCTTTTTCCCACGCCGGACGGCCATTGACGAAGTTATCTTCAATCACCCACTGAAAGAAGGGCTCTGCTTCAACCGCAACCGGGTCATCGGAACCCAGACGCGCGCCTAGTGCCGCAAACGCCGCATCGGTCATGGCCGGAACGATACGATCGACCATGGTGGAGGGGAAGGTAATGTGTTGCTGAATATAGTCTGCCAGGGCCGGATCCTGATGCTGTGCCAGTTGCACAACAACGTTGCGGGTCACGTGACCATTTTCCGGCATGTTGTCACAGGACATCACGCTAAAGGCGGGTAAGCCCTGATCACGTCGGCGGCGAATCGCGGCCAGAATCAGACCGGGCAGCGAACGCGGCGAATGCGGATTCTGCAGGTCATGCACGATGTCAGGGTGATCGGGATTTAAATTGCCACTGGCAGGCTGGTGGCAATAGCCTTTCTCGGTGACGGTCATGGAGACAATGGCTACCTCAGGCTGGCTCATGGCATTGATCACCGCCTCAATACCGTCACTTTTGCCGTGCAGTGCCTGAGTAATGACGCCAATCACCCGGGTATGCAATGAATCATCGGCCATCTCGGTGAGGGTATAAAGCAGCTGCTGCTCTCGCAGGGCCTCAATCAACGCGCCGCTGTTGAGGTTCACTTCACAATAACCCCAGTCGCTGCCCTGTTCAGCCAGCTTATCGCTGCAGAGCGCCTGATGGGCGCGGTGAAATGCACCAAAACCGATATGTACCATACGGGTTTTTAACTGGCTGCGGTCGTAAGCGGGGCGCTTGACCTCAGCGGGCAGGCGATTAATCTGTAACATAGTCCATCCTTATGGCAAACGGGGCGCAAAGCGCCCCGAAATCATACATCTGTTAGCGAAACAACACTCAGACCGAAACTGGTTTATCCTGGGTTTTCGGACTGCGAATCACAAATAACACCAGGAAGGCACCCAGCGCGGCGACACAGCCCGCAAGGATAAAGGCGCTATCGAATTTACCGGTGTGATGAACAATAAACCCGGTGACGATGGGCCCGATGATGCCGGAGAGGCTACCCACCAGATGGATAAAGCCGCTGATGCTGCCGATACGGCTCTTGTGCACCACATCCTGAATAATCGCCCAGTAGATTGCGCCGGTGATATAGAGAAAGAAAATCGACACCGACATCATAATTACCGCAGGCACCACATCTTTTATCGTACCCGCCAGCGCCACACAAATTGCGGCGGCCAGCAGTGAGACCACCAGCACAATTTTACGGGACAACAACAGCTTGCCAGTGATGTTAAAGATCTTATCGGAGATCCAGCCACCCAGCGCCAGGCCAACGAAACCGACGATCCACGGGATCATGGTGGTGATGCTCATTGATTTGATATCCAGGCCGTGCGCCTGCACCAGGTAGGCCGGGAACCAGCTCAGGAAGAAGAACAGAATGTAGTTGTAGCAGAAGAAGGCAAAAGCGGTGACCAGGATAATCGGCTGGCGCAGGTAGTAGCCAAACGGATGTGACGTTTCCGACAGATCAACTTCATCATTCGGGTTCGTTGCTTTCAGGCGATCAATCAGCAGACGTTCCTCTTCGCTGACGCGCTTGCTCTTCGCCGGATTGTCAGCGGCGAAGAAGAGCCAGAATGCCATCCACACCAGTCCGATACAGCAGACAATTACGAACGCCGGACGCCAGCCATAGGCGAGCGCCAGATAACCAATGATTGGGCCAGCGACCGCACCACCCAAAGGTGATCCGGCACTCAGTAAGCCCATGGCCGTCGCGGCCTGTTTTTTCGGGAACCAGCCGTTAATCGCTTTGTTGGCCGAGGAGCAGATCGGGCCTTCAGCCATGCCGAACAGCACACGCAGGATCAGCAGTGACCAGAAGCCGGTGGCCAGTGCGGTCATGCCGCAGAAAATGGACCAGGCTCCTACCGCCACGGCCAGCACGATTTTAGGGCCATAGCGGTCAGTGGCAAGGCCGCCAAGGAAGTTAAACAGGGCATAGCCAAAGAAAAAGCTGCCGAAGATCATGCCAAACTGCTCAGCATTGATCGCCAGATCTTTTTCCACCAGCGGCACCGTCAGCGACAGGGCGACACGATCGAGGTAGTTAATCATGTAAACCAGGAACAGCAGCAAAACGAGGGTCCAGCGCAGATTCTTGAACATACAAACTCCGTGATCTGTTTTATCTTTATAGTCATGCCGGCGGGTACGCACCGGCTGAGGAGACCTGGTGTTCAGCGGATAATTAACCCATCTGAAGTATGACTTTGCAGCAGGTGCGCGGATCTTTTTCAAACAGGGTCATCGCACGCTCAATCTCCTGCAGCGGGAAGTAGTGCGTGACCAGTTTCTCTGGCTGGATTAACCCTTTTTCCATCCATTCGATCACCTGGGGGAAACGATTGCTGTTAAGACGTGAGGTAAACAGCGACAGCTCCTTGCTGGTCAGGCTCTGCTGAGTAATGCTGCATGGCTCGCCGGAGAAACCCAGCAGGCCAATGCGCGCGGCCGGTGAGGCGAGGGCAGCTGCTTCAGCCAGAATGGTGGGATGGCAGGCCGCGTCGATAATCAGCGTAGGCTGCACGCCCTCAAGCTGTGCCGCCAGCGGGATTTCGCTGTTATCGAACAGTTGATCCGCACCGCTCTGCTCTGCAAGTGCCAGCCTTTCCGGCAGGCGATCCACCACCATCACCTTTTTAACCTTATAGACGCCCTTCAGCACCTGAATCGCAGTGAGCCCCATCGGACCGGCACCGTAAATCAGCGCCACATCGTCTGGCTGCGGCTTGAGAAACGCGGTGATATTGGCGGCGATAGTGAAAGGCTCAACCAGACTGGCGAGCCGATCGGGGATGCTGTCCGGCAGGGAAAAGGCATTTTTTGCCGGAGCCAGCGCAAACTCGCTGAAGCCGCCATCACGGTGCACGCCAATCACCTGCAGTGTGGTACAAACATTGGGACGGCCCACCGAGCAGGGATAGCAGCTGCCGCAGCTCACCACCGGATCCACCGCCACGCGGTCGCCCAGCCGGGCCGTATCAACACCGTCGCCCACCGCGTCAATGACGCCGAAAAATTCGTGACCAATTACCCGTGGATATTTCGCGAACGGGTTATGCCCGTGCCAGATATGCACATCAGAGCCGCAGATACTGGCATAAGCCACTTTGACCCGGACTTCGCCCGCCGCAGGTTGTGGCAGTGGACGTTCAGCCACCACCAGTTCACCCGGCTGTTCAATAACAACGCTTTTCATCAGCTTCTCCTTACCAGTTCCACAGGGTGCCATCTTCAAGACGGGCGACCGGGAGATAGGCAGGTTCATAGGGATATTTCGACGCCAGTTTCTCGTTGAATTCAATGCCGAGACCGGGTTTGTCGCCTGGATGCATGTAGCCCTGGTCAAAGGTCCAGTTTGCATCAAACATCTCCATCATCTGTTCGGAGAAGCCCATGTACTCCTGCACACCGAAGTTCGGCACCCAGAGGTCAAAGTGCAGTGCAGCCGCCATGCAGACAGGGGAGAGATCAGAAGGACCGTGCGAGCCGGTGCGCACCTGATAGAGCGATGCAAAATCAGCAATACGCCGCATACCGGTGATGCCGCCCGCATGCGTAATGGTGGTGCGGATGTAGTCGATCAGCTGTTCTTCAATCAGCTGCTTACAATCCCAGATGCTGTTGAACACTTCACCCACGGCAATCGGCGTAACGGTATGCTGGCGGATCAGGCGGAAGCACTCCTGATTCTCAGCAGGCGTCGGATCTTCCATCCAGAACAGGCGATAATCTTCCACGCTCTTGCCAAAACGCGCCGCTTCAATTGGCGTCAGGCGATGATGCATGTCATGCAGCAAGTGCTCGTCGAAACCAAACTTGTCACGGATGGCCGCGAACAGTTTCGGGGTAAAATCGAGGTATTTCTCGGTTGACCAGAGCTGCTCTTCCGGCCAGTTACCTTTGGTTGCAGGCTCATAGGCCAGACCTTTGCCTTTCGCCATGCCGTAGGTGGTTTTCATGCCCGGAACGCCGCACTGCGCGCGAATCGCTTTGAAGCCCAGCTCTTTGTGCTTCGCGTAGTCATCCATCACTTCATCAATGGAGTGGCCGGTGGTGTGGCAATAGACCATCACGCCGGTGCGTGATGCGCCACCCAGCAGCTGATAAACCGGCATATTGGCGGCTTTGCCTTTGATATCCCACAGTGCCATATCGACGGCCGAGATAGCGGACATGGTGACCGGGCCACGACGCCAGTAAGCGCCCTTGTAGAAATATTGCCAGATGTCTTCGATCTGATGCGCATCGCGGCCAATCAGCTGCGGGCAGACGTGATCTTTCAGGTAGGAGGCGACCGGTAATTCACGGCCATTCAGCGTTGCGTCGCCAATGCCGGTCAGACCCTGATCGGTGGTGATCTTTACGGTGACAAAGTTTCTGCCTGCGCAGGTTACAAATACTTCTGCCTTAACAATTTTCATCCTGGTTGCCTTAAGTCAGCGTTCAATGATGAAAAAGTACGCTCTTTAATACTACCATACAAGTTAGGGTGGCAGAGTTGTGAACGGAATCACAGAGTGTTTACATTGCCTGAAAACACCCGTTAAGGCGTGATAAAGCGAGGCAGCAGGAGGGATGTTACGGAGAAAATGGGCGCTAATGGCAGCAGAAGAAAAAAGGGGCTTTCGCCCCTGATGTCGGTTCAGGCAAGCAGCGCGCACTGCGGCGGCAGGCGGCAGCTCAGCGCGCCCGCCATCACCTCAATCACGAATTCGCGCCCGGAAAGCGGCTCGCCATCGAGATTAAAGGTCATCTCATGCGGAGAACGGATCGTCAGTGACTCCAGTTGCGTGGTGACGATGCCGGGATTGTCATCGTCGCCGGTCAGCGAGTGCAGCAGGGTAGGCAGCAACTCCTGCGCGGTGACAACACTGACGTCCAGTCGGCCATCGTTGATCAGGGCAGAAGGGCATAACCGCTGACCGCCGCCTGCCTGACGACCATTACCGATACCGATCACCAGCGCATCACCCTGCCAGGCGAAATCGGGGCCGCTGATCTCGCAGGTATCCGGTTTCAGCGTATCCATGCGCATCAGGCCGTGAATAAAGTAGGAGACGCCACCCAGCGCCGACTTCAGCTTTTCCGGGGTTTCAGTCGTGATACGGGTGCCAAACCCGCCGGTCGCCATATTGATGAAGTAGTGGCTCTGGTTTACCCTGGCCAGATCGATGGCACTGGCTTTGCCCTGAATCGCCAGTCGCAGTGCCGGTTCCATCTCTTCCGGGATGCCGACGCTGGTGGCAAAATCGTTGGCGGTACCCAGCGGCAGGATGCCCAGCACCGGGCGATGATCCGCTTCAGAAGAAGCCAGCGCTGTCGCAATTTCATTGATGGTGCCATCGCCACCACCGGCCACCACGGTCGCGGCCTGCAGCGCAATGGCCTCTTTGACGTACCGATCGCCGTCACCTTTTTCAAATGTGACACGCACCGCAATGTCGAAGCCTTCTTCACGCAGGGTCGTAATAGCTTCGCGCAGATCATCATTACCCGCGCCTTTCCCGTTCAGGATGAGCAGCGTAAGCGGTTTATTATCCATTTTGCGTTCCTTGAAGATCTACAGAGTAAGAAGGGATTTATAACACAGCTGCCAGCAGTAAATTATTGGCGAAAGAGAGAAAAAAGAAAACCCGCACGGGGGAGCCGGGCGGGTAAATGAGGTGGTTCCTGGTAAATCTGCCGTTTATTGTTACTCGTTAGCAGCAGGCGGGACTATAAAGCAGCGCCGCGCAGGGGTCTGTGATCCTGTTCTGATTTCCTCAAAATGTTTCCGTTGGTAAACGATTATGAGGGTCCCGGGTATCTTCACCGTGATCGAAGTTGCGCAGCAGCAGTGCAAAACGCAGATCCACCTCCTCTGGCACCCGCAGCCAGACGCGATGGCCATCGCCCGGGGCAACTTCAGTGGGTTCGCCGCGCGCATTCTGCAGCGCGTCCAGCTGGCAATTCAGGTTCCCCTGAGGCGTCATGATCTCCACGCTGTCGTGCAGCATAAACTTATTCTTCACCGCCACTTCAGCCCATTCGCTCCGGCGTTCGCCGGTGAATTCGCCGACAAACTGCTGGCGGTCGGACACCGAAAAGCCCTGCTGATAATTCTGGTAGCTGTCGTGAGTGTGGCGGCGCAGGAAACCTTCGGTATAGCCACGATGTGCCAGGCCTTCCAGGGTTAACAGCAGTGAGGGATCAAACGGCTTACCGGCAGCGGCATCATCAATCGCCCGGCGATAAACCTGAGCGGTGCGGGCGCAGTAGTAGTAGGACTTGGTGCGTCCCTCGATCTTCAGCGAATGAACGCCCATCTCGCTGAGCCGCTCCACGTGGGCAACCGCGCGCAGATCCCGCGAGTTCATGATGTAGGTGCCGTGCTCATCTTCGAACGCGCTCATCACCTCGCCGGGCTTCATCTTCTCTTCCAGCAGAAACACCTTGTCGGTGGGCTGACCAACGCCCAGCGTTGGCGTCACATCCTGTACGGCGACAGGCGTGTGGATACCAACGATATTCCCCACCTCATCCTGCTGACCCTCCGCCACTTTATACTCCCAGCGGCAGGCGTTGGTGCAGGTTCCCTGATTCGGGTCGCGTTTGTTCATATAGCCGGAGAGCAGGCAACGACCGGAGTAGGCCATGCAGAGCGCGCCATGGACAAAGACTTCCAGCTCCATCTCCGGGACCTGCTGGCGGATCTCGGCGATCTCCTCCAGCGACAACTCACGTGACAGAATCACCCGGCTCAGGCCCATCTGCTGCCAGAACTTTACCGTGGCCCAGTTGACCGCATTGGCCTGCACCGACAGATGAACCGGCATCGTCGGGAAAGCGTCGCGCACCAGCATGATCAGGCCGGGATCGGACATGATCAGCGCGTCGGGCTGCATCGCCACTACCGGCGCTAAGTCACGAATAAAGGTTTTCAGCTTGGCGTTGTGCGGCGCAATGTTCACCACCACGTAGAATTTTTTACCCAGCGCGTGCGCTTCACTGATGCCCAGTGCGAGGTTTTCGTGGGTGAATTCGTTGTTGCGCACCCGCAGGCTGTAGCGCGGTTGGCCGGCATAGACGGCATCGGCACCATAAGCAAACGCGTAACGCATGTTCTTCAGGGTGCCAGCGGGGGAAAGCAGTTCGGGTTTCATGATTTTCTCACTGATGTCAGGTCAGCATGTCGCCTCAGGCGGCAGGTGCAGGGCAGTTAAGCCCTGCAAAAGGTGCGGAATTGTAGGCAGTGAGAAAAGGGAAGTAAATTGATCGGGATCAAACTAGATCAAATGACAGGCATCGGCTTCCCAGCGATAGCCCATGCCGTAGACGGCGCGGATAAAAGGTTGCTCGCTATCGAGAGTCTCCAGCTTGCGCCGCAGGTTCTTTATATGGCTGTCGATGGTGCGGTCCGTGACCACGCGGTAGTCATCATAGAGATGGTTAAGCAGCTGTTCGCGTGAAAAGACCTTGCCCGGCTCCAGCGACAGCGTTTTCAGCAGACGGAACTCCGCCGGCGTGAGATCCAGCGGCTTGTCGCGCCAGCTGGCGAAGAAGCGGCTCTCATCGACGCGAAGTAACGAGGCGCTTTGCGGCTCTTCTGCCGACCGTTTTACCCGGCGCAGAATCGTTTTAACTCGCGCCACTACTTCACGCGGGCTGAAGGGTTTACAGATGTAGTCATCCGCGCCCAGCTCCAGCCCCAGCAGCCGATCGATCTCCTCGGTGCGGGCGGTGACCATAATAATCGGCAGTTCGGAATGACGACGGATTTCACGGCACAGCGTTAAACCGTCGGTGCCTGGCAGCATCAAATCCAGCAGCATCAGGTCGGGTGGCGTCTGGCGCACATACTCCAGCACCGCGTTACCGTCGGCGATGTGATGGGTACGGTAGTTCGAGGCATGCAGATAATCGATCATCAGCTGCGCCAGTTTCGGCTCATCTTCGACCACCAGAATCAGCGGGTCGTGGTTTTCCAGGCTCATAAGCGTCTACACAAGGGGAACATAGCGCAAGTGTAGCGCGATTTTCAGTCCACCTAAATCAGAGTGCGCCGCATGAATATCGCCGCCATGCGCGTCAGCGATATTTTTACAGATGGCCAGGCCCAGGCCCGAGCCACCGCTGGCGCGATTGCGCGAGCCTTCGGTGCGGAAGAAGCGCTCAAAAATCTGGGCCTGATGTTCCCCATCCACGCCCGGTGCGCTGTCATCAAACTCGATGCGCCAGTTGGGTGCCTCATAGTTCAGCGTCACTTCAACCCGGCCCCCGCTGTCGGTGTAGCGCAGGCTGTTCTCAAGCAGATTAGTGAACAACTGCATCAGGCGGTCGGGATCGCCAAAGAAGGGGGCGTTATCGGGCAGATTGAGTTTCAGCGTCAGCCCGTGTGCACGATAGCGTTCGGCAAAGCTGCCTGCCGTCACTTCCAGCAGTTGCACCAGATCGGTTGCCTGTTTGCGGTAGGCAAGGGCGCCCTCATCGGACAGCGACAGCTGATGCAGATCGTCGACCAGCTTGGTCAGCACCACCACTTCGCTCTGTAGCGAGGCGATCGCTTCCGGCGTCAGTTTGCGCACCCCATCCTGCATCGCTTCCAGTTCACCGCGCAGGATCGCCAGTGGTGTGCGTAACTCATGGGAGATATCGGCCATAAAGGCGCGGCGCATGCTCTCATTTTTCTCCAGCGAGCTGGCAAGGAGGTTAAAGTCCCTGGCCAGCTGGCCCAGCTCATCCCGGCTGCTGACCTCAACGCGGGTGGCAAAATTACCGGCCGCCAGATGATGGGTGCCATCGACCAGTCGTTTGACCGGAGCCAGCAGACCGCGCCCCATCAGCCAGGTCGCCAGCGCCGCCAGCAGCGTGGACAGCCCGACGATAATCCAGCTGGTGCGCCGCTGCTGCTGATCAAAGTTAATGTCGGTGCTGCGCGTCAGCCGCTCCGGCGGCGAGCCGATGACCCAGCCGACCACTTTATTATTGCTGGTGGTGATATTGCGTCGCGTGCCTTCGGGCGGCACCGGCGATTTTGGCCCGGCCAGCACTTTATATTGCTGATCGAGGATCCAGAACTGGGTGCGCCAGCCGTGCGGCGGCAGCTGACTGTTGCTGTCGGGATTCTGCTCCAGCGAGCGCAGCATGGTGAACACCAGCCGATCGTTGTGGCGCAAAAAATCCCAGTTGCCGTGCTGCTCATACTGATCGGCCAGGGCATCGCTGAGCAGATTTAACCGCTGCTCGTTGCCGCGCTTAATGTAGTCGACAAAGCCATGCTCGAAACTGAGGCGAACTCCCCAGTGCATGGTAATCAGCACCAGCATGCAGGTGGCGAAAATCGCCATAAACAGTTTGGCCCCGATGCCCAGGCGCAGGTTATCTCTCATTTTTTTCTCCGGCGTCGCAAATCAACGTTGGTACTCACCTGTGGCGGCACGCGCCAGAACACCAGCGCGGGCAGGATGATAATCAGCGACATGCAAAGGTAGGTATAAATAAACATCTGATGTTCCGCCGTGCTGTTCGCTGCGCTCTCCTGAGCAAATGCCCCCAGCAGCAGCCCGGCCACGGTAACGCCGATACTCATCGACAGCTGCATTATCATCGACAGCAGGCTGTTGCCGCTGGACGCCAGCTCATCAGGCAGCTCCTTCAGCGTCAGGGTATTCATTGAAGAGAAGCGGATGGCGTTGACCATGCCCTGCAGAAACAGCACCAGTGGCAGCAGCCAGACCCAGCCCAGAATTGCCACCAGCGGGAACAGCAGGACCACCAGCGCCAGCGCCACGGTCGACATCACCAGCACGTTGCGGTAGCCATAAAGATTGACGATGCGCACCACAATGCGTTTCATCCCCATATTCCCCAGCACCATCGGAATCATCATCAGACCGGCGTGAAACGGGCTGTAACCCATGCCGAGCTGCAGAAAGATAGGCGTCATAAAGGGCAGCATGCCGCTGCCGATGCGGCCGGTAAAACTGCCGAGCAGGCCAATGGAGTAGATGCGATTATCAAACAGCTTCAGGCTGAACAGCGCATTATCATTGCTGCGCGCATGCATCAGGTAGAACAGCAGAGAGAACATACCAATGAGGATCATGGCACCCAGCAGCAGCGGAGAGCCGCCACTGCTGCGCTGACCATCCAGCGCCAGCGTCAGGGTTGCCATTCCGGCGGCCAGCAGGATAAAACCGCCGAAATCAAAGCGCCGCGTCTGCATGCTGTAGTTGGGCATCAGCATCAGGGTGGCGATAGCGCCTGCAATGCCGACCGGGATATTGATCAGAAAGATCCAGTGCCAGCTGGCGTACTCCACCAGCACACCGCCCAGCGCCGGACCCAGCAGCGGACCGATCTGTCCGGGCAGAGTGACAAACGTCATGGCGGACATATACTGCTCGCGCGGCACGATTTTCATCACCGTCAGACGACCCACCGGCACCATCATTGCCCCGCCAATCCCCTGAACCACCCGCGACAGCACCAGCTGATCGAGGGTGCCGGAGAGGGCGCACAGCAGTGATCCCAGGCTGAACAGTACAATCGCGCAGAAGAAAATGTTGCGCACGCCAAAACGATCGGCCAGCCAGCCGCTGACCGGCAGCATGACGGCGACCGTCAGCACGTAATAGACGATGACCGAGTGCATGTGCAGCGGGCTGACACCCAGATCGTGCGCCATCGATGGGATCGCGGTATTCACGATGGTGGTATCCAGCGTCTGCATAAAGAAGCCGATGGCAACAATCCACAGTTGCCAGCGGACGTTAGTGCTTTGCGTACTCATCGATCCCCCCCGATAAAGGCGTCACGTCCGATGCCTGCTGCCGCCATACCTGTTACGGCTGCTGCGCGGCGGCCAGCGGGCGTTTTTTACGGCGCAATTTATCCATCATTAAATAGACCACCGGCGTGGTGTAGAGCGTCAGCAACTGGCTCATCACCAGCCCGCCGGCAATGGTAATCCCCAGCGGCTGACGCAGCTCTGCGCCGTCGCCGCTGGTCAGCACCAGCGGCAGCGCGCCAAACAGCGCCGCCAGCGTCGTCATCATAATCGGCCGGAAGCGCAACAGGCACGCCTGGAAAATCGCCTCGCGCGCGCTGAGCTGGCCGTTGCGCTCTGCCTCCAGCGCAAAATCGACCATCATGATGGCGTTCTTTTTCACGATTCCGATCAGCAGCAGAATACCGATCAGCGCAATCAGGCTGAAGGGCGTATCGAACAGCTCCAGCGCCAGCAGCGCACCGACACCCGCCGAGGGCAGGGTAGAGAGGATCGTCAGCGGATGGACATAGCTCTCATAGAGGATCCCCAGCACGATATAGACCGCCGCAATCGCCGCCAGCATCAGCCAGAGCTGATTACTTTGCGACTGCTGAAACACCTGCGCCGTACCGGCAAAGCTGCCGCGCACGCTGGAGGGCACGCCAATCGCGGTCATGGTGCGTTCAATTGCCTCCGACGCCTGCGACAGCGACACCCCTTCCGGCAGGTTAAATGAAATGGTCGAGGCGGCAGACAGCCCTTCATGGTTGACCGAGAGCGGCGCATTCGCGGGCTGCCAGTGGGCAAACCACGACAGCGGAATCGCTTTACCTTCGCTGTTTATCACGAACATCTGCGACAGAGCGCTGATATCCTGGGTGTAGCGCGGATCGACCTCCATCACCACTTTGTACTGGTTAAGCGGCTGATAGATGGTGGAGATCTGACGCTGACCAAAGGCGTTATTCAGCAGGGCATTGGCCTGAGAGACGTCGATGCCGAGCCGCGCCATGCTTTCCCGGTCATAGGTCAGCGCCATCTCGCTGCCTTTATCCTGCTGATCGGAGTTCACATCCGCCAGCTGCGGCAGGGCAGAGAACGCCTGACGGATTTTTGGCTCCCACTCACGCAGGGCGTTAAGGTCGTCCGACAGCAGGGAATATTGATAACCGGCATTCGATTCCCGACCGCCGACGCGCAGATCCTGCACCGCATTCAGATAGAGACTCGCCCCGGGTTCTTTCGCCAGCTTATTGCGCAGGCGGGCGATAATCTCCACTGCGCTCTCTTTCCGCTCCGACAGCGGCTTCAGCGAGATAAACATGGAGCCACTGTTGGTACGCATCCCGCCGGTGAAGCCCACCACGCTCTCTACCGCCGGATCGGCCCCGACAATCTCCATAAAATCCTGCAGCTTACTGCGCATCGCCTGAAACGAAATGCTCTGGTCGGCAGAGATAAAACCGGAAAGTCGTCCGGTATCCTGCTCCGGCATAAAGGTTTTTGGAATATGAACAAACAGCCAGCCTGTCAGGACGATGGTGGCGAAAAACAGCACCATCACCCAGCGCGCATGGTTCAGTACCACGTTAAGCGAGCGACCATAGCCCTGCTGGATCGCCATCAGCAGCCGGCCCGCGCCGCGCTGGCGCGGCTGACTTCGCGGCGCGTGCGGCTTCAGCAGATAAGCGCACATCACCGGCGTCAGGGTGACCGAGATAAACAGCGAGATGACGATAGCCACCGACAGCGTAATGGCAAATTCTGAGAAGAAGCGGCCAATCAGTCCGCCGATCATCAGCAGCGGCAGGAACACGGCAATCAGTGACAGGCTCATCGACAACACGGTAAAACCGACTTCCCGCACCCCTTTCAGCGCGGCGGCCAGCGGCTTCATGCCCGCTTCCACGTGTCGGGCAATGTTCTCCAGCACCACAATCGCATCATCCACCACAAAGCCGGTGGCGATGGTCAGCGCCATCAGCGACAGATTGTTGAGGCTGAAGCCGCACAGGTACATCGCGGCAAAGGTGCCGATCAGTGAAACCGGCACCGCGACGGCGGGGATCAGCGTGGCGCGGCCTGAACGCAGGAAAACAAAAACTACCAGAATCACCAGCGCCACGGCGATCACCAGCGACTGCTCCACCTCATGCAGCGAGGCGCGAATGGTGGGTGAGCGATCCTGAGCGATCTGCAGATCGATGGCGGCCGGGATCACCTCATGCAGCAGCGGCATTTCGGCGCGGATGCGGTCCACCGTATCGATGACGTTGGCTTCAGGCGTTTTGCGGATCAGCAGCAGCACCGCCGGTTTACCGCGCGACATCCCGGCGTTGCGTACGTCCTGCACTGAATCTTCGACTGTCGCCACATCCGACAGCCTGACCGCCGCGCCGTTGTTGTAATGCACTATCAGCGGCTGATACTCACTGGCGGTTTGCAGCGCGTCATTGGTACGCAACTGCCAGCGCTGCTGCGAATCATCCAGTGCGCCCTGCGGCCGTCGCTGATTGGCGTTGGAAATGGCGGTGCGCACCGCATCCAGCGAGACGCCCTGATTAAACAGCGCCTGTGGATTCAGGGCCACGCGGACCGCAGGCAGCGAGCTGCCACCCACGGTGACGTCGCCCACGCCCTCAATCTGTGACAGTTTCTGCGCCAGCTGGGTCGAGGCGTAATCGTAGAGCTGACCCGGATTATAGGTATCCGAGGTCAGCGTCATGATCATAATCGGCGCATCTGAAGGGTTCACTTTGCGATAGGTCGGGCGCGACGGCATCCCGGTAGGCAGCAGGCTTTGCGCCGCGTTAATCGCGGCCTGCACATCGCGCGCGGCTCCGTTGATGTCGCGATCAAAATCAAACACCAGAATGATGCGGGTGCTTCCCAGCGAACTGGTGGAGGTCATTTCACTGACGCCCGCGATGCGTCCCAGCGAGCGCTCCAGCGGCGTGGCCACCGACGACGCCATGATCTCCGGCGCGGCACCCGGCAGCGAAGCCGAGATAACGATCACCGGAAAATCAACCTGCGGCAGCGGCGCCACCGGCAGCAGCCGGAAACCCAGCATCCCCGCCAGTGCGATGGCCAGCGTCAGCAGGGTAGTGGCGACGGGCCGGTTGATGAACAGGGCAAAGAACTTCACTCTGCGGCCTCCGTGCGGGCAAAGCGGCGGCGGGTGGCGTGCGCCAGTCGATCAAACAGCAGGTAGATCACCGGGGTGGTAAACAGGGTCAGCACCTGGCTCAGAATCAGCCCGCCGACCATGGCAATCCCCAGCGGATGACGCAGTTCGGCACCGACGCCGGTGCTGAGCATCAGCGGCAGCGCGCCGAGCAGGGCGGCCAGCGTGGTCATCAGAATCGGGCGGAAGCGCAGCAGGCAGGCCTGATAAATGGCATCAACAGGCTTCATACCCTGTTCACGCTCGGCCGCCAGCGCAAAGTCGATCATCATGATGGCGTTCTTTTTCACGATGCCGATCAGCAGGATGATGCCGATTATCGCCACGATATCCAGCTCATTGCCGCTGAGCATCAGCGCCAGCAGCGCGCCGACACCCGCCGTGGGCAGCGTTGAGAGAATCGTGATGGGGTGAATAAAGCTCTCATAAAGCACGCCCAGCACGATGTACATCGCCACAATAGCCGCCACAATCAGCCAGACGGTGCTGCTCAGCGCCGCCTCAAACGCCAGCGTGCTGCCCTGGAACTGCGTCATCAGCTCTGCGGGCATGCCAAGCTCGGCTTCAGCCTGCGACACCGCTTTCACCGCATCTTCCAGCGAATAGCCGTCAACCACGTTGAAGGAGAAGGTCGCCGACGGGAACTGGTCGAGATGGTTAATGCTGAGCGGCGTGTTGCGCTGTTCAATGCGGGCAATGGCGCTCAGCGGTACGCTGCCGCCGTCGCTGCTGTTAAGGCGAATCGCCTCCAGGCTCTCCATGCCTGGAGTGGCACTATTGTCCTGCTCCAGCACCACCCGATACTGGTTCGCCTGGGTATAAATGGTGGAGATGAGCCGCTGACCAAAGGCGTTGTACAGCGCGTTATCGACATCCGCCATGCTGATGCCGAGGCGGCTGGCGCTGTCGCGGTCCACTTTGACATAGGCTTCCAGTCCCTGATCCTGCCAGTCACTGCTGACATCGCGCAGCTGTGGCAGGGTGCTGAGCCGGGTCAGCAGCGCCGGAACCCAGGTGCTGAGCGAAGACAGTGAACCCGATTGCAGCGTGAACTGATAGGGCGTGCGGCTCGCCTGGGTATCGATGGTGAGATCCTGTACCGCCTGCAGCCACAGCTGCACGCCCGGTACCTCACTGACCTGCTGTTGCAGACGCTGCTGAATAGCAGGAATGCGGTCGTCGCGTTGATCCAGCGGTTTGAGGTTGATCTGCAGACGCGCGCTGTTCAGCGAGGCATTGGTGCCATCCACGCCGACAAACGAAGTCATGCTCTCCACTGCCGGATCTTTCATGATGATGGAGGCGACGTCGCGGGTGCGCTGCGCCATGCTGGCATAGGAGACCGACTGCGGTGCCTGCAGCGTGCCCTGAATAATGCTGTTGTCCTGCTGCGGGAAAAAGCCTTTCGGGATGATCATCCATAGCAACAGCGTCAGCACCAGGGTGCCAAGCGCCACCGACAGCGTGAGCCAGGGATGATTGAGTACCCGTTTCAGGCCGCGGCCATAGGCGGCCACGATACGATCAAACATCGCTTCGCTGGCCCGCGAAAAGCGGTTCTGTTTGCGCAGCGACTCCGCGCTCAGCATCCTGGCACACATCATCGGCGTCAGGGTCAGTGAGACCACCGCTGAAATCAGGATCGCCACCGCCAGCGTCACGGCAAATTCGCGGAACAGACGGCCGATCACGTCGCCCATAAACAGCAGCGGGATCAAGACCGCAATCAGCGAGAAGGTGAGGGAGATGATGGTAAAGCCGATCTCGCCGGCACCTTTCAGCGCGGCGGTCAGCGGCTTTTCCCCTTTCTCGATATAGCGTGAGATGTTCTCAATCACCACGATGGCATCATCGACCACAAAGCCGGTGGCGATGGTCAGCGCCATCAGCGTCAGGTTGTTAATTGAAAAGCCGAGGAAGTACATCGCCGCAAAGGTGCCGATCAGCGACAGAGGCACCGCAACCGCCGGGATCAGCGTGGCGGGCACGTTGCGCAGAAACAGATAGATGATCATCACCACCAGCGCCATCGCCAGCATCAACTCATACTGCGTGTCGTTGACCGAAGCACGAATATTGGTGGTGCGGTCGGTGAGCAGTTTAACCTCCACCGACTTCGGCAGGGCTGCGGTCAGGGCGGGCAACATGGCACGGATATTATCTGCTGTGGCGATGATATTGGCACCAGGCTGACGCTGAACGTTGAGCACAATCGCCGCATCGCGGTTGGCCCAGGCGCCGAGCCAGCTGTTTTCTGCTCCCTGTTCTATGGTCGCCACGTCGCCAAGACGCACCGGTGCGCCGTTTTTGTAGCTGATAATCAGCTGGCGATAATCCTCCGCTGATTTCATCTGATCATTGGCTGACAGGGTAACTGAGCGGGTCGGACCATCCAGGCTGCCTTTGGCCGAATTTACGTTGGCATTGCTGATGGCGGTCCGCACCGTTTCGCTGGTCAGACCCAGCGCAGCCAGCGCCTGCGCATTCATTTTCACCCGCACCGCCGGACGCTGACCGCCCGATAGCGTCACCAGTCCGACGCCGCTGACCTGAGAGATTTTCTGCGCCACCCGCGTTTCCACCATGTCCTGCACCTGCGTCAGCGGCATGCTGCGCGTGGTGACGGCAAGCGTCATGATCGGTGGATCGGCAGGATTCACTTTGCTGTAGACCGGCGGATTAGGCAGGTCGTTGGGCAGCAGGTTAGTGGCGGAGTTAATGGCAGCCTGCACCTCCTGCTCTGCGACATCCAGCGGTAGCGTCAGCTGGAACTGCAGCGTCACCACCGAGGCACCGCCGGAGCTTTGTGACGCCATCTGTTTCAGGCCAGACATCTGACCAAACTGGCGCTCAAGCGGCGCGGTGATGGAGGAGGTGACCACATCCGGGCTGGCACCCGGATAGAGCGTGACGACCTGGATCGTCGGATAGTCCACTTCTGGCAGCGCCGAGACCGGCAGGAAGCGGTAGCCCAGCACCCCGGCCAGCAGGATCGCAATCATCAACAGCGTGGTGGCGACCGGCCGCAGGATAAACTGGCGTGACGGTCCGCCACTATGATCGGGAGGCATGACCTGCATTACTCACGCTCTCCTTTTGACGGCAGGGTGGCGCGGGTAGCGCGCGGTGCGTTGCTCTGCGGCGCGACCACCTCGACTTTTGCGCCTTCCGTCAGGCGATCCAGACCATCGGTCACGACGCGTTCACCCGCCTCCAGACCGGCGCTGACCACCACTTTCTCGCTATCCTGCAAGCCGGCAATCACGCTTTTCTTGCTGACCTTGTTGTCGCTGTTAACCACCCAGACAAAGTTGCCTTCGTTGCCCATCTGCAGCGCGGCAGGTGGGATAACAATCGCATCCTGCAGGGTGTTGACCTTCAGCCGCACATTCACGAACTGATTGGGGAACAGCGTGTCGTCCTGATTATCAAAACGCGCTTTGATTTTGATGGTGCCGGTGGTGACATCAATCTGGTTATCGAGGCTCAGCAGTTTGCCATTGGCGATCAGATTCTGATTACTGCGATCCCAGGCTTCCACCAGCAGCGACTCACCGCTCTTCTGCGCCTTGAGTATGGAACTGATGCTGTTCTCAGCCAGGGTAAAAACCACATCAATCGGGTGCGTCTGGGTGATCACCACGATACCGGTGGTGTCGCCGCTGGTGACGTAGTTGCCGACGTCCACCTGTTTCAGCCCGACCCGGCCGGCAATCGGCGCGGTGATCCGGCTGTAGGTAAGATTGAGCTGCGCACTGGCGACGCTTCCCTCATCCGCTTTCAGCGTGCCGAGCGTTTCACTGACCAGTGAGCGCTGGGTATCCAGCTCCTGTTGCGACACCAGCGAGGTTTTTGCCAGCTTCTCGAAGCGCGCCAGGTCACGACGGGCGTTGGCCAGCGTCGCCTGATCTTTCGCCAGCTGGCCCTGCGCCTGCGTTAACGCCACCTGATAAGGCCGCGGGTCGACTTCTGCCAGTAGCTCGCCCGCTTTCACCTGCTGCCCTTCGGTGAAGTGGATTGCCAGCAGATCGCCATTGACCCGGCTGCGCACTGTGGCCGTGTTAGCCGCGGTCACCGTACCCAGTCCGCTCAGATAGTGCGGCACACTCTGGCTGGTGGCCGTAGCGGCCTGAACCGGCGCGAGGGGACGACGGGCGCCGTCACCGCCGCCTTTGCCGCCACGTGGCGCAGGTGCGTCACTCTGACTGCTGCTCTGCGGCTGGGCATGGCGCTGCCAGGCATAATAGCCGCCAGCGGCCACGGCGATCAGGGCCAGCACGATAAGGGTTTTCTTCATAACAGGATGTCGGGTGCTCATGATTGTTGGTGCTCTCCAGCAGTGACGTAGTCCCAGGCGCAGGCATCAAATGGGTAGCCTGCAAACGACAGAGTGTAGCCGCCTCTGACGGGCAGAAGTTGAAGGAAATAAGGATATCTGTCAGGGCGGGGTAATTATGCCTGTTCTTTCATTAATCGCATCACAATCGTCATAAAGCCGTGAAATCACTTTGCTATGCTGAAAGACAGACGGTTTTTTCAGGCAAATAAGGAGCAGTAAATGAGTCAGAATCAAACCCGGCAGTTGGGTGACAGTGGTATCGCGGTGCCGTTGCTGACGTTTGGCGGCAACGTGTTTGGCTGGACAGTGGATCAAACCACCTCCTTTTCTCTGCTGGATGCGCTGGTGGATCGAGGCCTGTGGTTTATCGATACCGCCGACGTCTATTCCCGCTGGGCACCGGGCAATAAAGGCGGTGAATCGGAAACCATTATGGGTGAATGGCTGAAAAAAAGCGGCAAACGCGACCAGATCGTGCTGGCAACCAAGGTCGGCATGGAATTGTCGCCGGAGAAAACCGGGCTGAAACCGCAATATATCCGTCAGGCGGTCGAAGATTCACTGCGCCGGTTGCAGACCGACTATATCGATCTCTACCAGGCGCACCGCGACGATCAGGATACGCCGCTGGCAGAAACCCTGAGCGCCTTTGACAGCCTGATCAGAGAGGGCAAAGTGCGGGCGATTGGTGCTTCCAATTACAGCGCGGCACGGCTGCAGGAGGCGTTGCAGGTTAGTGAAACGCAGGGGCTGGCGCGCTATGAAACCCTGCAACCTGAATACAACCTTTATGACCGCCAGCCCTATGAGTCGGAGCTGGAGCCGGTGGTGATGGCGCAGGGTCTGGGCGTTATTAACTACTACTCACTCGCCAGCGGCTTTCTCAGTGGCAAATATCGCGAGGCGGCGGATGCCGGTAAAAGCGCGCGCGGTCAGGGTGTAGTAGATAAATACCTTAACCCGCGCGGTTTGCGGATCCTCGACGCACTGGATGCTATCAGCGAAGCGCATCAGGTGACGCCGACGCAGGTGGCGCTGGCCTGGTTGATCGCCCGTCCCGGCATCACCGCACCGATTGTCAGTGCCACCTCGCTGAAACAGCTCGACGATCTGACTGGCGCGATGCAGCTGACGCTGACCCCGGCGCAGATAGAACAGCTGAATCAGGCAAGCCAGTAAACACAAGGGGCGATAGCGCCCCTTTTTACGCTGCACCTGTCAAAAAAGACGCACCCCGCCCAGAGAATAACCAATCAGCGATCCCGATCACAAATGCGTTAATAAACGGATTTTACGGGTAATTATGCGCACGTATTTACAAAAAACAGAGGTTATCCAGCACTATCCTCTGCGCGTCATTTTCCGTAACTTACATAAGAATAAGCAAGATGAAAAACAGAAAAGTAGAGCAGCGTTTCCCGCTGCGCCGTGTGGCAACCGGCACCCTGATCCTGGCCATGTTTTCCGCGCAGGCGTTGGCCGCTGACGCCCTGAGCCCGGACTCCGAATGGATGTTTGGTGACTGGGGCGGGTACCGAACGCAGCTGCAGGACGACGGCATTAAGTTTGACGTTAACTACACCATGGAAAGCGCCGCGAATTTAGGCGGCGGGGCAGATACCAATACCACCATGCGCTACAGCGATCAGTGGTCGTTTGGCACCAATTTCGATCTGCAGAAGCTGCTGGACTGGCAGGATGCCGAGTTCCAGATGACCGTGACCAGTCGTAACGGACAGAATCTTTCTGAACAGGTCGCGGATCAACGCACCGGTATGCTCTCCTCGGTGCAGGAGGTTTACGGTCGCGGCCAGACCTGGCGTCTGACCCAGTTCTGGTTACGCAAAGGATTGTTTAACGATGTGGTCGATGTGAAAGCCGGGCGGGTGACGGTAGGGGAAGACTTCGATAACTTCGATGGCAATCTGTTCCAGAACCTGGCGCTGGGCAGCGGGCAGGCGGGTAACTGGCGCGGCGATCGCTGGTTTAACTGGCCTGTCTCGCAGTGGGGCGGCCGGGTGAAATTCAATATCACGCCGGACGTTTTCTTCCAGGTCGGTTTCTATAATCAGAACCGCGCTAACTACGATCGCGGTGATGGCTTCCGTCTGGATACCAGCAATTCAGAAGGGAATCTGGTGCCGGTCGAACTGGGCTGGAAACCGACCTTCGGGCCGGAGAAATTACCGGGTAACTACCGCATCGGCTATTACTATTCCTCGGTGGATGGCGATGTTTATGGCAGCTGGCGCAACGGCGGCTATCAGGATCAGGCCCATTCCTATGGCGGCTATCTGCTGTTACAGCAACAGCTGACCGCGCAGGATGGCGATGTGAATCGCGGTCTGGGCGTGCGGGTGCAGGCGGTGATGAACGATCACAAGACCTCAAAGACCGACAACTATCAGTCTATTGCGTTTACCTGGACAGGACCGTTTGATGCCCGTCCTCAGGATGAGATCGGCGTGGGCGCATCACGTGTTCATGTGAACAGCGACTATACCCGCTCACTGCGTCAGCAGAATCAGGCTAATGGCGAGAGCCGCTTTGACAGCCCGACCTATCTGCCGATTCAGGAAGGTTCAGAGTACAACTATGAGGTTTACTACAACGCCAAAGTAACTAACTGGATGTCACTGCGACCTAACCTGCAGTATGTGGTTGCCCCGGGTGCAGTCAGTGAAGTGAAAGATGCGTTTATCGGCGGTATCAGCGCCAATATTGCCTTCTGATTTTCTGGGCGAGCGAGCCGCAGTGCGGGCCAGCGCACCTCTGCTGCTGCCGGGCCGTCCTCGCGCCGCTCACGCGGTACCTTCGGCTTTGACGTCGTGCCGACGAACCGTTCGGGGATCGGCCCTCCCTGGCCGGCCCCGAACTGTCCACGCTTCCCGGCGTGGACTTCTGGCCCACCGTCACGCCTCAGCGCTGCGGACAGCCCTTTCAGCAGCAGAGGCGCTCAGGCCTTCACTATCGTGCCCTTTTTAACAATACACACTGAAGTTTCAGAGCAGGCCTGGCACCAGACTGCGTTATCACCTGTCGCTTAACTGACTGGCATTACACCCTCAGGTGCCGTCTTTGTTATTGCAGTGCAAGCCTAGCGGAACATCACTTCCGCCCAGCGGGCCAGCCCTGCGGTGACGGAGGCGAAATCATCGCCGCCCGCAATCGGTGTATCCGGCAGCGTCTGCTGCAGCGCCGCGCGCAGCAACGGCGAACGCGCACTGCCGCCGGTCAGGTAAATCACATCAGGCTTAATCTGGCTGGTGGCTAATGCCAGCTGCACCTGTTCCAGAATTTTCTCCAGCGGCTGACTGATGGCGTCCTGCAGCTGATCCACGCCAATCTCTGTCTCTAATGCGGCGGCAATAAAGTCCAGGGAAGCGGTATGCGCCGGGCTGGCTGACAGCGCAATCTTGCTCTCTTCCGCTGCGCGCACCAGGCGATAACTGAGCTTCTGCTGCCACACTTTCAGCAGGCGAGCCACTACGTCACCCTGTTCCGCATCACGCACTAAATCCCGCAGCCACTTTCCGCAGGCGGGACTGTAAAAGTCACTTTGTGCCGGCACATCATTGATGGCGATCGCATTCCACCACGGCAGCGCAGGCAGGGCGGTGCCTTTCTGGGTGTTACCGCCCAGACCGAGTAGCGGCATCAGGGTCTTAAACGTCAGCATGATGTCCAGGTCGTTACCGCCGACGCGGCAACCGCTGTGGCCCAGCAGGCTTTCACGGCGGTCAGCTTTATCACGCCACTTCGGCCCCATCAGCAACATTGAGCAGTCGGTAGTACCACCGCCAATATCCACCACCAGTACCCGCGTCTCCTGCTGCAGCGTGGCTTCGAAATCGAGTCCGGCCGCCACCGGTTCGAACTGAAACTCCACGTCGCGGAAACCGGCGCGGTGGGCGGCGCGCAGCAGAATACCTTCAGCCTGCTGGTTAGACTCTTCACTGCCTAAACCCTGGAAGTTGACCGGTCGGCCGATTACCGCCTGATCGATAGCCTGATCAAGCTGGCTTTCACCCTGCTTGCGGATGTGCAGCATCATGGCGCAGACCAGATCTTCAAACAGGGCAATCTGCTGTGGCTTCAGGCCAGTAGCACCGAGGAACGATTTGGGGGATTTAACGAACCAGACATCTTCGGGATCGACCATATAGTGTTGCAGCGCGGTGAGGC
Organism: Pantoea sp. K16; assembly: GCF_048452805.1. Taxonomy (NCBI): domain Bacteria; kingdom Pseudomonadati; phylum Pseudomonadota; class Gammaproteobacteria; order Enterobacterales; family Erwiniaceae; genus Pantoea; species Pantoea sp. K16. The sequence continues at coordinate 180,082 of NZ_JBLWNV010000009.1, read as the reverse complement.
CAAACTGCACGCTATTGGGCTGGACATCGATATCTTCTTCGCGGTTATATCGCAGCGCGCGCTGCAGCAGCGCCGTGGTTTCGCTGTCAGGTGTCGCGACCTGATGATGACGATAGAGCCATTCGCTGATCGACTCGCGGGTCGGCGCACAGATCATCGACGGCAGCAGGCGCTGATCATTTTCCAGCGTTAACAGACGTGGCGTGCCATTTTCGCTGACTGCAATAGAGCAGTTAGCCGTGCCGTAATCGAATCCTATGAACATTTTCGCCCCCATGCCGGAAAAAAGGGGGCGACTTTAGCGCAGCTTCAGCAGGGTGGCAAGCGGGCAGCGCCGGAATTAACGAATAGCGAAGATGTGATCTTCAGCCAGTGAACGCAACGGCTGGCGCTCCGCCACGGCACTGCCCCAGACGCCATTAACATCAAGGTTAGCCAGGGTGCTGAGCAGGGCCGGTACCGAAACCGGACCGGCCAGCACCGAGATATTGCGCTGTGTGGCCTGGCCCTGAATGATGGTCAGCAGCATCTCATCCATCAGATTATTGTGAACGTTGGCAACCAGTTCAGGCGCCAGCACCAGATAATCGACCACCTCGTCACTCAGCAGATTAAAAGCATCCAGATTACGGCCAAAATGCTGCAATACGATGCGGCAGCCGCACTGCCGCAGTTGCAGCAGCGCGGCATAGAGCTGATCGCCCTGGCTCAGCACACTGGCGGCAGGGAAAGCAAAACCACAGCCGCTGCTGGAGAGTCCGGCGGCGACAAAGCGCTGACAGAGTTGCTGCACAAAGGCGGCATCACTCAGTACCTGGGCATTAAGCGGCAGAATCACCGGAATGCCTTTGTTATTGAGCCGCTGCACGTCGTGGCGGAAAAAAGCCTCAAGAATATTGTTATCCAGCCGGCGACGCAGCGTTTCATCAGGCAGGTTATTGCGTAACAGTGTCTCATCCAGCAGCAACCCGTCAGCGGTTAACAGCTGCACTTCAAGCAGCCAGATAAAGGCAGCCTGCGGCGTTTTTGGCGGGGCAACGGCCCAGGCGGGCAGTTCGATCTGCAGCGCATCAATCATCGCCGCATCCATGCCCTGATGGTTGCCCGACAGCGGTAAGCGATGCTGTTCGTAGACCACCAGCCGTCCACGCCCGCTGCGTTTGGCGTTGTAACAGGCGATGTCCGCCTGCGAAAGCACGTCGCTGCTCTGACAGTTTTCTGCTGAAATCTGCGTCACGCCCGCGCTGGCACCGACCTGATAAAGGCGTCCCAGCCACTGGAACCGGTAATCATTTACCGCGGCGACAATGCGCTGCACCACATCATGTGCCTGTGCGATATCGCAATCGGGCATCAGTAGCGCAAACTCATCACCGCCCAGTCGCGCAAGGAAATCGCTGCTGCGCAGAGGGTGCTGCATCAGATCGGAGAGTTCGCGCAGTAACGCATCGCCTGCAGCATGCCCGGCGCTGTCATTGACCGCTTTAAACTTATCAAGGTCGATAAACACCAGCACGTGCTGATGCTGATGTTCAGCGGCATCAAACAGCAGACGCTTAAGCTGAAGTTCGAAGCTGGCGCGGTTAGGCAGACGGGTCAGGGTGTCATGCAGCGCGCTGTAGCTCAGGCGCTTCATCAGTTTGCGTGACTCACTCACATCCTGAATGACCATCACCGCCCCCTGTTCCAGACCCGCTTCTGAACGCAGCGGCGTGATGCTGTAGTGAATATCGATATGGCCGCCGTCCGGCGTATGCAGCACCAGATCTTCAGCGAGACCGGGGGTGATTTTTTCCGGCGGCAGCTGGCATAACAGCAAATTCTCTACCTCAGGGCCGTTACGTCCCTGCGTGATATGCAGCAGCTCACTCAGCGGCTGACCAGCGGCCTGCTCCTGCGACCAGCCACTCATTTTCTCCGCCACCGGGTTCATAAAGGCAACGCGCATCTCTTTATCGGTGCTGATGACCGCTTCGCCGATGGAATCCAGCGTGATCGCCATGCGCTCTTTCTCCTGAAACAGCGCCTCATTAAGATTGCGTAGCGGCGTGATGTCCTGACAGATGCCCAGCATGCGCTCAATGCGCCCCTCTTTACTCAGCAGCCGGTTGGCCTGAGTGCGCACCCAGCGATGCCCCTGGTCATCGACCACGCGGTACTCCATGTGAAACGCGCTGCGAAGCTCAATCGCCTGTTGCACCGTCAGTGCGGCATACTCGCGATCGGCGGGATGCAGCAGATGGATCCAGAGGTCATAGCTGGGTGACTCATGCGGGGCAAGACCAAACAGCGCGTACATGCGCTTGTCCCATAACATCTCGCCGGTCAGCAGGTTCCACTCCCATACGCCAATGCCACCCGCTTCGTTGGCCAGCGTAATACGCTCCATCAGCCGGCGATTCACCTGCTCGCTCTGCTTCAGCTCAGAGATATCGATAATCTGCGCAATAAAGTAGAGCGGTTCCTGGTTACCATCGCGCACCAGCGATACCGTCAGCCGCGCCCAGACAATCTCGCCATCTTTGCGGAAATAGCGCTTCTCAAAGGTGTAGGTATCAATCTCACCCGCCAGCAGTCGGTTCGCATGTTGCAAATCGAGGCTGAGATCGTCGGGATGGGTGATCTGCTGAAAAGTCAGCCGCTTCAGCTCCTCAGCCGGGTAGCCCAGGATCTGGCACAGCGAGCGGTTGACCTGCAACCAGCTGCCGTGGGGCGCCACCAGCGCCATCCCAATGGCGGAGTACTCCATTGCGTGACGGAAGCGGGTTTCACTGTCAGTGATATGGAGCTTTTCGCGCCGGAACGCATCCATCACCAGCGACATAATGTGACTGGGGATTAGCACCAGCAGGAACGGCAGCCAGCTGGAGACCGGGCCCAGCGCGCTGTTGTTGTTCACCACGGTGACCAGATCAAAGGCGAGCAGTATCGAGATAAAACTGGCGTTCAGGAAGAACAGCACGAACGCCTGCAGCTTGGGCAGGCGAACCGCGCACCAGAAGAGGATCACCACGATAAAGGTAAAGGGCCACGGCAAAAAGCGCAGCGCCAGATAACTGGCCCCGAGGGTGAGAAGAAGCGTCAGCAGAGCTTCGGCAAGGCGCAGATTGCTGAACCCCGTGCGACGCAGCGGCCACGGCAGCAGTAACAGCATCGGGCCTAACACCAGCATGCCGATGATTTCGGAGATCACCCATGTATAAAAGAAGGGAAACGAGGCGTGGCCGGTGACCTGTAGCGTCCAGAGTGCCAGCAGGCCGCCGAGCACCGGCGTCACGATGCCCACCGACAGTACCATCCGTGCCCAGTCATGCAGCGAATCCAGCGGCGCGCGCCGATCCAGCAGGGCGCGCAGCAGCATGCCACCCACACCGGCCTGGATAAGATTGAGAAGGGCGAATTTAATGTTCGAGAGGGCAGGCCCGATGATGATGGCGTTAGCCCCGGCGGTGCCAAGCACGCAGGCTGTCAGCAGCAGCGGGAGCTGGCGTGACGGGCAGCGGAAAACCACGACGGTCATTAACGTAGTCGGAAACCAGAGCGGGGAGATTTTGCCGCTGACGACGATCAGTTCCAGACAGAAGAGTGTCAGGACAAACACCACGCAGCCAAGGAGCAGCGCCGAGAGCCAGCGGTTTGGCGTGCTATTTTGCGGGGACAGGATCTCTATCGTCATGCGGACTTCCGGCAGGGTGCAGCGCTCCACAATGGCGTATCAGGCACCAGTCATTCTCTCAATGCATGCTAGCACATCCGGCAAAGAAAAAAGGGGTGAAATCAATATTGCCCGTTATTCGGCGAATTGACGGGCACGCTAAGATTGATTGCCAGCACGTTGATTACTGGCGGAAAAGATCGGCGCGGGTATAGGGTTTCTCCATGCCCGCAAGGCTGGCGGCGAAACGCTCCAGGAACTGCTGCGTGGTGGCGACACGACCGTGACTCATCAATACAAACGGCACTAACAGCGCAGCACCGACCTGCGGCCAGCTGAAGCCTTTGAGCGAGGTGCGACGCTGGGATATCAGAAACGCCGTGCTCAGCGTGAAGCCCAGCAGCAGCCCGGTGACCACCTCACTTTTTGAGTGTGCGTGGATGACCAGGCGGGAGAAACCGACCATCAGGGGAATCAGATAACCAACCCCAATCGCCGCAATGCGCCACATCGCGGACCAGCGCCCGGAAATCAGCCATAGCATGACCGGCCACAGCGTGGCGGACATGGCGCTGTGGCCGCTGAAACCGGTAAAATTAAAGCGGGCGCTGCCGATGCCAAACCCCAGAAACAGAATTTTAGAGATGCTGACGGTCAGGCCAGCCAGGCCAAATGCCACAATCCAGTAAAAGACCGTATGACGATTATCACTCTTCCACGGCAAAATCAGCGCAATAATCACGGCTGTTGGAATCAACAGCATGCTGTCGCCAAAATAGGTCAAAGTCTTCCAGTGCATACCACTCCTGATGCATCTTCGGTCGTCACGTTAGCGACACGCGTTGTCTGAACAGCGCGCCGCGCAGGCCATTTTTTTTATAGTATGGTGTGCCGTTAGTTTATCGGTGAAATGAGTGGCGTCCAAAGGAGAAAGTCTGAAAAGTCGCCGACGCCATTTCTCTGGCATCAAAAGGCCGAAATCCCTATACTTAGCGCGAACACACCCTCTCCATTTCGGCCCGTCCGCTGCCCGCGTAATGTGTGACCAGTGGCAGGCTCCAGTTATCAGGTCTTAAAAAAGTATGACTGACAAGTCTCATCAGTGCGTGATTGTAGGCATTGCCGGCGCTTCCGCATCCGGTAAAAGTTTAATTGCCAGCACGCTCTATCGTGAAATCCGTGATCAGGTAGGTGGCGAGCACATCGGGGTCATCCCGGAAGATGCTTATTACAAAGATCAAAGTCACCTCACCATGGAAGAGAGGGTTAAAACCAATTATGACCATCCGAGCGCGATGGATCATGATTTGCTGTTGCAGCATCTGCAGGCGGTCAAAGCCGGTCAGGATATTGAGCTGCCGGTCTACAGCTACGTTGAGCACACCCGCACCCAGCAAACGCATCATCTGAGCGCAAAAAAGGTCATCATCCTTGAAGGCATTCTGCTGTTAACCGATGCCCGTCTGCGCCAGGAACTCAACTTCTCTATCTTCGTGGACACGCCGCTCGACATCTGTCTGATGCGTCGTATGAAACGTGACGTCAATGAGCGTGGCCGCTCAATGGATTCGGTAATGAGTCAGTATCAGAAGACCGTGCGTCCGATGTTCCTGCAGTTTATCGAGCCATCAAAACAGTACGCCGATATCATTGTGCCGCGCGGCGGAAAAAACCGTATCGCCATCGATATCCTCAAGGCGAAAATCAACCAGTTTTTTGAATAACGCACGTCCGTCCGGACGTGGTGCAGACCGGCGGCAGGCACGCATGCCGGTTTGCTACACTTATGCCATGGAGTTACCGCAATGAGATTATGCGATCGCGATATTGAAGCCTGGCTGGACAATGGCAAACTGGCCATTGAGCCACGCCCGCCGGTCGAGCGCATTAACGGGGCCACCGTCGATGTGCGTCTGGGTAATCAGTTCCGCACCTTCAGCGGTCATACCGCGGCCTTTATCGATCTGAGCGGCCCGAAACAGGAAGTGAGCGCGGCACTGGATCGGGTCATGAGCGATGAGATCGTATTGCCTGATGGCGAGGCCTTTTTCCTTCATCCGGGAGAGCTGGCGCTGGCGGTGACGCTGGAGTCCGTGACGCTGCCTGACGATCTGGTCGGCTGGCTGGATGGCCGTTCATCGCTGGCGCGACTTGGGTTGATGGTACACGTTACGGCTCACCGCATCGATCCTGGCTGGCAGGGCCGTATCGTGCTGGAGTTCTACAATTCAGGTAAACTGCCGCTGGCTCTGCGTCCCGGTATGTTGATCGGTGCGCTGAGTTTTGAACCGCTTTCAGGCCCGGCTGCGCGTCCCTACAACCGGCGTGAAGATGCGAAATATCGCGGTCAGCAGGGCGCTGATGCCAGCCGTATCGACAAAGACTGATCTGAGGATGTAATGAAAAGAGTGATAACCACGCTGGCCATCCTGTTAGTGGTGGTCGTAACGGGAATGAGCGCGCTGGTGCTGCTGGTCAATCCCAACGACTTTCGTGCCTATATGGTGCAGCAGGTCGAACAACGCAGTGGTTATCGCCTTGAGGTCAGCAGCGATCTGCGCTGGCACGTCTGGCCTCAGCTCAGCATTCTGGCCGGCCGGATGAGCCTGACCGCGCCGGGTGCCAGCCAGCCGATGGTCTCGGCGGAAAACATGCGGCTGGATGTTGATCTCTGGCCACTGTTATCCCATCAGCTCAGCGTCAGCCAGGTGATGCTGAAAAATGCGATAGTGCGGGTGACGCCAGATAGCCGCGCGCAGCGTGCCAGAAATGCGCCCCAGGGTCCGCGTGATGCGGAGCCGGCTTCGCCTTCCAGCGGCTGGTCATTCGATATCGCTAAACTGCGGGTAGCAGACAGTCTGTTGATCTGGCAGCAGCCAGGCGGCGACGAGTATAATTTCCGCGACCTCAACATTAATATGGAACAGGACGCGAACAAGCTGGCGACGCTGTCGCTGAGCACCACGCTGATGCGCAACCAGCGCAACGCCACACTGAATCTAAAAGGCCAGCTGGATGCCGCGCAATATCCCCATCGCCTCAGCGGCCAGTTGCAGCAGCTTGATTACACGTTGTCCGGCGCCGATATTCCGGCACAGGGGATCAAAGGCTCGCTGAGCCTGCAGGGCGAGTGGGATGGTGACCGCCAGCAGCTCTCCTTCAGTAATCTGCAGCTCACCGCCAATGACAGCACCCTGACCGGGCAGGGCAGTGGCCATATTGCGCCACCGCAGCAGCTGGCGCTGGATCTGAAAGCCAGCAACCTTAACGTCGATAATTTACTCACCAGTGCGTCCGTCTCTGACGTACCTGGCGTGCAGCACGCCACCGTGGCCCGTTCGCCGGTGATTGCTGCGCCGCGGGAACGCACCAACGCCGACTCTCCGCTGAATGACCTGGATCTGGCGCTGAAGTTACAGGCTGACAATGCGGTATGGCGCGGACTCTCTCTGACCAGTCTTTCGGTGAACGCCAGCAATCAGCAGGGAGTGATGACGCTGAAGACGCTCAGCGGCAAGCTGGGCAATGGCAGCTTCTCAATTCCCGGCAGTATCGATATCCGTCAGCCAGAGACGCGGGTCAGCCTTAAACCCCAACTCCGGTTAATTGCGATTCAGCCGCTGCTTAAAGCGTTTGAACTGCCGGAAAGTGTGCAGGGGAACCTGAGTCTGGATGGCGACCTGTCGGGCGATACGCTGACGGTCGAAGCAGCCAAACGTCGCTGGCAGGGCAGGGCGACCATCAGCGCCAGCAACCTGAAGCTGGCACAGCTGAATCTGCAGCAGATGGTGCAGCGTGCCGTGGCGCGGGTCAGCGATAAGGTCAGCAGCGATCAGGCGGTGGATGAGGGGATTGAGTCGATTAGCGCACAGGTGGCGCTGAATAAGGGCGTACTCAGCTTCAGCGATATCAATGGCAACGGACAGAATCTGGGCCTGCAGGGTGCGGGCAAAGTTGACATGGTGCAGCAACAGCTGGATATGACCCTGGGGCTGAAAATCAGCGGCTGGCGTGGCGATGATGCGCTGGTGAAGGCGCTCTCCAGTCAGCCGGTTCCGCTGCGCATGTATGGTCGCTGGGACAGCCTGCAATACTCTCTGCCGGTGGATGACGTTCTGCGTAACCGGCTGCAGAGTGAGGCGAAATCACGGCTGAATCAGTGGATCGATCGCCAGAAAGAGGGCGAGAACAAAGAGAACCTGAAGAAAATCATGCGCCCGTAGCGGGCGCATTCCCTTCTGCCAGCTAACCACTCAGACCTCGTAACTGATATCGGGCTGCAGCAGGATCTCGACTTTCTGCACCCGATGATTTTCGACCTGCAGCGTTCGCAGCAGATAGTCACCCAGTTGCAACACTTCGCCTTCCTGAGGGATGTGTTGCAGCTTATCCATCAGTAATCCCGCCAGCGTATGATAGTCACCCTGCTCATCGAGCGGCAATTTCACATAGAGCGCCAGATCTTCCAGCGGCATATGACCGTTAGCAATCCAGTGACCTTCATCCTGAATCTGAATATCGTAGCGAGCATCGATTTCACCCGCCTCATTCGGCAGATTGCCGGCGATGGTCTCCATTACATCGCTCAGCGTCACCACGCCTTCCACCGAACCAAACTCATCAACCACAAAGGCGAAGTGAGTATGGGCCTGACGAAACTGTTCAAGCGCCTGCAGCACCGTCAGCCGCTCAGGAAAGACCAGCGGCTGTCGAATCAGGGCGCGTAAATCCAGGGAATTGTGGTGCAGTGACTGGTGCAGCAGATCGATAACGTGAACCACGCCCAGCGGTTCGCTGGAGTGATCCGTAATCAGTATTCGCGTGTGCTGGTTGCGGTCGAGGCGCGACATAATCTCTGCCGGATCATCACTGAGATCGATATGTTCGACGTCGTGGCGAGAGGTCATGATGCTGTTAATGTGGCGCTGACCCATGCCCAGTACGCGGGCAATCATCACCCGTTCCTGCCGGTTAAACAGCATGCTGTCATCGCTGTCAGCAATCAGTGACGAAGTTTTCGCATCCAGCTCCGCCGGTTCTGCCGCGCCGCGCAGCAGGCGTAACACCGCTTCCGCCGTACGCTGGCGTAGTGGACGACCGGCCGACAGCACCCGACGACGATTAAAGTGCGCCAGCTGGTTCAGTGCCTCAATCACCACCGAGAAGCCGATTGCCGCATAGAGGTAGCCTTTGGGAATCACAAAACCAAAGCCTTCCGCCACCAGGCTGAAGCCGATCATCAGCAGAAAGCTTAAGCAGAGGATCACAATCGTAGGATGGTTGTTCACGAAGCGGGTTAACGGCTTGCTGGCGAGCAGCATCAGCAGAATGGCGATGGTGACCGCAATCATCATGACCGGTAAGTCATTAACCATGCCGACGGCAGTAATCACCGCATCCAGCGAGAAGATGGCATCCAGCACCACGATTTGCGCCACCACCGGCCAGAATTTAGCGCCGCCTTTTTGTTGACCGGACGCCTCATCACCCCCTTCAAGACGCTCATTCAACTCTGTGGTGGCTTTAAATAGCAGGAAAATCCCCCCTGTCAGCAGCAGTAAATCGCGCGCACTGAAGGGGTGGCCCATAAGCGTAATCCAGGGTTCTTTCAGCGTAACCAGCCACGAAAGCGATGCCAGCAGCAATAATCGGCACAATAACGCCAGCAGCAGTCCAATCACGCGCGCGCGGTCGCGAAGCGGCCCTGGAAGCTTCTCCACCAGGATGGCGATGAAGATCAGATTGTCGATGCCTAAAACCAGTTCCAGAACGATTAGCGTTACTAATCCCGCCCATAGCGAGGGATCTGCAATTACCTCCAGCATGCGTTGTTCACCTGAATGTCTTAAATTGAGTTTTCTCTGATGATAGTGGAGTGCGAAGCCACGTACAAATGGCAGGGCAGGGGGCATGTTCTCAGATAACCGCGCTATATCGTGCAAAATATGAACATAATAGTGTGACGCTTTGATTAACTTCACAGGGCGCAGTAGAGATAATTCTTAGTCATTAGCTGACAGGAAAGAGATATTCACCTGTCGGGCTTATGCGATTTATCTCATCGGGAGTATGGCATTAATCCGAATTGTGAAGAAAGGATTGCACTGCCCGTCAGGCCTCAATACTAATTGCTGGTAGTCTTTTTCCTAAAATAGTCCAGGGATGGCGGGACCTGCTTGTAAACAAGCCAGTAATAACTAGTATAGCAACAAGTTAGCAAACTCTGCCCCAGAGTCGTAATCTGCGTACCTATTCGACATTAATCGCAATGTCACGAATGAGTAATTCGCCTGTGAACGTCTGTATGATGCGTTGCGGTAACGCTAACACATTACGGGGAGCATTATGAATGATGACAGCGATATTGGCAGCGACAGCCAAGGGCGGTAGCGTGCCCGAATCGCGTTTTTGTTGATAAAGTGAGCAGCGCTGGCGGTGGTTAAGTCAGAGTAATCTGTTGGTATTCATCACGATATTATTGGTTTCATGGTTAAGATCATTGGCGTAAACGCCGCAGGAGCTCCCCTTAGAAACGGCTCACTCTGGAGAGGTTTCGTCGCTTAATGATTAAACAGGCGATAGCCGTTGCGGGTTTAAGGAAATAAAATAAAGAGTTAAATATGCGCGATACAGAATTTACGTTTAAAAGTCTTATTACCAAATTAATGCTGGCATGTTCAGACTTAATTTGTTTCAACGCAGCGTTATTTTTGGCGATGATGCTAATTAATTTGCAGTCAGATTCGCCGCTGGCAGATATTTCTGAAAAAGAAATGAATTTAAAAATTGCCACACACATTTGTCTGTCGGTAATTTGTATTGGCTGGTTCTGGGTAAGGCTGCGTCACTACACTTACCGCAAACCTTTCTGGTTCGAATTAAAAGAAGTTTTTCGTACCATTCTTATATTTTCTGTTATCGACCTGTCGATTACCGCCCTGTCGCAGTGGCAGATGTCGCGTTTCGTCTGGTTACTGACCTGGATCCTGGCGCTGATTTTAATTCCGACCTGCCGCGCGCTTTCTAAACGTCTGCTGAATAAAAATGGCTTGTGGAAAAAACAGACCATTATTATCGGCAGCAGCAAAAATGCGCACGAAGCCTGGCAGGCACTGCAAAGCGAAGAGGTCATGGGTTTTGACGTTATCGCCTTCTATGACGTTGATGGAACCTGTCCGCAGGAGATCATGAACGGCGTGCCGGTGCTGCGCGACGAGCAGGAGCTCTGGAGCCTCACCAACAGCGAAACGCAGTTTATCGTTGCCGTTGAGTATGAGCAGAGTCAGTACCGTGATGTCTGGCTTAAATCGCTGGCGATGCACAACTGCCGTTCAGTGTCAGTGATCCCAACCCTGCGTGGTGTACCGCTCTACGGTACCGACATGGCCTATATCTTCAGCCATGAAGTGATGATCCTGCGGGTTCAGAACAACCTGGCCAAACGCACGTCGCGCTTCCTGAAGCGGGCATTTGATATCGTGGGTGCGCTCTCGATTATCCTGATGCTGATGCCAGCGCTGCTGGTACTGGGCTTCCTGGTGGGTCGTGACGGTGGACCACCGATTTATGGTCACGAGCGTGTGGGAATGAATGGCCGTAAATTCAAATGCCTGAAATTCCGCTCGATGGTCATTAATTCAAAAGAAGTGCTGGAAGAGGTGCTGCGCACTGATCCGATTGCCCGTGCGGAATGGGATAAAGATTTCAAACTCAAAAATGATCCACGTATTACTAAAGTGGGCCACTTCATCCGTAAAACAAGCCTCGATGAGCTCCCTCAGCTCTGGAACGTGGTGCGCGGTGATATGAGTCTGGTCGGACCGCGTCCGGTCATTGAAGATGAACTCTGTCGTTATGCCGGTGATGTTGATTATTACCTGATGGCAAAGCCAGGCATGACGGGATTGTGGCAGGTCAGCGGTCGTAATGATGTTGACTATGAAACCCGCGTCTATTTCGACTCGTGGTACGTGAAAAACTGGTCACTGTGGAACGACATCGCGATTCTGTTTAAAACAGTGGGCGTGGTGTTGAAACGCGATGGTGCCTATTAATCGTGAGTCGGAATGAGCGCGTTAATGCGCGCTCAGAGGTGTTTTGCCGTTGTCAGGCGTGTCGTTGATAGTGGCCATCATCAGGGATATCGCTGTGCATCCATAGTCCGCTATGATGCGTGGCGTTCAGGGTACACCCTGGTAGATGGCCGCTACTTATAACAAGTGGAGCAAGGATAATGAACGACAGGTTCAGTGCTTAAGTCAGGTAGGATTTACTTTTTGTTGGACGCTTACACAGCGGCGGTTTCGCCTCTATCAATAAATAACTGATAGCGAAGATCTAAATGATTACAATCAAAATGAAATTGATACCCTTGCTGGTATCCGCCACATTCCTTAGCGGGTGTACGATCGAACCAGGTTCTCACCTTTCTACATCAGGAAAAGATGTTGTTGAACAGCAGGATAGCAACTTTGACATCGATAAATATGTCAACGTCTTCCCGTTAACGCCTTCACTGGTTGAAAGGATGCGTCCGAAGCCACTGGTGGCTCAGACGAATCCTGCCCTGCAGAACGAAATTCAGAACTACGAATACCGCATCGGTGTGGGCGATGTCCTGACCGTAACGGTCTGGGACCACCCGGAACTGACCACCCCAGCGGGTCAGTACCGTAGCGCCAGCGACACCGGTAACTGGGTGCATTCTGACGGCACCATTTTCTATCCCTACATCGGTCGTGTGCGTGTAGCGGGCCGTACCGTCGGCGAAGTGCGTGACGAAGTGTCACGTCGTCTGGCTCAGTACATTGAAAGCCCACAGGTTGATGTCAGCATCGCCTCGTTCAAATCACAGAAAACTTATGTGACGGGTTCAGTGACCACTTCTGGTCAGCAGCCCATCACCAACGTTCCGTTGACGGTGCTGGATGCGATCAACGCCGCTGGCGGCCTGGCCGCTGATGCTGACTGGCGCAACGTGGTGCTGACGCACAACGGGCGTGAACAGCGCATCTCTCTGCAGGCACTGATGCAGAATGGTGACCTGAGCCAGAACCACCTCCTCTATCCAGGCGATATTCTTTACGTTCCGCGTAACGATGATCTGAAAATCTTCGTGATGGGTGAAGTGAAGCAGCAGACCACCCTGAAAATGGACCGTAGCGGCATGACGCTGGCGGAAGCACTGGGCAATGCGGCCGGGATGGATCAAACCACCTCTGACGCCACCGGTGTATTCGTTATCCGTCCACTGCACGGCACCGATCGCAACAAGATTGCCAACATCTATCAGTTGAACACCAAAGATGCGGCATCCATGGTGATGGGAACCGATTTCCAGCTCCAGCCTTACGACATCGTTTATGTCACCTCTACGCCGCTGACGCGCTGGAACCGTGTGATTGGACAGTTGATACCGACCATCGCAGGTATCAACGATGCAACACAGGCCGCATCGCGTATCCGTACCTGGGGTAATTAAGGTCCCATCATGATTAAGTCCGTGTTAGTCGTTTGCGTTGGCAACATCTGCCGCTCTCCTACCGGAGAGCGCCTGTTTAAACGTGCGCTGCCTGATTTAGACGTTCGCTCTGCCGGCCTGGGGGCGCTTGTCGGCCACCCGGCCGACAAGACGGCGTCTGAAGTCGCTGCTGCGCAGGGTCTGTCGCTGGAAGGACATGAGGCGCAACAGTTGACGGCAGAGATGTGCCGCAACGTTGACCTGATTCTGGTGATGGAAAAGCGACATATTGAACAGGTGAATCGCATCGACCCGGCCGCGCGTGGCAAAACCATGCTGCTTGGGCACTGGCTCAATCAGAAAGAAATTGCGGATCCGTACAGAAAAAGCCGTGAGGCCTTTGAAGAGATTTACGGATTACTGGAAAACGCTACCCAGAAGTGGGTGAACGTATTAAGCCGATAGTTGGGATTATCCATGAATATAAAAAATAAGGTCAGAACCGCGCCGGGAGAGGATTCGAATGGATGGGATCTGGCGCATCTTGTGGGACAGCTAATTGATCATCGCTGGATCATTGTTGCCGTTACCGCTTTTTTCATGCTGGCGGGAACACTCTACACACTGTTTGCAACACCCATTTATAGCGCAGATGCGTTAGTTCAGGTTGAGCAGAAGAATGCCAGCACCGTTCTGAACGAAATTGACAGCATTCTGCCACCGACACCAGCCTCTGATACGGAAATCGAGATTCTGGAATCCCGTATGGTCATCGGCAAAACCGTTGACGATCTGGGTCTGGATACCGTCGTTGAGCAGAACTATTTCCCGGTTATCGGTAAAGGTCTGTCGCGCCTGATGGGCAACAAACCCGCCAGTATCGCGATTTCGCGCCTGGAAATCCCACGCACTATCGACAAACGTAACGTTGAACTGGAAGTGACCGGTCCGGATAGCTACACCGTCTCAAAAGATGGCGATGAGCTGTTCAAAGGTAAAGTCGGCCAGCTGGAGTCGCACGGCGACATCAGCATGCTGGTCAGCGAGATTCACGCTGATGAAGGCACCAGCTTCACCGTGACCAAGCTGAATAACCTGCAGGCGATCCGTTCAGTGCTCTCTAACCTGACCGTGGCAGACAAAGGTAAAGATACCGGCGTGCTGGGTCTGGAGTATCTGGGTGAAGATCCAGAGCAGATCAGTAAAGTGCTGAACCAGATTGTGAATAACTATCTGTTACAGAACGTTGAGCGCAAGTCAGCGCAGGCAGAGAAAAGCCTGGAGTTCTTACGCACTCAGCTGCCTGCCGTGCGCAGCAAGCTGGATGAAGCGGAAGACAAGCTGAACACTTTCCGTCGTCAGAACGAATCTGTTGACCTGTCACTGGAAGCGAAATCCGCTCTGGACTCCTCTGTCAGCGTGCAGAGTCAGCTGAACGAACTGACCTTCCGTGAAGCCGAAGTCTCTCAGCTGTTTACCAAAGATCACCCGACGTATCGCGCGCTGCTTGAAAAACGCAAAACGCTGGAAGGTGAGCAGGCTCAGCTGAACAAGAAAATTGCTGGCATGCCGCAGACTCAGCAGGAAATCCTGCGTCTGACCCGTGACGTTCAGTCTGGTCAGGAGATCTACATGCAGCTGCTGAACCGTCAGCAGGAGCTGGGTATCAGTAAAGCGAGCACCGTGGGTGATGTCCGCATCATCGATGGCGCGCAGACTGCTAACTCGCCTGTTGCACCGAAGAAGCTGCTGATCATCGCCGCGAGCCTGATTTTCGGTCTGTTCGTGTCAGTGGGTCTGGTTCTGCTGAAAGCGCTGCTGCATCACGGCATCGAGAACCCGGATCAGCTGGAAGAGCTGGGCATGAATGTCTATGCCAGCGTTCCACTGTCAGACTGGCAGCGTAAGAAGGATACCGAAGCCCTGGCGCGTCGTGGCAGCAAGGTGAAAACCGATCCGCACGAAACGCTGCTGGCGCTGGGTAACCCGACTGACCTCTCCATCGAAGCGATTCGTAGCCTGCGTACCAGCCTGCACTTCGCGATGATGGAAGCGAAAAACAACATCCTGATGATCACCGGTGCCAGCCCGGGTATTGGTAAAACCTTTATCTGTGCCAACCTGGCGACCCTGGTCGCGAAAGCGGGTCAGCGTGTTCTGTTTATCGATGGCGACATGCGTCGTGGTTATACCCACGAACTGCTGGGCGCAGATAACAAATCAGGTCTGTCCAACGTGCTGTCCGGTAAAACTGAATTCAGCCCGGCACTGATTCAGCAGGGCGTGTACGGTTTCGACTTCCTGCCACGTGGTCAGGTTCCGCCGAACCCGTCTGAGCTGCTGATGCATCGTCGCATGGGTGAGTTGCTGGAGTGGGCGAGCAAGAACTACGACCTGGTGTTAATCGATACGCCGCCAATCCTGGCCGTCACCGATGCCTCTATCATCGGTAAGCTGGCCGGTACCTCACTGATGGTGGCGCGTTTCGAAGCCAACACCACCAAAGAAGTGGACGTCAGCTTCAAGCGCTTTGCCCAGAACGGTATTGAGATTAAAGGTGTGATCCTCAACGCCGTGGTGCGTAAAGCCGCTAATGCATATGGCTATGGGTATGACTACTACGCCTATGACTACGGCAAGACGAACAAAAGCTGATCATTGAGCAATAAAACAGGGGGCGGTCTGACCGCCCCTTTTTATCGTCCCTTTGAATGACGACACGCATCAATTTACACAGGTTATTCTGTCCAAACCCACAAAAGCGATACATCTATAAATCGCATGGCGAGCGTCACTCAACAGAATTCATCACCAGCAGGCATCGCCCGCACGCAATTTGTGACCGTGCAATCAGACTCGCTGTAAAGCCAGTCGGTAAGGCGAAGCGTGATTATTGCTGGCATGAGAACTTGTGGAATTAAGGAATCACACCATGGCTCCATATTGGTATGTATCAGGCTTTTTACTGCTGCTTTCGCTGTTTGAAATAGCGCTAAAAAAAGACGAACGCACAAATTATATTCTGACCTGGCTACTCTGTTTTGCCGCCGTGACTTTGATTATTTTCGGGGGAATACGCGGTCTTGGTACCGGCATGGATGACTTTCAGTACCGGAGCTTCTTCGAAGACTTTGTAAGACGTATTGAGATTAATGGCTTCTTTAATACCGTTGCGTTTTTCCGTTACGAACCGCTGATTTTTGCGATGGCCTGGCTCACCAGCCTGTTTTCGCACAATGCCAGCATCTTCCTGTTTGTCTTCTGCGCCATTGCAGTTTCCATCAATACCTGGTTTTTCAGGAAGATGTCTCCGTATCCGGTGCTGGCGCTGGTGCTCTATTCGGCGCACATCTTTATCAACAAAGACATTAACCAGATTCGCTTTGGCCTGAGTTCTGCGCTGTTCCTTGGCGTTCTCTGGTCGATCTATCTCAAGCGCTACTGGTGGGCATTTGCCTTCTTTATTCTGTCGTTCACGAGCCATAACACCGGTGTCATGGTGGTGACGCTTGTGCCGTTCCTGTTTATCCGGGACTGGCGCTGGTGGCCGGTCATTATCATCGTTGCCAGTCTGCCGCTATCGGTTGTGGGTGGCTCGGGCTTTATTGCCCTGATTGCCGGTCATCTGGGATCGCTGGGAGAGAGGGCATCGGGCTATAACAATGACCCCTCCTATGCAATGGGTGGCAGCATCCTGGCCGTATCGAACCTGAAAAACATCATGCTGGTGTTCGTCTTCTTCTATTTCATGCTGACCGATAAGCTGAAGCGCGAGAATTACGCCCAGTATCGCCTTAACTATCTGCTGATTTTAAGTTTTGCCATCGGCGGGGCGATCAGGATCTTCCTGTACAACTTCCCGTCAGGTTCGCGCCTGTCCAACTATCTGCAGCAGGTTGAGCCGATCATCCTGACCTCGCTGATTTATCAGGCAAGGCGATCCTGGAAGCCAGCGCTGTATGCCATGCTGGTGTTCTTCCTGCTCTATTACCTCTACTACAACACCATTTCAACCAAACAGGCCGTTACCGGTTATGAAGTGGCGCGGGAGTTTTGGCTGATCCACTAATCAATCTGACGACCGCCTCTGGATGACGAGTTTCACCCAGGGGCGGTCGTCGGTCAGAACACAGGTTTTTCATCGACCGTTGTCGAATGAACTGTTTATTTTTGAACTACTTTAATGAGGTGCTGGCAATGAAGGACATTCGTTTCTCCATCGTAATTCCGGCTTATAACGCGTCAGAATCGATTGTCACGACGCTGGATTGCGTTAAAGCACAAACGTATCGCAATTTCGAAGTCATCATCGTTGATGATAAATCTGCGGATGCCGCCGCGCTGGCGGATGTGGTGCGCAGCGAACGTTACCGGGATCTCGATATCAATCTGGTGCTCTCCGAGGTCAAACTCAACGGAGCCGGTGCACGTAACAAAGGCATTGAGCTGGCGACCGGTGACTATGTCAGCTTCCTTGACGCCGATGATGAGTGGGCTGCGGACAAACTGCAGCAGGTGAGCGAAAAAATTGCTCAGCTGGACGCACAGGGCAAAAAGAATTTCGTCATTTTCAGCCAGGTGAATATCTATCAGGATGGCACGTTCCTGAAAGTGATGCCGATGCAGCCGCCAGGCAAAAATGAAACGGTCGCGGAGTATCTGTTCGGCTGCTACGGCTTTATCCAGACCAGCACCATTGTGCTGAAGCGGGAAGACGCGGCGAAAATTCAGTTCGATACCCGCTACATCCGTCATCAGGACTACGATTTCTGCATACGTGCCGACCGCATGGGCTATGACTTTGTGATGATCGCCGCACCGCTGGCGAACTACCATCTGGTCACTAAGTTTGGCTCGAAACACAAAGGCGAATCGGTGAACTACTCGATGTTCTGGCTCGATAGCATGAAGCCGCATCTGACCCCGCGTGACATCCACACCTACAAAGCTTTTAAGCTGCCGCTGCGCTACAAGATGGATGGTAAGTCGCTGATGGCGAGCCTGAGCTTCGCGCGCTACTTCTTCCTCACCAACAAAGACAACCGTGCTTATTTCATGAACCGGGTTAAAGACAAGGTCAGAGCACGTTTCGGCGGTGAGAAAGCGATCTCCTGACGCGCGCCGCGCCTCGCTCTGCTCCTGATGCCAGGAGCGACTCTTTTTACGATTAATTCAGGGTTGAAGATGAATACTTCTGTTGGAACCGTTGGCATTGTCATGCCTATGTATAATGCACGTCAGACGGTGTTACGCGCGGTGCAATCGGTTATCAATCAGCACTATACCGACTGGCATCTCTATCTGGTCAACGATAAATCGACCGATGACTCGCTGGAATTTGTGCGTGAGCATTGTCAGGATCCGCGCATTACCATTCTGGATAACGCGGTCAACATGGGCGCAGCAGAGACCCGAAATGTCGGGCTGCGCGCGGCCACTGAAGAGATTATCGCCTTTCTCGACAGCGACGATGAGTGGCATGCGGATAAGCTGACCCAGCAGGTCGCTGCCATCGCGGCCGGCGATGATTTTGTGATTACCGAATATCACTATAAAACCCGCAAGGCTGAGCACGACATTACCTACGGCAAACCTTACCTGCAGCAGGAAAACTTTGTGAAGAAGCAGTATCGCGTCTGCTTCTCCTCCGTCTGTTTCCGCCGTCCGCCGCAGGGGCTTTTCTTCCAGCGCAAAGGCCACGAAGATTTCCTGTTTTTGTATGAATTATTCACCCGCTATAAGCAGGCGCGCGTAATTCAGACGATTCTGGTCAACTATTACGAATTAGGCGATTCCCTTTCCCGTAATAAGAACAAAGCGGCCCAGTGGCACCTTGAATTATTAAGAATTATCTATAAAAACAATCCTTTAAAAATCTATTACTATTACGCCTGGTATATGGTGAATGGTGTGCTGTTTACCCTTAAGCATCGTTAAGCCTGTCGGCAGGATTGTCTTTAAAATTTGAGGTGGATAGCGTTTCATGAAAAAAATTGTCCTGGTGATCAAAGATGCTTATTCGTATGCGGGCACCGAGAACATCTGTAACTTCATGTCAGAGTGTCTTGGCGAGACCCATGAAGTCACCATCTACTCGCTGGAAGGCAGTGGAAAAACCTTTTACCCGTTTGAGCACGTCAAACAGATCGTCAGCTTTGAAGGGCAGAGCAATCCGATCAAAAGCGCGGTTGCCCGGATTCACGAAGAGGGCTTTGATACCGTCTTCCTGATCAGCATGGGTCGCCTGAGCGTGATGTTCGCGTTCTGGAATCTGCTGGCGATGAAGAAGAAGCGGGGCAAAGCCTACGCCTGCGAACACATCGCCATTAACTCCTTCAGCAAACCGATTAAGTTCCTCAAGTTTCTGCTGCTGCGCTACTACGACCGCGTGATTGTTCTGACCGACAAAGATCATCAGGTGTTCAGCCGCTGGCGCATTCCCAGCAAGCAAATCCCCAACCCGGTGGTTTACAAAGACTATCAGCGCCAGACCCGTCATCGCCAGGCGCTGGCCGTAGGCCGTCTGGATAACCAGAAGGGCTTTGACCTGATGCTGGATATCTGGCGCGACTTCGCCCGCAGCCATCCTGACTGGACGCTGGTGATTGCCGGTGACGGTGAACTGCGTCAACAGTTGCATGACCAGGCGGCGGTGCTGGGCATCACCGACAGCGTGAAGTTTGTCGGTAAGGTCAGCAATATCAACGACTACTATCGCGACAGCGATATGGCGCTGATGACCTCGCGCTACGAAGGATTGCCACTGGTGCTGCTGGAAGCAAAATCCTGGTCACTGCCGGTAGTGGCATATGACTGCCCGACCGGTCCACAGGAGATCATCAATCACGGTGAAGATGGTTTCCTGGTTCCGATGAACGACAAAGCCACGTTTCTGGCCCGAATGGAGCAGCTCGCCAGCGATGACGCGCTGTTCTATGCCATGAGCGAAAAAACGAAACAGACCGCGCTGAAATTCGACGGTAATCAGATTAAGCAAAGCTGGCTGTCACTGGTTTAACCGGAGCTGGAAAAGCTCACTTGCGACGTGCCTCAGGGACACCGCCATGGCCAATGGCCTTATTGACTACGGGAATTGATGCATGAAAAGAAGAGAAGTTTTACAGACCGCCGCCTCCGCTCTGGTGGGGGCTCTCTCCGTGAGCACCTTTTCCAGCTACGCTGCAAAAAGTAACGGTATCGCCCTGAAGCCGGTTGATGCCACTGACGTGCCTAAAGGCGACGTGCCAATTCTGACCCCGGAAAATGTCTACGCCATGCCGCCGCAGTTCTGGCAGGGCTTTGAAGGCAAACTCTGGATTGGTAAAGCGGGTGCAGATGCCAGCAAACCGGGCAACCAGATCCCGGTCTTCCTGCGTGATGCCAGCGGCAAAGTGTCGGAGATTGCTCAGCCTATCGCGCTGAACAAAGGTAACTTTGCCCAGTTTATTCAGGACAATGCTGCGCTGATTGCCAATCCGTCGCATTCGATGGCAGTTGAAGACAGCAGCGGTCAGACGCTGTTCAACATCGCGGATGTCAGCCGTCCGGGCGCTGCAGATTTCAGCCAGCGTCTGGCACAGCCAGCGGGTTATCAGCTGATTGGTGAGATCCCGTCCGTAGCGGAGTTACGCAAAACCCGTCCGCTGTTTGAAGGCGCCAAGGTTAAGCTGAAAAGCTGGCATGAAGGACGGGAAGTCGGCGGCGGCGAGTTTGTCGGCAGCTTCCAGCCCGCTCAGAATGATGGCGGCGTAAACTTTGCCGGTGAGGGCTTTTCCTGGCGTCGCGTGGTAGACGATTTTAACCGCCTGACCCTGTTTGATTTCGGTGCGATTGCCGATGGCAAAACCGATACGGCACCCGCCATTATGGCGATGTTCCAGTGGTCACAGCAGGCTAACCAGCAGATCTGCGTCCAGTTCCCGGCCGGGACCTTCATGGTCTCAGCCTGTAACCTTGGCGATAAGTATCTCAACTTCTTCCGCATGTCCGGTGCGATGGTAAACTTCGGCTACTTCCCGGCGACCACGATTGTCTCGGATGGTAAGTCAGAGTTCGTCTTTGAGATGAATGCCCGTCGGGTTGAGCTTTCCAACCTGAACTTTAACGGCAACAGCGATAAAAGCCCCAACAAGCAGGGCTTTTTCCATAACAACTGCCCTGGCGGACAATATTTCCGTGGTGCCTGCCTGCGCTTTAACGCAGTTGGCGGCACCGCCATCAGCCTGCAGGATACTCTGGATTGTAAAATCGACCAGTGGTACGCCTCACGCTGTAGCGGCGATGTGATCAAATCGGGCTGGTCAGGTCAGAAGCAGGGCAAATGGGACCACAGCACCGCGATTGAGCTGTCGAACTTTAATGCGCAGTACTGTCGTGGTGGCAAAGTCCTCAATCTGCCGCGCTGCGGCCAGTCGATTATCCATAATGGCTGGATTGAGCACTGTGATAACCCGGGCGATCTCTCCAACGGTCAGTGGATTGTCGATGCGCTGAGTCTGGAGGATTGTAAGAATCCGCTGATCGCGCATAACACGCGCCTGAATATGCGGCAGACCAGCCTCCAGTCGGGCAGCTGGATCGACAACTCTATGCAGGGCGACCGTCTGCTCAGCATCTGGGAGATGGGATCGACCCGCGTGGAGTCCTATGGCGTCGCGCTCGATGGCAGCCTGAAGTACAACTACATCACCTCGCGCTGGCGTTTAGAGAACAACACGAATCAGGAAACCTGGTTTGATCTCGGCAGTCTCTACTCCCCGACCGTGGGTGATTCGTGGGAGATCGAAATTTTTGGTCAGTCGCAGTTCAGCAACGGCAGTGGCGATAAGCCGCTGATGGACCTGATCGGTGACAAGACCACCGGTGGCCGCGCGATGATCCATGTACAGCGCAAAAAAGATCGCTCTGAAGCGAGCTGGTCGGCCGAAGGCAGCAGCCCGATTGTCGATGTGCGCTATGTGGCTGAGCATGACACCGATGTCCGCATCTTCATCAAACTGGCAGGCTGGACGCCGTCGGTGGCCGTGCTGGTGAAAACCACCGGTAAAGATCGCTTTGTCACCGGTCGCTGTGCGCGCGTTAACGCGAAGATGGAGAAGGGCAATCCTCCGGCGGGCGACGCGACTAAACGCGCGCCGCAGCGCTTCAGCCTGCACAACGGCAAAGCGGGCGTGGGCGCTAATGAACAGGGCGACCTGCTGATGGCTTCCCGTCCGCTCTCCGCCGATCAGGTCGATACCAGCAAGCCAGAAGGCTTTGTTTCCGTCGTGATCAACGGCAAACAGGTCGCACTGCCTTACTTCGCAATCAAGTCGTAATCCCTTGCATCACGGCCGCCACAATGGAGGCGGCCGGTTTTAACAGGAGCACTACCTTTGGGTGCGTTATCCCGTAAAGCATTACTTTAAACAGAGTTCATTTTGCCCATTGCGGATCTGGGCGGCTTACAGAATTAAAAAAATTCATTCGGAGTTGTTATGAAAATTTTATTGGTGGGTAACCATACGTGTGGAAATCGCGGGGATGGCGCGATTCTTCGTGGACTGATTGATTCAATGAAGTCTGCACGCAGTGATTTAGAAATTGATGTTATAAGCCGTTATCCAACCAGCTCCGGTTATCTGCTTCAGCAGGATATTAAGCAGGATGCGCTGTATCTGCACAACAGCAAATCAGGTAAAGGTCTGGTCGGTTCGTTCAAGCGTAAAGTCGCGAACCGCCTGATGCCTGATATCATGATGGCGCATCTGGGCAAGGGCGGGATCTTTAAGTCGTTCGCTGTACCCCCGCACCTGAAGGCGTTTACTGACAGTCTGGCAAAATATGATGCGATTATTCAGGTTGGCGGATCGTTCTTCGTTGACCTCTATGGTGTGACCCAGTTTGACCATGCCCTCTGTGCGCTGATGGCGAAAAAGCCGATCTACCTGATCGGTCACTCGGTGGGGCCGTTCCAGAACCCGCGCGTCAATGCGCTGGCAAACTTTGTCTTTGATCGGGTCGACAGCCTGGTGCTGCGTGAATCGGTCAGTCTTGACCTGATGAAGCGCGATGGCGTGACCAGTTCTAAAGTCGCGTCTGGCGTTGATACCGCTTTCCTGGTGCGGGCACGCGAAGTCGAAAATCCAAGCCATAACCTGCTCTACTGGCAGGGCATTATCGATGGTCGTAAAACCATCGCGATCACCGTGCGTGAACTGGCACCGTTTGATAAACGTCTGGGTGTGACGCAGAAAGAGTATGAAGCGGCATTTGGCCGGGTGATCAATGCCATGATTGCTGAAGGCTATCAGGTTGTGGCGTTCTCAACCTGTACCGGCATCGACAGCTATGCCAAAGATGACCGCATGGTTGCACTGACCCTGCGTGACCACGTGACGCAGCCTGAACATTACCATGTCATTATGGATGAGTTTAATGACCTGGAACTGGGCATCCTGCTGAATCATTGTCATCTGACCATTGGTACCCGCCTGCACTCGGCGATTATCTCCATGAACTTTGGCACCCCGGCTGTGGCGATTAACTACGAGCACAAGTCGATGGGTGTGATGAACCAGCTTGGTCTGCCGCAGATGGCAACCGATGTGAAAAGCCTGATGGATGGCTCGCTAATCGACAAGGTGAAAACTGTGCTTGCCGATTACGACAACATCAAGCTCAAGGTCGACACGGCCGTTGCGAATGAAAGGGAAATTGGCAACCGGATCACTGAAGAGATTCTCAAAGTATTAGGGTAATGTGATGAAACTGACTTTTTTCACCATGCGTTTCCCGGTTGCCTCTGAGACATTCGTATTAAATCAGGTAACCCACTTTATTGATGCCGGTTACGAGGTGGAGATTATTTCAGTCTTTCCCGGCGATTTAGTGAACCGGCATGCCGCTTTTGATGAGTATGGTCTGGCGGCGAAGACGCATTATCTGCTGCCGGAAGAGAAGATCTCGATTGTCGATAAGCTGAACCAGCGTATCAAGCTGGTGCTGCCAAAAGTGACGAAGCCGTCGCTGCTGCGTTCGCTGAATGTGCGCCGTTATGGCGCACAGTCCAGCAAACTGCTGCTGCCGTCGATTGTGGCGAATGCTAAACAGACCTTCACCGCAGATGTTTTCCTGGTGCATTTCGGCTATGCCGGTGCGCTGGCGAACAAGCTGCGTGAGCTGGGCGTGCTCAAGGGTAAACAGGCGACCGTGTTTCACGGCGCCGATATTTCCCGTCGTCACATTCTGGAAGAGCACAAACTCGACTATGTGAATCTGTTCCGCCAGAGTGAGCTGATGCTGCCTATCAGCAATCTGTGGAAGAATAAGCTGATTGAGATGGGCTGCCCGCCGGAAAAAATTCACGTTACGCGTATGGGCATTGAGCCGGAGAAGTTTAACTTCCAGCCGCGCCAGGCGTTTCAGACGCCGCTGCGTATCGTTTCGGTGGCTCGTCTGACCGAGAAGAAAGGGCTGGATGTGGCGGTCAAAGCCAGCGCCATCCTGAAGCAGCGTGGCGGTCAGTTTCAGTACACCATTATCGGTAACGGCGATCAGGATGAGATGATGCGTGATTTCATCGCCCGCGAGGGGATGGAAGATTGCGTCAGCATGCCGGGCTTTAAACCGCAGGAGGAGATCCGTCGCGCGCTGAGTGAGGCTGACATCTTCCTGCTGCCTTCCAAAACCGCCGCAGATGGCGATATGGAAGGTATTCCGGTTGCACTGATGGAGGCGATGGCGGTCGGCCTGCCGGTGGTCTCAACCTTCCACAGCGGCATTCCGGAGCTGATCGAAAACAACGTATCTGGCTGGCTGGTGGAAGAGGACGATCCTGAGGCGCTGGCGGAGACGCTGCTGAAGCTCTCTCAGGGTGAAGTGGATGTGGCGCCCGTGGTCGCGGCCGCCCGTCACAAAGTTGAGACTGAATTTAATCAGCATATCGCCTACGGCGAACTGGCACAGATTCTGGAGCGACTGGTGTGAGTGGATTTAAGTCACAGGCGATTTGGCTGTTCGGCAGCACCTGCTTCTCGGCAGTGCTGCAGGTTGCACAGCTAAGCTTTCTCGCCCGCAAACTGGAAACCCACGAGCTGGGTCTGTTAGCCATCATCAACGCCATCCTGGCGGTGGCGGGTGTGCTGCAGGATATGGGGATGAGCAGTTATCTGGTGCATCGCCAGAACATTACCCGTCGTGAGCAGAGCACCATCTACTGGGTGAACGTCTCACTCAGCTTGTGTACTGGCCTGATCATGCTGCTGATCGCCTTCCCGGTCTCCTGGTTCTATCATCTGCCGGAGCTGGTGGGTCTGATCATGCTGACCAGCCTGAACTTCCTTGTGCTGGGGCATCTGTCGCAGTATCAGGCGCACTACATCAAAACCAAGCGGATGGTTTCGCTGGCGAAGATTGAGATGGGCACCAAGCTGTTTGCCTTCCTCTGTGTGGTGGCGATGCTGGAGTTCACCTCGCTCACCGTAGCGGCGGCGATTCTCGGTCTGTTCATCAACGCCTTTACCCGCATCCTCTGCATGATTGCGCTGGGTGAGAAGTCGTGGCGTCCGACCTGGGAGTTCGATAAAGCGACTTTTATTGGCGCGATTCGCTACGGCAGTTATCAGCTCGGCTCGCAGACCATTAACCAGCTGCGAACCCAGGCCGATGCGCTGGTGGTCGGTAAAGTGATGGGCGCAGAGATGCTGGGTGTCTACTCGCTGGCGAAAGAGCTGGTGCTGCAACCGCTGAAGCTGGTGACGCCGGTGATTAACCGTCTGGCACTGCCGCGCTTTGCAGAGAAGCAGCACGATGCCGAGCAGCTGAAGAAGCTGTTCCTCAAAGGCACGCTGGGGATTATGCTGTTCAGCAGCGCGATGTACCTGGTGATTGGCATCTTCTCGCCGGTTATCGTTCGTGTGCTCTACGGCGCATCCCACGAGCAGGTCTATCACCTGATTCCGCTGATGCTGCTGTTTGGTATGCTGCGGCCGATGGGCGGACTGACCGGGGCAATTTCCCAGGCCAACGGACGGACCAACGTTGAGTTCTACTGGAACATCGTGGCGAGTATTGTGGTTCTGGCGGTGCTGGCAACCACCTTTATCTGGCCGAACGTGCTCTATGTGGCGCTGACGCTTTCCATCTCGCAGATTCTGATCTCGGCACTGGCTCATCCATTCTTTATCAAGCCGGTGATTGGCATTCGGTTTATCCCTTATGCCCGACAGTGGGTGGCGGTGTCGGTGGTATTTGTCGGCATAATGTTGCTGGTGAATCACTTTAATCTGTTTGTGATGCCAGAGTGGTTTGAAGGCTGGTTGTAATCACAATTGCGTTATATCAACGGGCGGCCTCAGGGTCGCCCGTTTTCATTTATGGCTGGTCTCAGCCGCGCGGCGACCAGGGGTGGAAATAACAGAGGCGATATTCGATTACTGATTGTCTTTATTCAGTTTATGCCGTTGCTGGCAATGGGCAAAATGCCGAATTTCCAAGTTATGACAGAGAGTTACTGTCCGATTTTCAGATAAAGATTATACTTGCTCTTCCGGCCGATCCTGCATAATCGACCCACATCTTCATTTTATTAAACGGAATAAATATGACCAAGCTTAAAGCAGTAATCCCGGTTGCGGGCCTCGGTATGCATATGCTCCCTGCGACTAAAGCCATTCCGAAAGAGATGCTGCCTGTCGTCGACAAACCGATGATCCAGTACATCATTGACGAGTGTGTTGCCGCGGGTATTAAAGAGATTGTGCTGGTCACGCATGCATCGAAAAATGCCGTAGAAAACCATTTCGACACCACCTATGAGCTCGAAGCGCTGCTTGAAGCGCGCGTGAAGCGTCAGCTGCTGAGCGAAGTGCAGTCTATCTGCCCGCCAGGCGTGACTATCATGAACGTGCGCCAGGCGCAGCCGCTGGGTCTGGGCCACTCGATTCTCTGTGCCCGTCCGATGATCGGTGATAATCCGTTTGTGGTCGTGCTGCCAGACGTCCTGCTGGATGACTCCACCGCTGACCACATGCGTTACAATCTCGCAGCAATGGTTGCCCGTTTTGAAGAGACCGGCCACAGCCAGGTCCTGGCGCAGCATATGCCCGCGTCCAATCTCACTGAGTACTCGGTAATCACCACTGCAGAGCCGATTGATCACCCTGGCGATATCAGCACCATTACCGATTTCGTTGAGAAGCCTGAAGATACCGCCGGACTGAACTCTGACCTGGCTGCGGTAGGCCGCTATGTCCTTTCTGCTGATATCTGGGCCGAACTGGAGCGCACTGAGCCAGGCGCGTGGGGCCGTATCCAGCTGACCGATGCCATCGCCAGCCTGAGCAAACATAAAACCGTTGATGTTTCGCTGCTGACCGGTCACAGTTTTGACTGCGGTCGTAAGCTCGGTTACATGCAGGCGTTTGTCTCTTACGGCCTGCGCAGCAACGCGCAGGGTCGCGATTTCCGCGAAGCTATCCAGACCATCCTCGCAAAACAACAGTAATTTATTTGCCGCGTCCTGCGCGGCAGATTGAAAGGAGCTCACATGGCAATTTTAGTCACGGGCGGAGCAGGGTATATCGGCTCCCATACGGTACTGGCGCTGTTGCAGCGCGGTGATGATGTTGTGGTTCTGGATAACCTCTGCAATGCCTCACGCGAAGCGATTAACCGCGTTGAGAAACTGGCAGGCAAAAAAGCGACCTTCGTTGAAGGCGATATCCGTGATCGCGCCTGTCTGCGTGACCTGTTTGCATCCAACAGCATTTCAGCCGTGATCCACTTTGCTGCGCTTAAAGCCGTCGGTGAATCTACGCGTATGCCGCTGGAGTACTACGAGAACAACGTCGCGGGCACCGTGGTGCTGCTGGAAGAGATGCGTGATGCCGGCGTCTGGAACTTTATCTTCAGCTCATCAGCAACCGTTTATGGCGCAGATGCCCCGGTTCCTTACGTTGAGACCACCCCGATTGGCGGCACCACCAGTCCATACGGCACCTCTAAGCTGATGACCGAATTCGTGATGCGCGACTTCGCCAAAGCGGAGCCGAAGTTCAAGGCGATTGCGCTGCGTTACTTCAATCCGGTTGGCGCGCATGAGTCAGGCGAAATCGGTGAAGATCCGGCGGGTATCCCAAACAACCTGCTGCCGTACATTGCACAGGTTGCGATTGGCCGTCTGGAGAAGCTGGGCGTGTTTGGCGGTGATTACGATACGCCAGACGGCACCTGTCTGCGTGACTACATCCATGTCGTTGACCTGGCGGAAGGGCATCTGAAAGCACTGGATTATCTGAGCAAAGTTGAGGGCTACACCGCCTTTAACCTGGGCGGCGGCAAAGGCTTCTCGGTGCTGGAGATGATCAAAGCGTTTGAGAAGGCGTCCGGCAAGGCGATCCCGTTTGAGATCAAGCCACGTCGCGATGGCGACCTGCCTGCGTTCTGGGCCGATGCGTCACTGGCAAACACCACGCTCGACTGGCGCGTGACGCGCGGCATCGATGAGATGATGCGCGATACGTGGAACTGGCAGAGCAAGAACCCGGATGGGTTTCGGTAGTCTGCGATGAAATAAAAAAAACCCGGCTCAGGCCGGGTTTTTTTGTGCCTGCATTAAGAGAAATTGCATATTCCTGCTCACTCTCCTCACCTCAATGCCAGATTGTGACTGACTGATGACTTAATACGGAATTATCCTGGTCTGGCTTCTATAGCGTTTAATCACAATAGCGGCTAATCCGACTGTGTGAAGAGGCGCAAAGCGCGATTCCTCATACGCTACTATGCTGTTTTGCCAGTGATTACATTTACTCATGCAGGATGAGATCAATGTTTAGTCACTCTTAAGTTTTGTCAGTGGCAATGAAAGATTAGGCATATTATTTTTGCCGCACAAAATGTACTATTTGGTGTTATCCCGGAACCCGTATGCGATTGAATAAAATATAATCAGCGCATCGACAAGCTAACCTGTGAAGGTAAGATTCCTATCACACAGCGCATTGGTTGCTGCAAGCCAGGGGCGGTAGCGTGGCTGTTTATTCATAATGAATAAAAATTGACCCGCTTATATGCATAGCATGTTTAAATTTGTTAGAGGATGTGGAATGTTACTTCCCGTAATCATGGCCGGAGGAACCGGCAGCCGCTTATGGCCCCTTTCCCGCGAACTTTACCCAAAACAGTTCATCTGTCTGCACGGTGAGCACTCCATGCTGCAGGAGACGGTTAATCGTCTGAGCGGTGTCGAAGCGCGTGCACCGATGGTCATCTGTAACGAGGAACATCGTTTCCTGGTTGCCGAGCAGTTGCGACAAATTAACAAGCTATCCCATAACATCATTCTCGAACCGGTAGGGCGTAACACTGCTCCGGCCATCGCGCTGGCTGCGCTGAACGCCGTAGAGCAGGGTGATGATCCGGTTCTGCTGGTGCTGGCCGCCGATCACGTGATTGAAGACCGTGCTGCGTTTCATCAGGCTATCAAAGTCGCCACCGCCTATGCCAAACAGGGCAAGCTGGTGACTTTTGGTATTGTGCCAACCGGTCCGGAAACCGGCTATGGCTACATTCAGCGTGGCGAAGCACTGCCAGGCGCAGAAAGCGGCCCTTATCAGGTTCAGCGCTTTGTTGAAAAACCGAATCAGAGCACCGCTGAGCAGTATCTTGAGTCCGGTGAATACTACTGGAACAGTGGCATGTTCATGTTCCGGGCTAAACGCTATCTGCAGGAACTGGAGAAATTTCGTCCGGATATTCTGGAAGCCTGCCGTCGAGCCATGGCTAACGTGAAAGAAGGGAATGATTTCATCAGTATTGATAAAGATGATTTTATCGCCTGTCCTGACGAGTCAGTGGATTACGCCGTAATGGAACAGACCGATGCCGCTGTGGTCGTCCCGCTGGCAGCCGGATGGAGTGATGTCGGTTCATGGTCTGCACTGTGGGAAGTAAACGACAAAGACGCTCACGGCAACTCCCTGAAGGGCGATACCTTCCTGCACAACACCAAAAACTGCTATATCAACAGTGAAGACCAGCTGGTTGCCGCCATTGGCGTTGAAAACCTGGTCATTGTGAACACCAAAGATGCTGTGCTGGTTGCACGTAAAGACCAGGTACAGGATGTTAAGCGAGTGGTTGAGTTCCTGAAGAGCGAGTGCCGCAGCGAATATCGCCGCCATCGTGAAACTTACTGGCCATGGGGACGTTGCGATCTGGTGGTCAATACTGGCCGCTTCAACGTTAACCGCATTACGGTTAAGCCGGGTGAAGCCTTCGAACTGCAGATGCATTATCACCGCACCGAACACTGGGTGATCCTCTCAGGCACAGCGAAAGTCACTATTCAGGATAAAACCCTGCTGCTGACAGAAAACCAGTCAACCTTTATTCCAATCGGTCACCCGCATACCTTAGAAAATCCAGGCAAAATCCCTCTGGAACTTCTGGAAATCCAGTCGGGTTCTTACCTTGGTGATGACGACCTCATTTTGATTAAACAACAGTTTGCAAGTAAGTAAGGACAGACACGATCATGGCAGCACTGACCTGTTTTAAAGCTTATGACATCCGCGGCGAGTTAGGCACTGAACTGAATGAAGACATCGCTTACCGCATTGGCCGCGCCTATGGTGAATTTATCCGGCCAAAAACGATCGTGGTGGGCGGCGATGTCCGCCTGACCAGCGAGTCGTTAAAGCTGGCACTGGCTAATGGACTGCGGGATGCGGGCACCGATGTGCTCGACATTGGTATGAGCGGAACAGAAGAGATCTATTTTGCCACGTTTCATTTAGGCATTGATGGCGGCATTGAAGTGACTGCCAGCCACAATCCCATGAACTACAACGGGATGAAACTGGTACGGGAAGGTGCTCGCCCGGTCAGTGGTGATACCGGTCTGCGTGACGTGCAGCGCCTGGCTGAAGCGAATGACTTTGCTCCGGTAGAAGAGAGTAAGCGCGGCAGCTATAAACAGATTTCTGTGCTGGATGCGTATGTCGATCACCTGATGGGTTACATCGACCTGAGCAACTTCACTAAACCAATGAAGCTGGTGATCAACTCCGGTAACGGTGCTGCAGGTCATATCATTGATGAAATTGAAAAACGCTTTAAGCAGGCGAATGCGCCAGTAACGTTCATCAAAGTACATCATGAAGCTGACGGTAACTTCCCGAATGGTATCCCAAATCCGCTGCTGCCGGAGTGTCGCAAAGACACTTCTGATGCGGTGCGTGAGCATCAGGCCGATATGGGTATCGCCTTCGACGGTGACTTTGATCGCTGCTTCCTGTTTGATGAGAATGCAGAGTTCATTGAGGGTTACTACATCGTTGGGCTGTTAGCCGAAGCGTTCCTCAAGAAAGAGCCAGGAGCGAAAATTATTCACGATCCGCGTCTGACCTGGAACACCATTGATGTGGTGACCAAAGCGGGTGGTATTCCGGTGATGTCTAAAACCGGTCATGCGTTTATCAAAGAGCGCATGCGTGAAGAAGACGCGGTTTACGGTGGTGAGATGAGTGCGCACCACTATTTCCGTGACTTCGCTTACTGCGACAGCGGTATGATTCCATGGCTGCTGGTGGCAGAGCTGCTGGCAGTGAAAGGGGAGACACTTTCCGGGCTGGTTTCGGAAAGAATGAAAGCGTTTCCCTGCAGTGGTGAGATTAACTTTAAAGTGAAAGATACTTTCAAAGTTATTGAAACTATTAAGGCCGAATATTTAAAAGACTGTGTCAATGAAAACTATATTGACGGAGTAAGCATTGAATTTGAAAAATGGAGAGTAAACGTAAGAAACTCTAATACCGAGCCTCTGTTAAGAATCAATGTTGAGAGTCGGGGATGCTTACGTGAAATGGAATTAAATACCAAAAAATTGATTGATGTTATTCAAGGAAATAATAAATGATAAAGTCATTAATGGCTGCGGCCGGATATCGTGATTTTATATTAAACAGTATAATACGTGATTTTAAGAGCAGATATCAGACAAGTATATTTGGCGCTGCATGGTTAGTGCTTCAACCTTTAGCTATGATTACAGTCTATACTGTAATTTTTTCTGAAGTGATGAAAGCGAGGATGCCAGATAACAATGGTCCTTTTGCATATAGCATCTATCTTTGTGCCGGATTATTGACCTGGGGCCTTTTCTCAGAATTAGTAGCAAGATTAATAAATGTATTTGTTGATAGTGGAAATTATTTAAAGAAACTTAACTTCCCGCGAATCTGTTTGCCAATTATTTCAATAGGTGTTTCTTTTACGAACTTTTTGATAATTTTTTCTCTCTATTTAATCTTCCTTCTTTTATCAGGGAATTTCCCTGGTTTTGAAATCCTATATATTATTCCGCTCCTGGCTATTCAAATACTCTTTGCTACCGGTCTGGGGATTACACTTGGTGTTTTAAATGTTTTCTTCAGAGATGTAGGCCAATTTATGAGCATTGTCCTTCAGTTCTGGTTTTGGTTTACCCCAGTAATTTACCTAATAAATATCCTACCTGAGTGGGCCAGACACTGGCTTTTGATGAATCCAATGACTGGCATCATAATGGGATATCAAAACATATTTGTTAATCATCAAGCCCCTGAATGGGACCATGTAACTTTAGCACTGATACTTGCAATATTTTTTAATATTACTGCATTTTATCTTTACCGCAAACATGCTGGCGAAATGGTAGATGAACTCTGATGAATATAATTTCAGTAAATAATGTCACAAAGAGCTATAAAAACTACCCTAAAAAAAACCATCGTCTTATCGAATGGGCATCTTTAGGTTATAAGAAATGCCACACTACCATCGATATCTTGAAAGGTATTAATTTTAATGTTGGTGCCGGAGAGTCTGTCGGAATCATTGGAATGAATGGTGCTGGCAAAAGTACGCTGTTAAAAATTATTACTGGCACAACGGTTGCAACTTCAGGAAGCGTGTCTGTAACAGGAAGAGTGGCAGCTTTGCTTGAGTTAGGTATGGGTTTTCATCCTGATTTTACTGGTAGAGACAATGTGTATATGTCTGGCCAGTTAATGGGATTGAATAGCGCTCAAATAAAAGATTTGATGCCAGCGATAGAAGCATTTGCAGAAATAAACGAATATATAGATCAACCCGTCAGAACCTATTCAAGCGGGATGCAAGTCAGACTGGCATTTGCTGTCGCGACTGCCGTCAGACCAGAGTTGCTCATCGTGGATGAAGCACTTTCGGTAGGGGATGCTTATTTTCAGGCCAAATGCTTTAACAGAATCAGAGAGTTTAAAGCACAGGGTACAACTCTGCTCATCGTTTCCCATGATCAGGCTGCCATAGCTAATATCTGTACCCGAGCGATTTTATTGGATAAAGGTAAAGTTGTTGCCGATGGCGCTCCTACAGATGTGATGAACTTGTATAATGCTAAGCTTTCTAAAAGTTCAGAACAGAATGCTATAAATGCAGAAAATGGTAAATCTGAATCTGGCAATAAAAAAGCGGTTATTACTGAGTTCTTTCTTGAAAATTCAGCAGGTCAAAAAACTGAAGTTGTTAACGTGGCTGAAGACAGTTCTTTATGTTTTGCCATTGATAACAAAGAAGTTCGTTCAGGTTTAACACTTGGCTTTCATATCAGAGACCGCCTTGGCAACATTGTTTTTGGAACTAATACTCTCGCTCATAACATTGACATGAATGAGCCAGGTAAAAAGATCGTTAGATTTAAATTTAATATGAATATAGGGGTTGGTGAATACAGTATTTCAGCTGCATTACACAAAGAAAGGGATCACTACGAAGAATGTTTCCATTGGAAGGATGGTTTAGGACAATTTAATGTAATAGCGCCTGGAAAAATATTTGTCGGCAGCGCCTGGCTTGAAAACACCTGCACCGTAACAACAATCTAGGAAAATTATGTTGAATATTATCAGTGAATTCAAGAATAAATTTAATAATATTATTGATGTCATCAGTAGATTAGAAAACAAGGTGACGAGCCTTGATGAAAAAGTGCTATCTGTAGATGCTAAAGTTGAAAATTTAAATCATAAAATAGCATCTATTGACGATAAGTTTGATGCAGTAAATGAAGAAAAGAGCCAGTTAATTCCGGTAGAGGTTGATCAGGCTGATGATAAGAGCGCTGTTATTGAGCAGCTTGTGCACAATCTTCAGGACAGACTTGAATTTGTGCGCGAAGAATTTATGTTCGAGTTACGTCTGAAAACAGGTACGCTAACAGACAGAGATAACAAAAAAGAAATTGAAACAAAGATAATATCCTCAGATAAATTCGATAACCTCGGCTGGAGAAAGATCAATATCGGTTGCGGTCACGTTCAACCTGAGGGTTATATAAACGTTGATGCCAGGGAGTTACCTGGAGTTGATGTCATCTGTAGCGCGAGCGATTTAGTATTTGATGATGAAGCATTGGAAGAAATTTATGCTGCACATCTGATTGAGCATTTTACTGAATTAGAACTGACCAGAGTTATTTTCCCACACTGGTACAAGAAGCTCAAAACTGGCGGAGTACTAAAATTAGTAACACCTGACGCAGATAGTATGATTAAGGATTACGTCAGTGGCACCATGAGTTTTGACGATCTGCGGAAAGTCACTTATGGAGCACAAGATTATGAAGGTGACTTCCATTACATCATGTTCTCAGTCGACTCGTTAAAAAAGATGCTTACTGATGCAGGATTTACTACTGTAACGTTAGTAGAAGACAACAGAAAGAATGGCCTCTGCAGAGAAATGGAAGTTCTCGCAATTAAATAATGGAGTTTATATGAACAAAGAAAAAATTGTCTCCGCAAACAAAAGCATTTTAGAGACAATCGAAGATGCTCGTTCAGAAAGAAGACAAACTGAAAGAACGGGCATTAATATTTTGCCTAAAGAGTTGAGGTTTCTTTTTAAGACCACTCAGTTTGAAATTAATGAATTGATTACTTTATGCAAAGATGATTATCGAAAAATTATTGTTGTTTTGATCACCAAAGTCTCACCTGAAAATATTGAGGGCTATTCATTCATAGATAGATTCAGGGCAAGTCCTTTTATATTTATTAACCTTCTGGCTCTTCATCCGAAATCAAAAGTCAGGGTTAAAGGCAGTTTTAAATATGCCGCAGTAAAAATATTGCGTAGAAACAAAACTCTTTTCGATCTTGCAAGAAAAATTTATATTAAGGTCAGAGGCTGAATATGTACGAACATTTCTCGGGACGTTTTATCCAGGTAATCGAATCTCTGGATATGTATGATGCATGTTCGAATCATGTCGTCAATATTGATGAGTATGTTAAAAGCGCATATGGTTTGAAATCAGAAATTTATGCACGGCATTTTCATCCTGAAAGAGAGTCATTGATAAAGTTCATCGATCATTTACAGACAACTGATGATGATATTATACTCTTTCATTTCTCTGCTTATTCTGAATATTGCGCTGAGAAAGTTGTTTCCTCAAAGGGATTCAAAGTACTACATTATCATAATATTACGCCACACTATTTTTTTGAGAAGAATTCATTTCTTTATGAGCTCTGTAAAAAAGGTAGAGACCAGTTAAGTTCAATAATTGATAAGTTTAGTTTTGTAACAGGTGATAGCTTTTATAACATTCAGGAGATAATTAATCTTGGGTTTAAAGAGAGCAGAACACTAAAACTTCCTATCATCATTGATGATCGTAAGCTTGATAAACTTAGAACGGTTGATGAGGTTGAAAAAAATCTTCTATTTGTTGGCAGGATTTGTGAAAACAAATGTCAGCACAAGTTAGTTGAATTTTTTTCTCAATACAGGAAGAAAAATTCGGTTAATAAACTTTTTTTAGTTGGTAAATACGATACTTCCTCGGCCTACTACAAGAAAGTTGTCCAGCTTATTAATGACCTGGGCTTAAAAAATGAAGTGATACTTACTGGTTCTGTATCTGAAGAAGAATTAGATGAGTATTATAAAAATGCTTCCTGTTTTATTTCTTTTAGTGAACATGAAGGATTTGGTGTACCGTTGCTTGAAGCATCGCAATATCAATTACCTGTACTGGCCTTAAATAAGGCGGCTGTGTATGAGACACTATCAGGCTCTCCCGGTATATTTAACGACTCTATTGAACTGGAAGGATTATTAACTAAATCGCTAAACGATAATATTTACCGGAAAATTTTAATAGATTATCAAAATGATGTCCTGACTAAAAATAACTATAGTTCCTGGAAAGGATATGCAGATAGTTTCCTGTCAACGATTCTACCTGATAAAGATCAATTTAAAACAGTTTCTGTTGTTATTTGTACTCTCAATCGAGGAGACCATTTAGACAGATGCCTGGATTACCTTGAAAAAAGCTATAGTAACAATTTCGAGGTTATTGTTGTTAATGGGCCATCTACCGATAACACTTCAGATGTTTTAAAAAAATGGTCTCATCTGATTAAAGTATTCGACAATCCAGTTAAAAACTTGTCTATATCTAGAAATATAGGTATTAAAGCTGCTTCAGGTGATCTTGTCGCTTTTATTGATGATGATGCCATACCGTTTTTTGACTGGTTTGAAAACCTGGTAAATTACTTTAACAGTACGCACTCATTCGTTGCAGGTGCTGGCGGTCCGACTTATTACGCTGGGACACTAAACTTTCAGGCCAGGGATATATTTGTCGATCATTTTGGTAGTGGAATCGTAGATCCTAACGATAATATTAAAAATGATCCTGAATACAACAGAACGCTTCTTGGTACTAACTCTGTTTTCAGACGTGATTATTTAATTGAGTGTGGTGGATTTGACGAAGAATACGACTACTTTCTGGACGAAACTGATCTCTGTTTTAGATTGATTAAAAATGGTTTCTCTATAAACCACTGCGCAGATGCATATCTCAGACATGAATTCGCGCAAAGTGAAAACAGAACCAATAAATATGGCTACAACTGGTATTCTATAGTAAAAAATACTGTTTATTTTGCGCTGACGTATTCTAAAGCAAGTCGGAGTTTTTTGATTGAAGAACTGGAATCTATTGTTAAGCGCGAGAGAGTCGACTACATACAAACTGGTTTTAATAAGAAAGAAATTAGTAAAGAAGAGTGTGATAAATATCTGGCCGAAATTTGGCGAGGTTTTGATGCTGGGTTGAGTGCAGCTAATAATTCACCAAAACTTTTGAGCTACGAAAGCTTAAAACCTGACGAATTTCTTCCTTTTAAATCTCAGGCAACAGATTACAAACGACTTCACATAGTTGTAGTCAGTAAAGAGTTCCCACCATTTACCCGCTCTGGCGGGATAGGCACGCTTTATTAT
The DNA here is from genome assembly GCF_048452805.1 of Pantoea sp. K16. NCBI lineage: Bacteria > Pseudomonadati > Pseudomonadota > Gammaproteobacteria > Enterobacterales > Erwiniaceae > Pantoea > Pantoea sp. K16. Next base: position 142,655 of record NZ_JBLWNV010000009.1, on the reverse strand, counting down.
CATTTGGTGAGCGAACTGCTACTGGCTGGCCACTTTGTAAGTGTGATTATTGAAAGCGATGAGGAAAATGTTTTAGAGCGAGGCCGATTTAAACTAATAGCACTCGAAAAACAATCTATCAATCACGTTTATATTGATGATTCAAACATTGCTAACGCTATTGTCAGTTGGTCTACAAGAGTGGCAGTAGAGATTGATAGTCTCAACGAGATTCATCCCATCTCAGTTGTCGATTCATGTCTTTGGGATTCTGAAGTCTATTCATTCAGCCTGATTAATAAAAATCTCGATATTCCTTTAGTGGTTAGATTAGTTACGCCACTGAAGGTAGCTAATGAAAAAAATGCCTGGAATATGAAGACTGAAGATGTTGACTATTTATCGTTCTTCGAAAAAGAAATTGTTAACAATGCTAATGCTGTTATCCCTATAAGCGAATCAATCAAGAAAACATTCATTGAAAAATACTCACCGTCTGAAAGTGTTAAATATCACAAGATCCATGCTGGGATAGCCTACTGGCCTTATTATGAGGTATCTCAGGGTTATGCGAAGTTAGAAAATTTCCCTGATTTGAGTGATGAGAAAATTAAGAACAAGAAAAAATTCCTGTTTTTAGGTCGGCTGGAATTAAGAAAAGGTATTGATGTATTATTAGACGCAATTGAGAAATTCAATCTGGAGCATCTTAATAATAACAATGCATGTTTTATAATAGCCGGAAGCTCTTCAATCGATATCAGAAGTATTTTGAAAGATCGCTTTAAGGATCATGACAATATCGTGTATCTCGGAGAAGTTAATGATTTTGATCGTGAGAAAATTTATGCATTAAGTGATGTCGTAATTTTCCCATCAAGATACGAATCTTTCGGTTTAGTGCCCCTTGAAGCGTTTGTACATGGTAAGCCCGTTATCGCAAGCAACTCAGGCGCGATTCCTGAAGTTGTTATTAATAACTATTGTGGGTTGCTTTTTGAAGATGGTAACTCACAGGCACTTGCTGATAAAATCGCGTTGTTAAACAACGATGACAGTGTAGTAGCTAAACTTAGCGAAGGTGCATTGCTACGAGTCAGAGAACTGTCATCGTACAACTCCGCTAAAGAATCTATCGATCTCTATAACACCCTGGTTTAAGGTACTATTTTATGAAATCTGCAGTTATTACAGGCATCACTGGTCAGGATGGCGCATATTTAGCCGAATTGTTACTTGATAAAGGTTATAAAGTCTTTGGTACTTATCGCCGTACAAGTTCAGTGAACTTCTGGCGTATCGAAGAATTAGGGATTAAAAGCAATCCTAATCTTCACCTTGTCGAATATGACCTGACTGACCTGTCATCAAGCATTCGTTTACTTCAGGAAAGCAAAGCGACCGAAGTCTACAACCTTGCGGCTCAGAGCTTTGTAGGTGTTTCTTTTGACCAGCCACTGACCACAGCTGAAATTACAGGTATTGGTCCGGTAAACCTGTTAGAAGCTATTCGCATCGTTAACCCTAAAATTCGTTTCTATCAGGCGTCTACTTCAGAGATGTTTGGTAAAGTACAGGCTATTCCGCAGAAAGAAGATACGCCTTTCTATCCACGTAGCCCGTATGGCGTCGCAAAGTTGTATGCCCACTGGATGACAATTAACTACCGTGAGAGCTACAACATCTTCGCATCAAGCGGCATTCTGTTTAACCATGAATCACCACTGCGTGGACAGGAGTTTGTGACCCGTAAGATCACCGATTCTGTAGCCAAAATTAAGCTCGGTAAGCTGGATGTGCTTGAGTTAGGTAACATGGACGCCAAGCGTGACTGGGGCTTTGCTAAGGAATATGTTGAAGGCATGTGGCGTATGCTGCAGGCTGATGAGCCAGATACATTTGTCCTGGCAACCAACCGCACTGAAACAGTCCGTGACTTCGTTTCAATGGCGTTCAAAGCTGCTGGCATTGAATTGCGCTTCGAAGGCAAAGATGACCAGGAAGTTGCAATTGATGTAGCCACTAATAAAGTGGTGGTTAAGGTCAATCCTAAGTTCTATCGTCCTGCTGAAGTAGAATTACTGATTGGTAATCCACAGCGCGCGAAAGACATTCTGGGCTGGGAACCAAAAACTACGCTCGAAGAATTGTGCGCGATGATGGTAGAAGAAGATCTGCGCCGCAATAAACAAGGGTTCTCCTTCTGATATGACTAATGGCAAAAAAGCATTGATCACTGGGATCAAGGGCTTTACCGGCCAATATATGGCAGCGGATTTATCCGCTGCCGGATATGAAGTTTATGGTTTCGGTTCAACTCCCGCCCAGAATTCCTCACGCTATTTTCAGGTTGATCTTACGAATGCAGCACAGGTAAAAAATTCTGTGGACAGTATTCAGCCTGACGTCGTTGTTCATCTTGCAGCCATCGCTTTTGTTGGTCATGCCGACCCGAATGCGTTCTATAGTGTAAACCTTTGCGGTACGCGTAATCTATTACAGGCTCTTAGCGAATCAGCAAAAATGCCGGATGCAGTTTTGATCGCCAGCAGTGCTAATGTTTACGGTAATAACACACCGGGAAAATTAGCAGAGTCAGTTCCTGCCAGACCTGCAAATGACTATGCGGTAAGCAAGCTGGCAATGGAGTATATGACCAGTCTGTTTTATGAAAAATTGCCGATTATTATTACCCGGCCATTCAATTACACCGGCGCCGGTCAGGCAGAAAATTTCCTGATCCCGAAAATCGTCAAACATTTTCGTGAGAGAAAAGATGTCATTGAGCTGGGCAACATAGATGTATGGCGTGATTTTTCCGACGTGCGTGACGTCGTTAAAAGCTATTCCGCGTTACTGCATTCCCGCTCATCTGGTCAGACTGTCAATGTCGCTTCAGGTAAAATGCATTCATTGAGGGAAGTCGTTGATCTCTGTCAATCCCTGACAGGCCATGATATTAAGATTGAAGTTAATCCTGATTTTATGCGGCCTAATGAAATTAAAGAACTTTGTGGCGATATCACTTTGCTCAGTAGCTTAGTCGGTGAGACTTCGTCTAAAATCCCTCTTAGAGATACCCTGAAATGGATGCTGGAAGCAAAGCAATAAACGTCGTTTATTCTACGGACTGTATTAAATATCCTTTAACCGGTATTGGCCGTTATGCGTTTGAGCTTGCTAAACAGCTTCAAGAAAGAGATAACGTCGCGCTGACGTTTCTTCATGGCACTAAGACTCGCGACTCACTAGCAGTCGCGAGTGAGTCTGCTCAATCGGTTCAATCTATAAAGCGTAAGTTACAAAGAAGCAAAACAGTAAGTGAAATATATCGCCTGACTTTCCCGGTAATGAAAATGATGGCGCTGAGGCATTTTAAGAATCATATATTTCATAGTCCAAACTATTATCTACCTCCTCGCGTGAAACATTGTGTTGCCACCTTTCACGACCTGTCAGTATTCCATTGGCCTCAATTTCATCCGGCTGGACGTGTTCACCTGATGCAAAAAGAGTTAAGAAATACCGTTTCGCGTGCATCGATGTTGATTACTGACTCTTATTACACAAAGAATGAGTTAATTGATTTCTTTGGTATTGAAGATCATAAGATTGCCGTAGCTCCTCTGGCCTGTAATGAACATTTTCATCCCCGGGATGAAGCAGAAACACAACATGTTCTTGAAAAATACAATCTTAAGTGGCGACGTTTCTTTCTATATACCGGCACGATTGAACCAAGAAAGAATATCCTGACATTGCTTCAGGCGTATGATCGTCTGCCCGCTCAGGAAAAATCCGCTTTCCCGTTAGTCATTAGTGGTTATAAGGGTTGGGAAAATGAGCAACTCTTTAAACTCTTTGACAAGGGCGAGAGAGAAGGGTGGCTAAAATATTTAGGTTTTGTACCCGGTAAAGATCTGCCGTTTTTATTCAGTGCTGCAACGAGCTTTGTTTTCCCTTCAATCTATGAAGGTTTCGGCTTGCCGGTTCTTGAAGCGATGGCATCAGGAACGCCCGTGATCTGCTCAAATGCAACATCACTTCCGGAAGTCGCTGGAGATGCAGCATTAATGCATGAACCTCAGGACGTTCATGCTTTGACAAATTACATCCAGATGATGATTGAAAACGCTGATGAAAAGCGCCGTATGATTGATACGGGATTAGCGCGTGCCCGCGAATTTTCATGGTCACTGTGTGCGGATAAAACCATTGAAGCTTATGAGCAGGTCGCAAGATATATATGATTAAAGTTCTACACTGTTACAAAACCTACTACCCTGATACTTTTGGCGGCATCGAGCAGGTTATTTATCAGCTCGCAGAAGGTGGTTTTAAATCAGGTATTGAGTCTGTTGTTTTTACTCATAGTCCCCAATTTGAAAACAAACAAAACACGCTGGATAATCATCAGATTCATCGGGTAAAAACGCAGTGTGAGTTTGCTTCCACGCCATTCTCTTATTCAGCGATAAAAGAGTTCAGGGAACTGGCTCAGAAGGCGGATATCATCCATTACCACTTCCCGTATCCCTTTATGGACTTTATGCATTTTGCCGCTGGCATCAAAAAGCCATCAGTAGTGAGTTATCATTCTGATATTGTTAAACAGAAGGTGCTGTTAAGGCTCTATACGCCGTTGATGAACCGCTTTCTCTCCAGTGTAGACCGCATCGTTGCCGCGTCGCCAAACTATGTTGAAAGTAGCCCGGTCCTGCAGCAGTTCAAAGATAAAGTTGAAGTTATTCCTTACGGTCTTGATAAACAGTTTTATCAAAATAACGATCCTGCCGTTCTGCAAAAATGGCAGGCAAGATTTCCGGATGGCTTCTTTCTCTTTATTGGAACGTTTCGCTATTACAAAGGCCTGCATATCTTAATCGAGGCGGCAAAGAACAGCCATTATCCAATCGTTGTGGTTGGTGCAGGACCTATTGAGGCTGAGCTGAAATCGCAGGCGCAGCAGTTAGGCGTGAACAATATCCATTTCCTGGGTGCGCTGGAAGACAGCGAAAAATCTGCCTTGCTACAGTTATGTACCTGTCTGGTTTTCCCGTCTCATTTACGTTCAGAAGCATTCGGTATCTCCTTACTGGAAGGTGCTCTCTATTCAAAACCACTAATCTCCAGCGAGATCGGAACGGGAACAACCTTTATTAATATTGATAGGGTCACTGGATTAGTCGTCCCTCCATCCGATCCCGCAGCATTACGACGGGCGATGGATGAAATCTGGCAGAACCCCGAGCTGGCAACGACCTATGGTGCGGCTGCGCTGGCACGCTTTGAAGCCCTTTTCACAGCAGATAGAATGATTCAAAGCTATACCAAGCTTTATAAATCCTTGTTAAGTGTGTGATTTATTTTCAGATAATTTCATCTGCGCGACCGCACCATTCATTACCTTTAATCCGCTATCCTGAGTTAACATACTGATCACTTACAAAGTGGTGTTACGGGTAACACCATGCGAGACCACAGACAGGAGTATGTAATGTCCAAGCAACAGATCGGCGTTGTAGGTATGGCAGTGATGGGCCGCAATTTGGCTCTTAACATTGAGAGCCGCGGTTACACTGTTTCTATCTTTAACCGTTCACGCGAAAAGACTGATGAAGTCATCGCCGAGAACCAGGGCAAGAAACTTGCTCCTTTTTACACCGTTGAAGAGTTTGTCGAATCGCTGGAAAAACCTCGTCGTATCCTGCTGATGGTTCAGGCGGGTGAAGCGACCGATAAGACTATCGCCTCCCTGACTCCACACCTGGATAAAGGCGACATCCTGATCGATGGCGGTAACACCTTCTATAAAGATACTATCCGTCGTAACAAAGAGCTTTCTGACCAGGGCTTCAACTTCATCGGTACCGGTGTCTCCGGTGGTGAAGAGGGCGCACTGAAAGGCCCATCTATCATGCCTGGCGGTCAGAAAGAAGCCTACGAACTGGTTGCACCGATTCTGGATAAAATTGCTGCACGTGCAGAAGATGGTGAAGCCTGTGTGGCTTACATCGGTCCGGACGGCGCGGGCCACTACGTGAAGATGGTTCACAACGGCATCGAGTATGGCGACATGCAGCTAATCGCTGAAGCCTATGCTCTGCTGAAAGGCGCGCTGGGTCTGAACAATGAAGAGCTGGCTGAGACCTTCACTGAGTGGAACAACGGCGAACTGAGCAGCTACCTGATCGACATCACCAAAGATATCTTCACCAAGAAAGACGAAGAAGGTAAATACCTGGTTGATGTGATTCTGGATGAAGCAGCGAATAAAGGCACCGGTAAATGGACCAGCCAGAGCTCACTGGATCTCGGCGAACCTCTGTCACTGATCACTGAATCTGTATTCGCTCGTTACCTCTCCTCGCTGAAAACCCAGCGTGTGGCAGCCTCTAAAGTACTGAGCGGTCCACAGGCGAAGGCCTTCACCGGTGACAAAGCGGAGTTCATCGAGAAAGTTCGTCGCGCTCTGTATCTGGGTAAAATCGTTTCTTATGCTCAGGGCTTCTCACAGCTGCGTGCCGCGTCTGAAGAGAACAACTGGGATCTGCACTACGGCGAAATCGCGAAGATTTTCCGCGCTGGCTGCATCATCCGTGCCCAGTTCCTGCAGAAGATTACTGATGCATACGCAGAAGATGCAGGCATCGCTAACCTGTTGCTGGCACCGTACTTCAAAGATATCGCCGATCAGTATCAGCAGGCGCTGCGTGATGTGGTTTCCTACGCGATTCAGAACGGTATCCCGACGCCAACCTTCTCTGCGGCGATCGCTTACTACGACAGCTACCGTTCAGAAGTGCTGCCTGCTAACCTGATTCAGGCGCAGCGTGACTACTTCGGCGCGCATACCTACAAGCGCATTGATAAAGACGGTGTGTTCCACACCGAGTGGTTAGATTAATCACTAAAAAGGGCTTCCCTCGGGAAGCCCTTTTTTTATCCTACCAGCAAATCCCCGCTCCGAATCTCTCGCTCACCTGCCAGCCTCACAACCAGCATGCCTGCTGTCGCAAACTTAGCCCAGTGTCTCGCATAGAGAATACCGCCATGTTCCGTCACCAGCGGCGTAATCTGGTCAGTTATCGGGTCAACAATCTCCGCCACCACTTCTCCCGGCCGAATCTTTGCGCCCAGCGGTTTACGATGCAGGATCAGTCCGGATACCGGCGAATGAATATATTCACAGCCCGCTAACGGCGTAGGTGGATTTTTCAGGGCAGGGGAGGCCGCCGCCGATCCTTCGCTGTGACGCTCTTTGATGACGCCAGCTTCTCCAGGTGCTTCAGCGATATCTGGCACGTTTAAACCAATCGGGCCGTCATTGATAGCCACGATATCGTCTCCGCCCGCGCTCGCCGGGACAAGTTCGTCGCCGCCAATCACGGGTGCCGCCACCTCCACGGAAATCGCAGGCTCGCTGTAGCCGATATAACCGCCTTCCTGTAGCGCTGAAATAATCGCCTCCGCGTCTTTCTCCGCCTGTTCAGGCGACACATCACGCACGCCACGCAACTCCAGCGTCACCGGCAGCAATCCGCGTGGCATCGGATAATCTTTGCCAAACCGTTCCGCCAGCGTCAGCCAGGGTTCGCAACAGGCTTCATCAAACGGCTCACCGCCAGAGATCTGCGCCAGCAGCTGCACCTCGCTGCCTAACCAGCGCGCCAGCGGTTCAATGTCCGGCCAGGCGTGCGGCGTGGTGTAGAGATGTGGCACGGCTTCCCAGTCACAGTGCAGGTCAATCATCAGATCGGCCTGACTGGCCATCCGCATCAGCGTGTGGCGTTGCGCATCCAGCTCGGTTTTTGGCACGGTATCACGATAGTGGCGATCAATCGCCTCGCGGATCAGGCTTTTATTCTGCGTTTCACTCTGGGTCAGACTCTCAGCCAGCCCGGCCGCCAGGGTTGCGCCCAGTGACGGGAAACGGCGGTTGAAGTCCTGGCCAGAGAGCGTATGGAATCGGCCAAGATGGGTGCCATGCCAGTGCTGTCCCAGCGCCAGGGGATTGGCAACCGGCACCAGGGTAAAGGCGGCTTTAAGTTGACCGGCGGACTCCAGCGCCTGTAGTCGCTGCTTTAAAAACCACGCCACTGCCATACCGGGCAGTTCGTCGCCATGCAGCGCAGCCTGAATGTAGACCTGACGCTCGTTGTCTTCCGCGAAATGGAAACTGATGATTTCACGCTGGGTGCCTAAAGAGGCGCTTAACAGTGGATGATGTTGTTGATGCATACCGTGTTAATGTCCTTTAATCGGCAAAGGACGACAGCGCGCCGTCCCGAAATAGTTAGAGTATAGTGCCGGATCGCGGTGAGGATGAAAAAGGGCGACCGCGAGGTTAAGGCTGGATAGAGATATCCGTGGCGAAGTAGCGCTTCTGAATCTGGTCAAAGGTGCCATTCTTTTTGATTTCGACGAAGGCGTTATCCAGTGCGGTTTTCAGCTCGGTATCGCCTTTACGCAGGCCAATCGCCGTGCCGGGGCCGATGATCGGATCCTGTATAATCGGGCCAGCCAGTTCAAAATCTTTGCCCTGCGGATGCTTCAGGAAGCCGATGGCAGCCTGTGCCGCATCGGTGAATACCGCATCCAGTCGGCCTGAAACCAGATCGCTTTCAACCTGTGCCTGATCGCCATAAGGCACTACGGTCACACCGTGAGGCTGCCATTTCGCCAGCGCATAGCGCTCCTGAACCGTTCCCTGTTCTACGCCGACCGTTTTTCCTTTCAGGGATTCAACGGTGGGCAATATGCCAGCACCTTTACGGGCAATCAGCTGGGTGTGGGTGTCATAGAGCGGCGCGGTGAAATCAATCTGCTTCAGGCGCTCTTCGGTAATGCCCATGTCGGACAGAATGGCATCAAATTTACGCGCTTTAAGGGCCGGGATCATGCCGTCAAACTGGCTTTCAACCCAGACACATTTTGCCTGCATCTGAGTACAAAGCGCATTGCCCAGATCAATATCAAAGCCGACCAGCTTGCCCTGTGGCGTTTTCGATTCGAAGGGCGGATAGGTCGGATCGACCGCGAAACGCACCTGTTCGATTTTTGCCTGCGCGCCAAAAGCGCAGCCTGCCATAACCGCCACAGCCAGCGTCTGACGCAGGCGTTGAGTGAAAATGTTCATGATTTTGCTCTTATTCTGTCGTGATGAGTGATTATGCAGAGTATCGCCGGGCTGCCGGGATGGCAATTACTGCGTAATCTTCACCACGTCAGCCGCGCATAACGCGCGATAATCTTCGGTATTCAGGATCACTGAACGTTCCAGCAGACCAGCGTTAAACGCGATCTCCGGATAACGTTCAAACAGCGCGGGGTCAACAACCAGTTTGAGGTCGGGATGAAAGCTGAACGGCGGAATCGCCCCGAATACGCAGCCGGTCAGCAGATCGGTTTCCGCCGGACTGGCGAGTGAGGCGCGTCTTCCCCCGACTGCTGCCGCGACTTTGCCCAGATCGGCCTGATGATCGGCAGGTAAAACCGCCAGTACATGCTGTTTAACGCCGTTGCCTTTCACATGACAGACCAGCGCTTTAGCACCCTGGCCGATTTCGGTGCCGCGTATCGCCGCGACCGCTTCACATTTACCGGTCGCCTCATGCTCCATCAGGCGATAGCGTGCCTGGTGCTGGTCGAGCAGGGCGATTAATTTCTCATGGGTGGTCACGGTTCTCTCCCTGAGGTTTGAGTTGCCGTCATTGTGCCGGATGGACGTGAGGAATGAGCTGAAGACTGCTCAGAATCCGCATAAAAACGGCATTCTGAGCAGCATATTGCATAGTTACTTATGGCGGTCACGCAGGTTGTTAATCACGGCGCGGAAGTCGAGATCCTGATCCTGCAACAGCACCATCAGGTGATAGACCAGGTCAGAAGCTTCGTTGGTGAGTTCATCCCGATCGTTGACCGTGGCGGCCAGTGCGGTTTCAACGCCTTCTTCACCCACTTTCTGCGCGATGCGTTTGGTGCCGCTGGCGTAGAGTCGTGCGGTGTAGGAGCTTTCAGGATCGGCGGTTTTGCGCGAAGCCAGCAACTGCTCAAGCTGATAGAGGAACGTCCACTCAGGGACCGCCGGTGAGAAGCAGCTGGTGGTGCCCAGATGGCAGGTCGGGCCAATAGGATCCGCCAGCACTAACAGGGTGTCATTGTCGCAGTCAGGCGTGATGCTCACGACCTGCAAAAAGTTGCCGGAGGTTTCGCCTTTGGTCCACAAGCGATTTTTGGTGCGGGAGAAAAAGGTGACCTTGCTTTCTGCCAGCGTTTTCTCCAGCGCGGCCGGGTTCATGTAGCCATGCATCAGCACTTCGCCTGAGACGAAGTGCTGGACAATGACCGGCATCATGCCCTGTGTTTTATCCCAGTCGAGAAGGGCCAGTTGTTGTTCAGTTAGCACGCGCGAATCTCCACTCCGTTGTCGATCAGAAAGCTCTTCAGCTCACCAATATTAATAATCTGCTTATGGAATACCGAGGCGGCTAAAGCACCATCCACGTTAGCTTCGGTAAACGCATCCAGGAAGTGCTGCATGGTGCCTGCGCCGCCAGAGGCGATCAGGGGAACTTTGCAGACTTCACGCATTTTCTTCAGCTGCACCAGGTCATAGCCGTTACGCACGCCATCCTGATTCATCATGTTCAGCACGATCTCGCCTGCGCCCAGCTTCTGCACTTCCTGCACCCACTCCAGCGTTTCCCACTGCGTCACGCGGGTGCGCGCTTCGTCGCCGGTATACTGATTCACCTGATATTTACCGCTGGCTTCATCAAACCAGGTATCGATCCCGACCACAATACACTGCACGCCAAAACGGTCCGCGAGGCGGGTGATCAGCGTGGGGTCGGCCAGCGCCGGCGAGTTAATCGAAATCTTATCTGCGCCAAACTCCAGAATGCGCGCTGCGTCTTCCGGGGTTTTAATGCCGCCCGCGACGCAGAACGGGATATCGATCACTTCCGCAACCCGCGATACCCAGCTTTTGTCGACGACCCGGCCATCGGATGAGGCGGTGATATCATAGAACACCAGCTCGTCGGCACCTTCGGCGGCATAGCGCTGCGCCAGCGGTACGATGTCGCCGATGATCTCGTGATTGCGAAACTGTACGCCTTTGACCACCTGGCCGTCACGTACGTCCAGGCAGGGAATTATCCGTTTTGCCAGCATGCGATCGCCTCCGAAACAGTGAATTTATCTTCCAGCAGCGCACGTCCGACAATTACGCCCTGAACGCCGCTGCCGCGCAGGGCGGCGATATCATTGAGGTCGCCAATGCCACCCGAGGACTGAAAAGCAATCGTCGGGAAGCGCGCCGTCACTTCCTGATAGAGCGCAACATTGGAGCCGCTCAGGGTGCCGTCGCGAGAAATGTCGGTGCACAGCACGTGCTTCAGGCCCACCTGCTGAAAGTCGGTAATCACCTCTTCCAGCGTGACACCCGCCGCTTCCTGCCAGCCACTGATTGCCACTTCTTTGCGGTTACTGGCATCAATGCGCACATCTAACGCAAGCACAATCGCCTCTGCGCCAAATTCCGCAAACCACCGTTTTACCTCTTCAGGCTGTTTCACGGCGGTGGAACCGACCACCACACGACTCGCTCCGGCTTCAAGCAGCGCATGCACATCATCACGGCTGCGAATGCCGCCACCAACCTGCACCGTCACATCAACGCCATCCAGCAGGGTTTTCAGCAGCGCGATCTGGCGTTTCGCCGGATCTTTCGCGCCGGTTAAATCCACCAGATGCAGCACGGTCGCGCCCTGGCGAACGTAATCCTGCAGACGTGGCAGCGGAGCGCTGCCGTAATCGCGCTGCTGTCCATAATCGCCCTGATGCAGACGAACCACTTTGCCGTCAATTAAATCTAACGCGGGGATAATCATTACATCTCCAGGAAGTTTTTCAGCAGCTGCGCACCCGCTTTGCCCGAGCGTTCCGGGTGGAACTGGACGCCAAAGAAGTTATCTTTCTGCACCGCGGCGGTGAAAGCTTCACCGTAGTGACACTGGGCGATAGTGCTGGCGTTGACCGGCATGGCATAACTGTGGACGAAGTAGAAATAGCAGCCTTCGTCGATGCCACGGAACAGATGATTGCCCGCCTGCGCGGTAATCTGATTCCAGCCCATGTGTGGCAGCGGCAGGCCGTGCGTGTCCATTAACGACACCGGCTCATCGATAATCCCCAGCGTCGGCACGCCGCCGTTTTCATCGCTGCCGCGACCCAGCAGCTGCATACCCAGGCAGATCCCCAGCACCGGCTGGGTACAGGCTTTCACCAGATCGATCAGGTCACGCTCTTCCAGCTGATTCATTGCCGCCTGCGCGGTGCCGACGCCGGGCAGAAACAGTTTGTCGGCACGCAGCACCACATCGGGATCGCGGCTCACTTCCGGGGTGTAGCCCAGACGTTCAATCGCCCATTTCACCGACGACAGGTTGGCGCAACCGGTATCCATGATCACCACGTTCATCACAGCACTCCCTTCGAGCTTGGCAGCGTATTGCCCTCAACGCGGATCGCCTGACGCAGCGTACGGCCAAAGGCTTTAAACAGACTCTCGACGCGGTGATGGTCATTCTTGCCTTTGGTTTTAAGATGCAGGGTGCTCATCATGGCGTAGGAGAGTGAGCTGAAGAAGTGCTCGACCATCTCGGTGCTGAGGTCGCCCACGCGCTGATAGTTGAACTCCGCTTTGAACTCGATGTGCGGACGGCCGGAGATATCCAGCGCGCAGCGCGCCAGACATTCATCCATCGGCAGCACAAAGCCGAAACGGCCTATGCCACGCTTGTCGCCCAGTGCCTTCAGCAGCGCTTCGCCCAGTGCCAGACCGGTATCTTCCACCGTGTGGTGATCGTCAATATAGAGATCGCCTTTCACTTCGATGTTCATGCGGAACCCGCCGTGTACGGCAATCTGGTCCAGCATGTGGTCGAAGAAACCCACGCCGGTATTAATCTTGCTGCCGCCTTCGCGATCCAGCCACAGTTCTACCCGCACCTGTGTCTCTTTGGTGTTGCGCTGCACCAGCGCATGGCGGTCACGCTGGGTCAGACGCTGCTGGATAGTCTGCCAGTTCTGGCCGTCAGCACCGTAGCGGATAGGCTGGATGCCCATGTTCTCCGCCAGCTGAACATCGGTCAGGCGATCGCCAATCACGTAGCTGTTGGCGGTATCCAGCGCGCCTTCGGCCAGCCAGGCTTCCACCATTCGGGTTTTCGGCTTGCGACAGTCGCAGTGATCGTCCGGCATGTGCGGGCAGATCAGCACATCGTCAAACGCAATGCCCTGCGAGGTCAGGATCTGCATCATCAGATTGTGCGGGCCATCGAAATCGGCCTGCGGGAAACCCGGGGTGCCAAGACCATCCTGGTTAGTGATCATGACCAGGCGATAACCGGCGGCCTGCAGTGCCAGCAGCGCCGGGATAACGTCTGGCTCAAACGCCAGCTTATCCATGCGGTCCACCTGATAATCTTCAGGCGGCTCAGAGATTAACGTACCGTCGCGGTCAATAAAAAGGGTCTTCTGGCTCATGCTTGCTCCACAGAAAAGGCTTGCAGCGCGGCGATCACTCGTTCGCACTCTTCACGCGTGCCGATGGAGATGCGCAGGCATCCCGACAGGCCCGGATTTTTGTTCTGATCACGCAGGATAATGCCCTGATCCCATAAGGTTTTGAAGACTTTTGGTGAATCGGTAAAGCGCGCCAGCACATAGTTGGTTTCACTGGAGAAAACCTGCTCAACGCAGGCCAGCTGAGCCAGTTCAGCCTGCAGCCAGCTACGATTCTCATTCAGCTGTGCCACATGCTCACGCATCAGCGCAATTCCCTGGTCGCTCAGTGCCTGACCGGCGACATCGGCCACCGGTGTGGCCAGCGGGTAGGGCGCGATGACCTTCATCAGCAGGTCGATGACCGGCTTATTCGCCAGCGCAAAGCCGCAACGCAGACCAGCCAGCGCAAAGGCTTTAGAAAGCGTACGCAGGATCACCAGATGTGGATAATCCTTCAGCCAGCCGGTCAGGGTCGCCTGCGGGCAGAACTCAATGTAGGCTTCATCTGCGACGACCAGCGCTTTACCGGCGGTCATTGCCAGCAGCTGACGGATGTCGTCCTGATTGATCAGGTTGCCGGTCGGGTTGTTCGGGCTGCAGAGGTAAACCACTTTGACGCCATCCAGCTGCTCTGCAATGGCAGGCAGGTTCAGCTGCCAGTCGGTCAGGGCCGGGACGGTGCGGTATTCAATGCCGATGGTTTCGGCGCTGACGCTGTACATGCCATAGGTCGGTGGACAGAACAGAATCGCATCCTGACCCGGCTCACAGAAGGCACGCATGATCAGTTCGATGGCTTCATCTGCGCCACGGCTCACCAGCACCTGCTCCGGCGTTAAGCCTGCATAAGCCGCGTAGCGCTCAATCACCAGTTTAGGCTGACATTCCGGATAGCGGTTCAGCGTCTGCTGCGACAGCTCAAACGGCACCGGCAGCGGAAATTCGTTGGCATTGAGCCAGACATCTCCGTTGCCACCCAGACGACGCGCCGACATATAGGGCGTCAGGGCGCGCACATTGGCGCGCGCCAGCTGCTCAATATCCTGACTCATGCTTGCTCCTTCAGTGCGGCAACGCGCAGGGTGACGGCATTCTTATGGGCATCCAGCTGCTCGGCGGCGGCCAGGGTTTCAATGGTGGCGGCCAGGTTCAGGAAGCCCTGCGGCGTCAGCTCCTGCACCGTCATGCGTTTCTGGAAATCGGCCAGGCCCAGGCTGGAACAGGTCGAAGTGTAACCGTAGGTCGGTAACACGTGATTGGTGCCAGAGGCGTAATCGCCCGCGGACTCCGGCGACCAGTCGCCTAAAAATACCGAACCGGCGCTGGTGATCGACTCCACCAGATCGCGCGGCTGACGCGTCTGCAGAATCAGGTGCTCCGGGCCGTAGAGATTAGAGATCGCGACACACTGCTCAAGGTCACGCGCCACGATCAGGCGGCTGCTTTCCAGCGCCTGACGCGCTGTGGCAGCCCGCGGCAACTGCGCCAGCTGCTGCTCAACCGCGACCGCGACCGCCTCGGCCAGCTTAAATGAAGGCGTCAGCAGAATGACCTGCGAGTCGGGCCCATGCTCTGCCTGTGAGAGTAAATCAGACGCGACAAACGCGGGCGTGGCGCCTTCATCCGCAATCACCAGCACTTCAGAAGGACCCGCTGGCATATCAATCGCCGCGCCATCGAGTCGCTGACTTACCTGACGTTTCGCTTCTGTCACCCAGGCGTTGCCCGGTCCAAAAATCTTATCCACGCGTGGCACGGTTTCGGTGCCGAAGGCCATCGCGGCGATGGCCTGCGCGCCGCCTACCTGGAACACCTCTTCTACGCCGCACAGCTGGGCGGCATACAGGATCTCATCGGCAATCGGCGGCGGCGAACAGAGCACCACGCGGCCACAGCCAGCGATACGGGCCGGGGTCGCCAGCATCAGCACGGTGGAGAAGAGCGGGGCGGAACCACCAGGAATATAGAGTCCGACCGATTTCACCGGACGGGTAATCTGCTGGCAGCGTACGCCTGGCTGGGTTTCCACATCCACCGGCGGCAGGATCTGCGCGTTGTGGAAGGTTTCGATATTGCCCACCGCGACAGCCATCGCCTGCTTCAGCTCGTCACTCAGACGTAAGCTGGCCTCTGCGATTTGCTGCGCGGTAACACGCAGGTTATCCACCTGCGCTTTGTCGAAGCGGGCGCTGAACTGGCGCAGAGCGTCATCACCGTTCAGCTTTACCTGCTCCAGCACATCGCGCACCGTCAGCGTCACGTTTTCAGAGGCGGCGATAGCAGGACGTAACAGCAGCGCCTGCTGCTGTTCGGGGGTGCACTGCTGCCACTCAATCGGGGTAGAAAAGGCCATGGCTTACTCCATCATCTTCTCAATAGGCAGCACCAGAATCGAACTGGCACCCAGCGCTTTCAGTTTTTCCATGGTTTCCCAGAACAGGGTTTCGCTGCTGACCATGTGCATCGCCACGCGGCTGACATCGCCTGCCAGCGGCAGCACGGTCGGGCGCTCTGCGCCAGGCAGCAGGCTGATCACTTCTTCCAGACGCTCACTCGGCGCGTGCAGCATGATGTACTTCGATTCACGCGCTTTAATCACGCCCTGAATACGGGTCATCATTTTGTCGATCAGCTCCTGCTTCGCGGCAGGCATCTCGCCGTCACGCTGGATCAGCACCGCTTTTGAACGATAGATTACTTCAACTTCGCGCAGGCCATTGGCTTCCAGCGTAGCACCGGTAGAGACCAGGTCGCAGATGGCATCAGCCAGACCGGCACGGGTCGCCACTTCCACGGAACCGTTCAGTAAACAGGTCTTAAAGCTGACGCCTTTTTTGTCGAGGTATTGTTTTAACAGGTGCGGATAGGAGGTGGCGATACGGGATTTATCCAGGCATTCCGGGCCGGTGTACTCGGCATCTGTCGCCATCGCCAGTGACAGACGGCAACCGCCGAAGTCCAGGCGGCGCAGCGTAAAGTAGCGCGGATCTTCACCCTGGGCACGGCGCGACAGCAGCTCTTCTTCCAGTACGTTCTCGCCGATGATGCCTAAATCGACCACACCATCCATCACCAGGCCAGGAATATCGTCATCGCGCACACGCAGGATGTCGATCGGCATGTTCTCCGCAAACGCAATCAGGCGCTGTTGCTGAAGGTTGATTTTAACGCCGCAGCGCGCCAGCAGTTCGCGTGAATCATCACTTAAACGGCCAGATTTCTGCATAGCTATGCGTAAACGGGTGTTATCTAACATGGTTCCTGTCCTCTTAATTCGGTCCTGAATGTGTGGTTACGTCAGCCCATAAAAAAACCCCCGGAAGACGATCTTCCGGGGGTTCTCTTGCGTTCACACCACTGGAAGATCTTGAAAGTCTTCCAGCACCAATCGCCTGAAAGACTAGTCAGGATGATGGTGGTGATGATGGTTGAACTGAACGCGTGTCATAATAATCTCGTCGATGAATGAGTATTCATTTGTGGGGTTTAACCTAGCGAAGATGGCTGCGCTTGGCAACACTTTTTTAAACGGGCGGTTCGGAAAGCGCTGAAACAGGTTGTTCTGGTTTGCAATCCGGGGGCAAACTACGGTGAAGTCAGGGTTGATGTTTCACGTCAGGAGTCAAAATGAAGAAGGTCGCGATTGTGGGACTGGGCTGGTTGGGTATGCCGCTGGCCACGGCGTTAACGGCGCGAGGCTGGCAGGTCACCGGCAGCAAAACCACGCCAGACGGTATAGACGCGGCACGCCGCTGCGGCATTGAGGCGTTCCAGCTGGAACTGACGCCGGAACTGCTCTGTGATGCCGCCGATATTGAGCCGCTATTCAACGTCGATGCGCTGATCGTTACACTGCCCGCCAGCCGCACTGCGGAAGGGGGCGAAGCCTATCTGCAGGCGGTGCAGAATGTGGTCGATACCGCGCTGGTTTATAAGGTACCGCGCATTATCTTTACCAGTTCCACCTCAGTCTATGGCAGCAGCGCCGGCGCTAAGCGGGAAAACAGCCCGCTGGACGCAGAAACGGTGGCCGGAAAGACGCTGGTTAAACTAGAGAACTGGCTGCACGATCTGCCGGGCACCAGCGTGGATATTGTGCGGCTGGCCGGTCTGGTCGGGCCAAAGCGCCATCCGGGACGCTTCCTCGCCGGCAAGCAGGATGTGGCCAATGGCTCGCAGGGCGTGAATCTGGTGCATCTGGATGATGTGGTTGAGGCAATTACGCTGCTATTGCAGTCGCCCAAAGGGGGACGGGTCTATAATCTGTGTGCCTCGAAACATCCCTCGCGTGACACCTTCTATCCTGCGGTCACGCACCAGCTTGGGCTGCAGCCGCCGCAGTTCGCACCCGAGCCGGAAAAGAATAGCGGCAAGCTGATTGATGGTTCCCGCATCTGTAGCGAACTCGGTTTTGAGTACCGCTATGACGACCCGATTAAAATGCCGCTGGAGTGATACGCGGCTGGCGCTGTTGCGGGGGCTGAGTGCTCCCGCTCTGATATGTTAACGTTCCGTTCTTTCCATAGTTACAACATACTAAAAAAGTTTAAACTACAGGGCAGAATGTGCCCTGCTGAAAGACCTGTTTTCATCAGGCCAGACAGCCAGGTCTGGCCCTCAGCCTCACACCCCTAACCGATCCCTCAACGCATACCACACCGCGCCCATCGCCGTTAGCGGCACCTTAAACCGTCGCCCACCGGGAAACGGCAGGTGAGGCAGGCGGGCGAAGGCATCAAAACGCTCGGCGTCGCCGCGTAACACTTCGCTGATCAGCTTGCCGGAAAGATGCGTACTGGTTACGCCATGACCGCTGTCACCCTGCATAAAATAGACATTCTTCTCCAGTCGGCCAAACTGCGGCATGCGCGACAGCGTCAGGAGGAAATTGCCGCTCCAGCTGAAGTCCAGCTTCACGTTCTGCAACTGCGGGAAAGTGCGGCGCAGCTTGGGCCGGATCAACGCTTCAATATCGGCCGGTTCCCGTGCGCCATAAACCACGCCGCCGCCATAGAGCAGCCGGTTGTCCGCCGTCAGACGGAAGTAATCCAGCAGATAGTTACAATCTTCCACACAGTAGTTGTTCGGCATCAGCGACAACGCCTGGTCGGTTGACAGCGGTTCGGTTGCCACAATCTGCGATCCGCACGGCATGCTTTTCCTGCTCAGTCGCGGTTCCAGCTGCGGGGCCAGATAGGCATTCCCGGCGAAGATCACAAAGGGCGCGCTGACCTCGCCCTGGGCGGTTTTTACCCGGTTTGGTGTGCCATAAACCACACTGGTCGCCGCGGACTGTTCATAGATGCGTCCGCCATGTCGCCGGATCGCCTCCGCTTCCCCCAGCGCCAGGTTCAGCGGATGCAGATGGCCGCCGCGCCGATCCAGCAGCCCGCCAACGTAGCGTTCGGTGGCGACTTCACGGCGGATGGCTCGCTCATCCAGTAGTTCCAGATCATGATTCCCATACTGCTGCCATAACGCTTTCTGTTTTCGCAGATGCGCCATCTGGCGCGCATTCAGGGCCGCAAAAACGCCGCCAGGCCGGTAATCGCAGTCAATCGCGTACCGCTTAATGCGATCGCGGATGATTTCAGCGCCTTCAAACATCATGCTGCCCAGCATACGGGCGCTCTCTTTACCGTAGCGCTGCTCAATCACATCCACGTCGCGGCTGTAGGAGTTCACCACCTGACCGCCGTTACGCCCGCTGGCACCAAAGCCGACCCGCGCCGCTTCCAGCACGACCACGTCATAGCCTACCTCGGTCAGATGCAGCGCCGCCGAAAGACCGGTGAAACCGCCACCAATAATGCAGACGTCACACTGAATGCTCTCCTGTAATGTCGGCCAGGGCGCATGCGGATTGGCGGTCGCTGCGTAATAACTCTCCACGTAATTCATAACAACCTCCGGAAGCGCCTAAAAGTTGGCTGGCGTATGGGCACTGACAATGCGGCAGGGGATTTCAGCACGGTTGGTGAAACTGTGTGGTAAGCCCGTATCAATGACGTAGCTCTCTCCGGCGGAGAGATGATAGTGCTCTCCGTTGATGACCAGCGTAATCTCTCCTTCCAGCAGCGTGCCGGTCTCTTCGCCCGGATGACGCAGCTTCTCGCCAGTGCTGGCACCGGGTTGATAAGTTTCCAGCAGCATGCCCAGCGTGCGCTGTGCACGGCCATTGTCGATAAGCTTCAGCGAAACCCCCTGACTGCCAATCTCCAGCAGGTCGCTGGCGCGGACAATGACCTTAGGTTCCGCATCCGGTTTGGGTTCCGAGAAGAACTCTGACAGCGAGAGCCCATAGACTTTCAGCAGCTTCTGCAGGGTGCTGACCGCCGGGCTGACCTTATCCTGTTCAATGGTGCTGATGGCGCTATGGGTCAGTCCGGCCAGTTCGGCGACGCGGCGTTGCGACAGCCCCAGTGTCTGCCGGATCTGCGCCAGCCGTCGTCCCGGCGCCAGCGTGGCATCACTCATTTTCTTTTTCCTTGTGATAACGAATGGCGGCCTGAATAAAGCCGCTGAAGAGCGCCTGCGATCCCGCCGTGTGTTCCGGCTGCCACTCGGGATGCCACTGCACCGCCAGGGCGAAGGGATGATGGCGCAGACTCACCGCCTCAATCAGGCCATCCGGCGCGCGCGCTTCAACGCGCAACTGCGGGCCCGGTTCGCGTACCCCCTGATGATGCAGTGAATTGACCGCCAGCGGACTGTTGCTGTCCAGCAGCGTCGCCAGCAGGCCGTCGGGTTCGATAGTGATTGGATGCGCCTGAGCATACTGCTGCTCCAGCGGCTGCGTCTCATCTTCATGATGACGCTGAAACGGCGGCTGCCCGCTGAGCTCCCGCCACAGCGCACCGCCATTTGCCACCACCAGCTCCTGCAGCCCACGGCAGATCCCGAACATCGGCATCTTGTGGCTGGTGGCCCAGGTGATCAGCTGAAAGGCGAGATGGTCACGGCCCGGATCGGCATGCAGCTCTTCGCCCGCCTCGCCATAATGCCAGGGTTCGATATTGCTGGGGCTGCCGGTCAGCAGCAGACCATCCAGAACAGCCATAGCGTTTTCTAATAGATGAGGCGCATTCATCAGACTGTGGGGCAGGGCCAGTGGTACGCCACCCGCAAGGACAACCGCATCGGTATACTTATTGTGAACCGTCTGGCTCGGATGGCCGCCCAGATCCTTCTGGCACATCACTACGCCAATCAACGGCTTGTCAAAAATAATGCCCATCTCACGTCCTCGCATCGCTGTTCGAAATATCTACCGAAAGGGCACGTCTGGCGGTTAAGTGTGCAATATTTTTTCAATCTAGCAATCTGCTGTTTGTTCTTCAAACAGATTTGTTACATTTGCACACTTTTTATGTTGGCGCTATGTTAGTGGTGTGGCTGTTATTTTGAGCATTACGCAAACCTAATAGGGGCGGGTGAGATCATGACTAACCTGGTAGAAGTGGAAGACTTCACGCTTCACAGTGAAGAGAAACGAACCAGCGCGTTCCAGCTTGAGGTGAAAACCTGGCTGGAGCGCCATCCTGACACGCAGTATGTCGACATCCTGTTAAATGATTTAAATGGTGTGTTCCGCGGCAAGCGTATTCCGGTCTCTGCGCTGCCTAAGCTGGAAAAAGGGTGTTATTTCCCCGCCTCGGTGTTTGCCATGGATATCCTCGGCAACACAGTAGAAGAAGCGGGACTCGGCCAGTCACTGGGCGAACCCGATAATCTCTGTCTGCCCGTCACCGGTACTTTAGTTCCCTCCGCGTCTGACCCTCAGCACATTGCGCAACTGCTGTTAACCATGTGCAACCAAGATGGCACTCCCTTTGACGTTGAACCCCGAAATGTCCTTAACCGGCTGTGGCAACAGCTGCGTAACCGAGGTCTGTTTCCGGTGGTAGCGGTAGAGCTGGAGTTCTATCTGGTGGACAAAAAGCGCGATGCCGAAGGCTTTATCCAGCCGCCGTGTTCGCCCGGCAGTGATGAACGCAATATGCAGAGCCAGGTCTACTCGGTAGATAACCTCGATCATTTCGCCGATGTGCTGCGTGACATCGACGATCTGGCCCGTCAGCAGGACATCCCGGCCGATGGTGCGCTGGCGGAAGCCTCGCCCGGACAGTTTGAAATTAACCTGCATCATACCCGCGACGTGCTGCGGGCCTGTGACCATGCGGTGCAGCTGAAACGCCTGATTCGTCAGGTGGCAGAAAATCACGGTATGACCGCCACGTTTATGGCGAAGCCCTATGAGGAGTACGCGGGCAGCGGCATGCATGTGCATATCAGCATGCTGGATGCCGCCGATCACAACGCCTTCGCCTGCGATGACGGCAGTGATTCGCCGCTGATGAAACGGGCGCTGGCCGGGATGATCGATCTGATGCCCGCCTCAATGGCGCTGCTGGCACCCAATGTGAATGCCTATCGCCGTTTTGTTCCGGACGCCTATGTGCCGTTGCAGGCATCGTGGGGCCATAACAACCGGACCGTTGCGCTGCGGGTGCCGTGCGGGGATATCGACAATCATCGTATTGAGTACCGGGTTGCGGGCGCGGATGCTAATCCCTACCTGGTGGTGTCGGCTATTCTTGCCGGGATGCTGCATGGGCTGGATACCCAGTTGCCGTTGCCCCATCCGGTCACCGGCAACGGTCACCATGCCGAGGGTCTGGCACTGCCGATCCGCCAGAGCGATGCGCTGTATGAGTTTGACAACAGCTATCCGCTGCAGAAGCTACTGGGCGAACGCTTTGCCAGTGTCTGGCACAGCTGTAAGCATCATGAACTGATGCAGTTTGAACGGCTGATTACGTCTACCGAGATTGACTGGATGCTGAAAAATGCCTGACAGGTTTTTTTACCTGTCATCTGACGCGCTTTTTTTTGCATAAGATGCCCCGATGGCTTGTATTCCTGCCACGGGTTAGGGCAGAATACGCGGCCTGCAAAATCAGATGATAACCGACGCTAACCGCGCCGGTTATTTTTTTGCATCCAGTTTTATTAGAGCGTTTTTTGCTGACTTAACCGAGGCCGGGCACGCACCCGGATAGATAAACACTGAAAACACGCATAAGCGTGAGATTGAGGATGACAAAGATGGGGATGTTTTACACTCTGCCAGCCAACGCTGGTACGCGTTTTCGTGATGACTACGGCGCCGCGTTAACCGCTAACTTTACTCCCTGTCGCTTAATGCGCAGTTGCCCTGTGACCCAGCCCAGCCAGGTTGTCGCACATGGGGGACTGAAGCATGTCGCTTAATACCTCCGCCGCACCGCAGCGTGCGCAACTCAAAAAAACACTCACGTTACTTCCGGTCGTCATGATGGGCTTAGCCTACATGCAGCCTATGACCCTGTTCGATACCTTTGGCATCGTTTCCGGGCTGACCGAAGGTCACGTCGCCACCGCTTATGCTTTCGCGCTGATTGCGATTCTGTTCACTGCCGTGAGTTACGGTAAGCTGGTACGCCGCTTCCCCTCTGCGGGCTCCGCTTATACCTACGCTCAGAAGGCGATCAGTCCGCACGTCGGCTTTATGGTCGGCTGGTCATCACTGCTGGACTACCTGTTCATGCCGATGATCAACATCCTGCTGGCTAAAAACTATTTCGAATCGCTG
This sequence comes from Pantoea sp. K16, assembly GCF_048452805.1. NCBI lineage: Bacteria > Pseudomonadati > Pseudomonadota > Gammaproteobacteria > Enterobacterales > Erwiniaceae > Pantoea > Pantoea sp. K16. The sequence goes on along the minus strand of NZ_JBLWNV010000009.1, from coordinate 119,467 downwards.
GTGCCGGGCATCCCGTCGTGGATTTTTGTGGTGTTGCTGGTCGGGTTTATGACGCTCTCTAACCTCAAGGGCATCAAAACCGTCGCCAACTTCAACAGTGTGATTGTGGTGCTGCAGGTGGTTGTCATGGTCGGGATTACCGCGATGGTAATCTACGGTGTGGCAAGCGGCGTGGGTTCCGGCACGCTGGTGAGCAGCCGTCCATTCTGGTCTGAGAATGCGCATGTGGTGCCGATGATTACCGGTGCGACGATACTCTGCTTCTCGTTCCTCGGCTTTGATGGCATCAGTTCGCTGTCCGAAGAGACCAAAGATGCAGAACGCACCATTCCGCGCGCTATTTTCCTGACCGCGCTGATTGGTGGTGTGATCTTTATCGCGGCATCTTACTTCCTGCAGCTCTACTTCCCGGACATCACACGCTTCCAGCACCCGGACTCATCGCAGCCTGAAATCATGCTGTTCGTGGCCGGTAAAGCGTTGCAGGTCGGCATCCTGATCTTCTCGGTGGTCACGGTGCTGGCATCCGGTATGGCGGCGCACGCTGGCGTCTCGCGTCTGATGTATGTGATGGGCCGTGATGGTGTGTTCCCGGAGCGTTTCTTCGGTTACATCCATCCGAAATGGCGTACTCCGTCGCTCAACGTGCTGCTGGTGGGTGCGATTGCACTGATGGCGATTAACTTCGACCTGGTGACCGCAACTGCGCTGATTAACTTTGGTGCGCTGGTGGCGTTTACCTTCGTTAACCTGTCGGTGATTGCGCAGTTCTGGGTCCGTGAGAAGCGTAACCGCACGCTGAAAGATCACGTTCAGTATCTGCTGCTGCCGCTGCTTGGCGCGCTGACGGTGGGTGCGCTGTGGGTGAACCTGGAAGAGAGTTCTATGGAGCTGGGCCTGATCTGGGCCGCCATCGGGATTATCTACCTGGCGTTCGTAACCCGCAGCTTCCGTAATCCGGTGCCGCAGTTCAGCGAAGAAGTTTAATCACGCTCACGTTGCCGCCTTCCCGGTCTCAGGGAAGGCGGCGACAGCTTAACCAGCCAGTACCAGTTCACAGCTCCCCGCACTTAACAACTCCCGCGCCGACTCACTCAGATGCGTGTCTGTCACTACCCGATCAAAGCTCTCCAGCGGTAAAGCCAGAAACGTCGCAATCCTGTTGTACTTCGAACTGTCACTCAGCAATACCCGCTTACTGCTCACCTCACTCACCGCTTGCTTCACCATCACTTTATCTTCATCCGGCGTAAACAAGCCACGCGGCCCCCAGCAGGAGGCGGAAATAAAGGCAATATCAATGGCCAGATGACGCAGGCTGCGTGCCGCCGACTCGCCGACACAGGAGCGGTTCTCCCGGCATACGGTGCCGCCCGTGTGAATAACCCGGCACTGACTGGCCTCCATCAGCAGATTCGCCACCATAAAATCATTGGTCACCACCAGTAAATCATCGCGATCCACCACTTCTCTTGCCAGCGCTAACGTTGTCGTGCCGGCATCCAGATAGATGCAGCTGTTACGTGGGATCTGTCGGGCGGCGGTGCGGCCAATTGCGCGCTTCTCCTCGTTGTAGAGGGCGCTTTTCGTCAGATGTGACGGCTCAGCCGCCAGCCGGTCGGCTGAGCGCACGCCGCCGGAGACCGACAGCACGGCCCCTTGCTCCTCCAGTTTCTGCACATCACGGCGTATGGTCATGTGTGACACACCCAGCCGTTCAGTGAGTTCTGCAATGCTCACCACGCCACGATCGGCCACCAGCGCAAGAATCTGTTGATGACGTTCAACCGGAATCATATCGGCTCCCTGATAATTATCATTTTTTCACATTATAAAGTATCTGCCAGTTAACCAGAACAAATAATAACAGCGGTAACCCCGGCAACGGCGGCGCTAACCGCACTGCAACAGGGCCAGCGCTGCCAGTGTGGTAATGTTAAAAATTGTTCTGGTTCACATCGGGAATATTTTTTTGTGAGCGGTAACACATTTTTGGCGGCAGTAAACTGGCAGGATTAACAGTAACAAACAAATAATCACTTAAATTAACAGTGGAGGCGTATCGTGCCAGCTGAAAATATCTGCGTTATCGGGTTAGGTTCCATGGGCATGGGTGCCGCGAAATCCTGCCTGCGTGCCGGTCTCAATACCTGGGGTGTCGATTTGAATCCCGCCGCGCTTGAGAACTTACGCCAGGCCGGCGCGCGTGATGCGCAGCCTTCAGCATCCGCCTTTGCAGACCAGCTTGATGCCGTTTTGCTGCTGGTGGTAAATGCGCAGCAGGTTAACGCCATTCTGTTTGGTGAAGAGGGCCTGGCCGCAAAACTGCGTCCCGGCACCGTGGTCATGGTCTCATCCACATTGTCCGCCCGGGATGCGCAGCAGATTGAACAACAGCTGGCGCAATATCAGCTGCTGATGCTGGATGCACCGGTCTCCGGCGGTGCCGCTAAAGCGGCCAGCGGTGAGATGACGGTGATGGCGTCCGGCAGCGACGCGGCCTTTACGCAACTGCAATCTGTACTGGATGCCGTGGCAGCCAAAGTTTATCGCGTGGGCAGTGAGATCGGCCTCGGATCAACCGTCAAAATTATCCATCAGCTGCTGGCAGGTGTTCACATCGCGGTCGGGGCAGAAGCGATGGCGCTGGCGGCGCGTGCCGGCATCCCGCTGGAAACCATGTATGAAGTGGTCACCAACGCCGCAGGCAATTCATGGATGTTCGAAAACCGCATGCGGCATGTGGTGGATGGCGACTACAGCCCGAAATCGGCGGTCGATATCTTTGTGAAAGATCTCAACCTGGTGGCCGATACCGCGAAAGCCTTGCACTTCCCGCTGCCGCTGGCCTCAACCGCCCTCAATATGTTCACCGAAGCCAGCAACGCCGGTTACGGCCGTGAAGATGACAGTGCAGTAATTAAAATCTTCAGCGGCATCACGCTGCCGCAGGCAGAGGAGAAAATCTGATGCGGCTTGGCGTGATAGCGGACGATTTTACCGGTGCGACTGACATCGCCAGTTTTCTGGTGCAGAACGGGCTGATCACTATTCAGTTCAACGGCATTCCTGACAGCGAGGAAACCACAGAGGCGCAGGCGATTGTGATCAGCCTGAAGAGCCGCTCCTGTCCGGCAGACCAGGCGGTTGCTCAGTCGCTGGCTGCGCTGGCCTGGCTGCAGAAGCAGGGCTGTGAGCGTTTCTACTTCAAATATTGTTCCACCTTCGACAGTACCGCGCAGGGCAATATCGGTCCGGTAACCGACGCCCTGTTGCAGGCGCTGGGTGAAACGCAGACGGTAATCTGTCCGGCGCTGCCGGTGAATGGCCGCACCGTTTATCAGGGCTACCTGTTTGTTGGCGATCAGCTGCTGTCAGATTCCGGTATGCGGCATCATCCCGTCACACCGATGCACGACAGCAACCTGCTGCGGCTGATGACATCACAGGCGACGGGCAAAGCCGGGCTGATCGCTGCGGCACAGGTCGATCAGGGCGCTGAGTCAGTACGGCAGGCGCTGGGTCAGCTGGCGGCGCAGGGGATCAACTACGTCGTAACTGACGTCCTGCATCAGGAACATCTGTTGACCCTGGGCGAAGCACTGAGCGATCTGCGCCTGGTCACCGGCGGTTCCGGGCTGGCCATCGGTCTGGCACGGCAGTGGGCGACGGCTGAGAGTGATGCAAAAGCGGAGCAGGCAGGCCGTCCGCAGGGCGATCGCGCCGTGGTGCTTTCCGGTTCCTGTTCACAGATGACCAATCGTCAGGTCGCCGCGTACCGCCAGCTGGCACCGGCCTGCGAAGTTGAGACTGAACGCTGTCTGGAAGATGCCGGGGCTTATGCCCGGCAGTTATGCGACTGGGTGGAAGCGAACAGCGATCAGACGCTGGCACCCCTGCTGTTTGCCACCGCTGACGCGCAACAATTGCAGGCGATTCAACAGCGTTTTGGCGCTCAGCGCAGCAGCGAAGCCGTTGAGCAACTGTTTGCTGCCGTCACCCGCGAGCTGAAACGGCGCGGATGGCAGCGCTTTATCGTGGCGGGTGGCGAAACCTCCGGCGTGGTCGCGCAGAGCCTGGGTGTGACGGCCTTTCATATCGGCCCGACGATTTCGCCCGGCGTGCCCTGGGTGCGCGACATTCATCAGCCGCTCTCTCTGGCACTGAAATCGGGCAATTTTGGCGATGAAGATTTCTTCCGCCGCGCGCAAACGGAGTTTACTGATGTCTGAATCTTTCTCTTTAACAGAACAGCAGGCGCGTGACGAGATGGTGCGTCTTGGCGCTTCGTTCTTTCTGCGCGGCTATGCCACCGGCTCGGCGGGCAACCTCTCAATGTTGCTGGAGGATGGCAATCTGCTGGCGACTCCCACCGGTTCATGCCTGGGTGAATTACAGGGTGACCGGCTGGCCAAAGTCACGCCTGACGGTGAATGGCTCTCAGGCGATAAACCCTCCAAAGAGATTGCGTTTCACCGCGCGCTCTATCTGAATAATCCCGACTGCAGGGCGGTGGTGCATCTGCATAGCCACTACCTGACGGCGCTCTCCTGTTTACAGGGACTGGACACGGACAACTGCATCCGTCCGTTTACCCCCTATGTGGTGATGCGTGTCGGTGATGTGCCGGTTGTGCCTTACTACAAGCCGGGTGATGGGCGACTGGCCGAGGATCTCGCGGCGCTGGCTCCACGTTACCGTGCCTTCCTGCTGGCGAATCATGGCCCGGTGGTAGTGGGGAAATCGTTGCAGGAAGCGGCAGATAACACTGAAGAGCTGGAGGAGACCGCCCGGCTGATTTTTACCCTGGGCGACCGCCCAATCCGTTATCTCAATGATGCCGAAGTGGCGGAATTAAGGAGCCGATAATGCCGAAGTTTGCTGCTAACCTTTCGACGCAGTTTACTGAATTGCCGTTTGCTGAACGCTTCGCTGCAGCGGCGGAAGCCGGTTTCACCGCCGTCGAATTTCTGTTTCCTTATGACTATCCCGCCACGCAGATCAAGCAGTGGCTCGATGATAACCAGCTGCAACTGGTGCTGTTCAATACCGCACCCGGCAACGTCGCAGCGGGTGAGTGGGGCGTTTCGGCCATCCCCGGACGTGAAGCAGAAGCAAAGGCGGATATCGATCGCGCCCTGAGCTATGCGCTGGCGCTGAACTGCCCGCAGGTGCACATCATGGCGGCGACGGTGCCGCCCGACGCTGACCGTCAGCGCTACGTTGAGACCTTTATCAGCAATATGCGTTATGCGGCTGAGCGCTTTGCGCCGCACGGCATCATCCTGCTGATTGAGGCGCTGAATCCCACAACCAAACCCAACTATCTTTATGCCAGCCAGTATCAGACGCTGGAGATGGTCGAACAGATCGATCGACCCAATGTCTTCACTCAGCTCGACCTGTTCCATGCGCAACGGGTGGATGGCAACCTCAGCCATTTGATTCGCCACTATGCCGGACGCTATCGGCACGTGCAGATTGCTTCGGCACCGGATCGTCATGAACCGGATGAGGGTGAAATCAATTACCCCTATCTCTACTCACTGCTGGATGAGGTCGGCTATTCCGGCTGGGTGGGCTGCGAATATATCCCGCGCGGCAGCACTACTGCGGGCCTTGGCTGGTTTGCGCCCTGGGCGAGAAAAACCTGATTTAACGGGCTAAAAAAACCGGTGTTTCGGCACCGGTTGAGATTTTTTCGTCCTTTTTCTGACCCTGCACCTGTTTATTCTGTACGCCGATAACCTAAAAAATATAACAATTTCTGAGGTTTACTATGTCCACCGCACTGCTGTTAGCCATAGCGACCGCCAGCATCGTGATCCTGCTGCTGCTGGTCATCAAAGTCAAAGTTCATCCCTTTGTCGCCCTGTTAATTGTCAGTCTGCTGGTGGCCATCGCCACCGGCATTCCGGCTGAAAAAATCATGGAGACGATTATCACGGGGATGGGCGGGCTGCTCGGGCACATCACCATCATCATCGTTCTTGGTGCCATGCTTGGGGCGATTATTGAAGCCTCGGGCGGTGCCGAGTCGCTGGCGCAGCGTTTCAGTAAAACGCTGGGGCTGAAGCGTACCGTTGCGGCATTGACCATGGCGGCCTTTATCCTTGGCATCCCGGTATTTTTTGAAGTCGGCTTTATCATTGTTATTCCGCTGATTTATGGCTTTACCAAAGTGGCGCGGGTCTCGCCGCTGAAGTTTGGCCTGCCGATGGCGGGTGTGATGCTGACGGTACATGTGGCATTGCCGACCCATCCGGGCGCAGCGGCGGCAGCCGGGATCCTGCACACCGACATGGGATGGCTGATGATACTGGGAATCGCGATTTCCGTGCCGGTCGGGATCATCGGCTACTACGTAGCGAAATTCATGAACCGTCGCCACTACCCTCTGTCGGTGGAGGTGCTGGAACAGTTGCAGATGGCCAGGCCGGAAGGGCAGGAAAAGAAGAATGAACCGGCACCACCCGGTGCGCTCACCATCAGCGGCCTGATTGTGGTCCCGATTGTATTGATCGTGCTGGGAACTCTGTCACACACACTGCTGGCTGAAGGGAGTCTGCTGCGTAGTGTGATGACCGTGATCGGCACACCGCCGATTGCCCTGCTGATTGCCTTAGGGCTTGCGGCCTGGCTGCTGGGCGTAAGGCGTGGCTGGAGCAAAGATAAGCTGGAAGATCTGACCGGCCGGGCCATTCCCACCTCAGCCAGCGTGATTCTGGTGGCCGGGGCCGGTGGTGCATTCGGCAAAGTGCTGGTGGAGTCGGGCGTGGGTAAAGCGCTGGCGGTCACGCTTGAAACGCTGCATCTGCCGCTGGTGCCCGCGGCGTTTATCCTGTCGCTGGCGCTGCGTGCATCACAGGGTTCCGCCACGGTGGCGATCCTGACCACCAGCGGTTTGCTGACCCAGGCGGTGACCGGCGTGACGGATATGCAACGGGTACTGGTCACCCTGGCGGCCTGTTTTGGTGGTCTGGGATTGTCGCATGTCAATGATGCGGGATTCTGGGTGGTGACCCGTTATCTGGGACTTTCGGTGGCCGACGGTTTACGCACCTGGACAGTTCTGACAACGCTAATGGGGCTGAGTGGTTTTGCGCTGACCTGGCTGGCGTGGACCGTGCTCTGATTAAGCAGCATCAGAAAGTCTGACCCGGCAGGGGATACCGGGTCAGACTCTTAGTGCTTCAGGAAACCAACTCCTGCGCATAGAGATAGAGCGCTTTAAGCTGCCCAACCTTTTCTGCATCCGCTTCGTGCAGATTCGCCAGACCTTCCAGTTCCTGCATAAACGCCTGCACCCGATCGGCATTAAGCACGTCACGACGGTGCTGCAACCAGCGTTGCTGCTCGGTATCATCCAGCGTGCCGGGGAAGTTACGCGCCCGGTAGCGGAACAGCAGTTTCGCTACCCGTGCACTCTCAAAGCTCAGGTCCAGCGCAGGCAGATTCGCGGGCGCGGTCTGGCGGATAATATTCATCCCCGCCCGGTCGGCATCACTGAAGAAGCCATCATAGAGTTGCGTGTCCACATCATCTGACGGCGTAAACGGCTCCGCTTCGGCAAATAGCGTAACCAGTTTTTCCCGCACGTCGGGCTGCTGACGCAGCAGCGCCAGATTCGCCAGGCAGTGCTGACGATCAATATTCAGCCGGGCCGCATCTTCCGGCCGCAGCGTACTGGCAGGCGCCAGCACCGGACACTTATTGATATGCACCAGTTTGACCGGCACCGCAGGCAGATCGCCGAGATCGTTTTTCGGCGTGTAAAGACGCTCACGCAGCGTGTCGGCATCCAGTTGCAGCAGCGGTGACATGTCGCCCGCCAGATCCACCACAATCAGCGCATTGCGGTTATCGGGATGCCAGGCCAGCGGTACGATCCAACTGGTGTTACCGCGCGCGGCACCGAACATGCCGGAGACATGAACCAGCGGTTTCATCTGCGGGATATCAATCAGGTTCATCAGCTTGTTTTTGTTACGATGGGTAAACAAAAACTCAAACAGTTTTGGCTGCTTCTCCTTCACCAGCTTCGCCATCGCCAGCGTGGCGTAAACGTCGGACATGGCATCGTGCGCATTTTCATGGGAGACGCCGTTTGCTTTGGTCAGATGCTCCAGCCGGAAACTGGGAAAACCTTCTTCATTCTCAGGCCAGTTGATCCCTTCTGGCCGTAACGCGTAGCAGGCACGCATCACGTCGAGCAGGTCCCAGCGTGAGTTGCCGTTTTGCCAGGCCCAGCCATAGGGATCGTAAAAGTTGCGATAGAAGATATTGCGCGTCACTTCATCATCGAAACGCACGTTGTTGTAGCCCACCACACAGGTTTGCTCCGTGGTGAACAACGCGTGGATGCGTTCAGCGAACTCAGCTTCGATCACGCCGCGACTCATCGCTATCTGCGGGGTAATGCCGGTGATCATCACCGCTTCGGGCTGTGGCAGATAGTCATCAGGCGGACGGCAGTAGAACACTTCGGGTTCGCCGACCGGATTAAACTCACTGTCGGTGCGCAGGCCGGCAAACTGGGCTGGCCGGTCACGAGAAGGGCTGGTGCCGAAGGTCTCGTAATCGTGGAAGAGGAAAGTGGGCTGTACGCGGTCGTTATTCAAATTTCATATCCGTTCATTGCGTTCACTAAACTGATGAACAGAAAGTCATCAGGCTTCCCGTTCGCTGGATGCCTTTCTTCATCGGCGCCTGGCTGCTGGTGCGAGAGCGGTGCCTTTGCCGGGCAAGGTCATTCATGCTCAGGCTTCACTTACTACATGGTAAACCATAATCCCACTGGCCTGAAGTTTCGGATGGTAGCGGGGGGGCGTAGTATCTGACTGAGCGGTCAGGGGCAAGGAGTAAAGCGGACTTTTTACCTCTCAGGCTGTAGCTCGCTCATTCCATGAGTCACGATAGATAATATTCCCTTCGACATATTTCCAGGTTATTGCTGCATAGCGTAATTCCGGTGTTTCCAGATGCGTGCTGCTCATGCCGCTGGGTGCAAGGCAGGGCGATACCGTAGTGACCTTAACGTTTTCCAGGATGATATTGAAATATTCGGTCTCATTTCCTGCATCAATTAGCCGTTACCACCCCCCTGCAGGCATCAGCCATACTCGTCGCAGTTCATACTTTTTTTCAATTTATTCAAACCTTCACAACGCTTTTGCCGTAAAACGTGCGGCTGTTTCCGTTTCGTTTTAGAAATTTTCTCTCCCGTGCAATTAAGGATGAAGTGTTGAAAAGGCGTCTGCTGTTCACCGTTACCGCTACTGTTTTTTGGGCCTCGCTGGCGCAGGCTGATGCGATTCCCTTTCCTGTGACGCCTCCGGCGGTTGATGCGGCTTCCTGGGTGCTGATGGATGCCACTACAGGACAGGTTCTGACCGCTGGCAATCCCGATGAACGCCGTAATCCCGCCAGCCTGACCAAACTGATGACCGGTTACGTGGTTGATCGCGCCATTGACCAGAAGAAAATCAGCCGTGACGACATGGTTACGGTCGGAAAAGATGCCTGGGCGGCGGGTAATCCGGTGTTCAAAGGCTCCTCGCTGATGTTCCTGAAGCCAGGCGATAAGCTGAGCGTCCGGGATTTAAGCCGTGGCGTCATCATCGACTCCGGTAACGACGCCTGCGTTGCCCTGGCTGATTATGTGGCGGGCAGCGAAGCGAACTTCGTCGGCATGATGAATCACTACGTTGAGAAGCTCGGCCTGCAGAATACCCATTTTGAAACGGTTCATGGTCTGGATGCGCCGGGTCAGTTCTCCAGCGCGCTGGATATGGCGAAACTGTCACGCGCCATTATTGATGGTGAGCCTGATTTTTATGCCATGTACAGTGAGAAGACCCTGACCTGGAATGGCATTACCCAGAACAACCGTAATGGCCTGTTGTGGGATAATAATCTCCACGTTGATGGGTTGAAAACCGGTCACACTGAGACCGCGGGCTTTAACATCATCGCCTCGAATGTGGTGGGCAAGCATCGCCTGATCGCCGTCGTCATGGGCGGTAAAAGCCCGAAAGGCCGCGAAGAGCAGGCGCGTAAACTGCTGGTCTGGGGACAGAACACCTTTGATACCGTTCAGCTGTTCCATGCCGGTAAGAAAATTGGCAGCGAAAACGTCTGGTATGGCAATCCTCATCAGGTGGATGTGGGTACCGCAGAAGATGTTTATCTGTCACTGCCGCGCAGTGAAGTGCAGAACGTGAAGGCGAAGTACGTCATCGATCGCAAAGATCTGGAAGCCCCGCTGAAAGCCAACGAAGTCATTGGTGAAATTCAGGTGATGGATAAAGATCAGCAGATTGCCCACTATCCGCTGGTGGCGTTGAGTGCGGTTGAACCTGCAGGCGTCATTACCCGCCTGACGGATTATCTCAAGCAGAAGTTCTGATTAGCCGATTGTCAGCACTAAAACGGGTAGCCTGCGGGCTGCCCGTTTTTACTTGCACGCTGGCTGCCCTGAGCGTGTTACTGAGAGCCGATAAAGGTTAAAAAATCACATTAAGTTGTTTTTAACTACCGGGAAAGTATGTGAGGCGGATGTTGATAATTGTAAGCGAACGTCAAAACTGTTTTAAATATCCGGCCCGCGCTAAGCCTGAGCCGCGTTCAGCGTTAAGATAGCCACATCATGTTCCCGCAACCGGAAAGTCATTTTGCGTCCCGATAAGCCCATATCAAAACTGGAGTTCTGGTTTTATCGCCATTATCGCTCCGTCCACGGTGTGCGTATTGCCATCGCCTTTTTGCTCTGCTTTATCTTTGTGCGGGCGACCGATATCCCTGAAGGCACCTGGCCGCTGATTACGCTGGTGGTGGTGATGGGGCCCATCTCCACCTGGGGGAATGTATTTCCGCGCGCACTGCAGCGCATCAGCGGCACGGTCGCCGGGTCAATATCCGGTCTGATCGCCCTGAAGCTGGAGCTGATCTCGATGCCGATGATGCTGGCCTGGTGCGGCGGCATCATGATGATCAGTGGCTACCTGACGCTGGGCAAACATCCCTACATGGCGTTGTTGATCGGGATTACGCTGAGCGTGGTCGTGGGCGCACCAACCGGCGATTTCACGATGGCACTGTGGCGCGGCGGTGATGTGATTCTGGGATCGCTGATGGCGTTGCTGTTTACCGCTATCTGGGCGCAGCGTGCCTATACACACTGGCGCATTCAGCTCTCCGACGCGCTGGCGGAAATGGCAAAAATCTATCACGCCGGCTTCTCACCCAACCTGGTTGAAAAGCCACGCCTCAACAAGCCGCTGGGCAAATTGCTGAGCAGCGTGATCAAAATGCGGGCGCTGCTGGAGCCGTCAAGCAAAGAGACGCGCATTCCAAAATCGGTGCTTGAAGCGATCCAGACCATCAACCGTAATATGGTTTACACCATTGAGATGCAGATTAATGCCTGGTGGGCATCGCGCGAGAGCCATCTGATTATGCTTAACGCGCCTGCATTGCGCCGCACCCAGCAGATGACTGAGAACACGCTGCGGGCGCTGTCGGTCATGGCGATTGAAGGGGAAACGGAAGAGGTGGTGGCTAACAGTCACGAGCTGACCGAAATCAGTGGCGAACTGCGGCGACTGATCGCGGAAGCGGGCAGCGAAGGTCTGGAGGAGACGCCGATCTACGGCTACGTCTGGCTGACACTGGAACTGGCAAAACAGCTGGAACGGATGACCGACCTGATGCGGATGGCGCTGCGCAAATAATCACCTCAGACAATGACTTAATGTGAAACAGGGTTTCTTTGCGCTAAGATAAGAGCCAGTCTGAATTTAGCTGTGAAAATTGCTTACCTGGCGGGCTAGCCGCTAAGCTGATCGTTTTGACTCTCTCCCTGCGTCAGCAGGCTCAAAGAAAGGTGCCATCATGGAAAATGCCAAGCAATCATTTCAGGACGTACTGGAGTTCGTGCGTATGTTCCGCCGCAAAAACAAACTGCAGCGTGAAATTGTCGACAACGAGAAGAAAATTCGCGACAACCAGAAGCGCGTACTGCTGCTCGACAACCTGAGCGAATATATCAAACCCGGCATGAGCGTTGAGGCTATTCAGGAAATCATCGCCAGCATGCGTGTGGATTATGAAGATCGCGTGGATGAGTACATCATCAAAAACGCCGACCTGTCTAAAGAGCGTCGCGAGCTGTCGAAAAAGATCAAAGCGATGGGCGTGGGCGAACACCCGAAAGCGTAAGGGCAGACAGCAGCGCGCAAGCGCCAGACGTCCTATGCAAACCCGCATCCACTCCGGTGGGGCGGGTTTTTTATTGCCTGCGTCAGCGCAGGGTTATTTTCCCGCCAGCCTGCGGGCGATCACCTGTAACTGCTGTGACAGCGCCACTAAATTGACCCGCTCATCAGCAGGCGGGGCGGTGGTCTCCCGGATCACCAGCGTGGTTTCCAGCGCGTTGTCTGACGCCTCTGCTCCCTGAAGCCGGGCCAGCATCCGCTCGACGCTCTGCGCGCCGAGAAATTGCAAATCCTGCCGCACCGTGGTCAGCGGCGGCTGATACCACGCACTCTCGGCGGTGTCATCATATCCAATCACCGATATCTCGCCAGGAATGGCTACGCCATACTGATGCAGCGCCCGCATCGCACCCAACGCCATCTGATCGTTCGCCACCAGCAGCGCCTGCGGCAGATCGTCGGGAAGCTGCGCCAGTAGCGCCTGATAACCCGACTGCGCGCTCCAGTCCCCGCGCAGAGAACAGTGCAGTGTCAGCTGATGATCGGCCAGCGCCTGACGCCATGCATTTTCACGCTGACGGGCCGAGACCGAGCGCAGCGGCCCGTTTAACAAACCAATCTGACGATGACCCAGCGCCACCAGATGTTCAACGGCGGCACGTGCGCCAGACTCATTCGGGTACTGACACTGCGCTACCGCCGCCTGGGGTTCGACATCCAGAAACAGCACCGGTTTGCTGCCGCAGAGCAACTGGATCTGTTGCGCCTCATCTGCCTCCAGCGGCAGGTTGATCAGCAGTCCATCGACCCGCTGTGCCAGCAGTTCATTCACCGTTGCTGCCGCATCGTTACCACTGTCCATGGCGATCACCAGATGATAACCCGCCCCGGCGGCGCGCTGCTGGATCGCTGAGGCGATCTGCGCAGGAGCCATCAGGGCCAGGTCGCTGGTGGCCAGACCCAGCGTGCGCGTCGCCTTACCGGCCAGCTGCTGCGCCACACGATTGGGCACATAATTGAGCTGCAGCATCGCCGCCTCAACCCTTTCCCGCGTGCGGGCTGACACCTGTTCAGAACGATTTAAAACACGTGAAACGGTTTGATATGAGACGCCGGCCAGTTGAGCGACATCATCGAGGGTCACGGAGCGGGAAGTCATTGAACTCTCCAAAAGATGAAGCGACGAGTGTAGCAAATTTTCCTGCTGCACTGCTGCTGCACACCACACTTTCACGACCACAAAAACCGGGTCCGTTGCAGCACCCGGTCACGGTATCTGGCAGGGCCATTAACGCTGCTGCAGATAGACCTGAAGGTTCACATCCACCGCGTTAAGCAGTGGCGTGGCGAGACTATGGCGTTTCGCCCGCAGCAGCAGGTCACCTATCACCTGATCGGCTTCGATATCAAAGCCCTGGGTTAAATCGCGGTACATTGAGGAGGTCATCGGGGTGGCCGGATCGCTTAACAGCTCAAGAATGCGGGCAGTGGCCGCCGGACGCGTCTGATAGCCTTCGGCAGTAATGACTGACAGAATCTCCGAGAAAACACCCTGTAACAGCGCTTCGCCGCCGCGCGAGGTGAGTATCTGTTGGGTATTTCCGCGCGCCAGGCAGCAAACCGCGCCGAGCGTGCTCAGCAGCAGCCACTTCTCCCACAGCTCATCCATGATGTTATCGCTGAATCGGGTATCGACCTGACAGTCACGCAGCGCCGCATCAACCCGCTGCAGTCGCGCATCGTTGTTACCGTCCAGCGCGCCATAATAGAGCTGATGCAGCGGCGTCATCTGGATAACTTCGCCATTGTCACCCAGCGTCGCGTTGATTTTGCACAGGCCGCCAATCACCTTATCTTCGCCGAAACGCTGTTGCAGCGTTGCGATGTGCCGCAATCCGTTCAGAATCGGCATGATCAGCGTTTCCGGACCCACTGCAGGTGCAATATCCTCCATCACCTGATCAAGGGCAAAGCTCTTCACCGTCACGATAATCAGATCATAGTGGCCCGTCAGGCTGCTCGCCTGAGCCAGCTGCGGCTTTAGTGTTTCAGTGCCTTGCGGCGTCTGCAACACCAGGCCGCTGGCCTGAAGCTGCTGATAACGCCGTTCACGGACCAGAAAAGTCACGTCCTGGCCCGCCTGAGCCAGCCGTGCACCAAAATATCCACCGGTCGCGCCGGCGCCTGCCATCAGAATGCGCATCCCACTCTCCCTCTGCTGAAAACCTCTACCTTAGAACGCCGTGACCGGGCTTACCAGTCTTAGCCTGGGTCAGAGCGCATCGGGGAGCATGAAATGAGAGGCCGGGAAAGCGCGGGCAGGGAGGTGACGATGCAGAGAAATCAGATTTTCCCTGCCCGGTAAGCAGTTCGAAACAGAGGGGGGTGTTACAGCCGGGTGACGCCCAGCGCGGCAGCCTGCTGTTCCCACGCCAGCACGCCCTGATAATCGTCTCGCTGCACCGGGCTGAATCCGCCGATCAGGTTATCGTCGCAGACGGTGCGCCAGGTGGGATCGTTCACCAGCTGATGCAGCGTCGAGCGGAGTCTCTCCAGCCGGCCCACTGACGTCGGGGCTGCCGTGATCAACGGCAATCCGGGCGCGGCTGGCGTTTCACCGATGATATGCAGGCCGCGCAGCGCATCCGGCTCATAGCGCGCCAGCAGCGCCCAGCTGACGCAGTCGATAGCCGCGATATCCGCCTGTGAATCACGCAGTGCTGCCAGCGACTGACGATGCCCACCGCTCAGCAGTAGCTGCGAAAATCTCACGCCCTGAAGCGCAGCCACAAACCGCAGCGCGTTATAGCCGGAGTGAGAGTCCAGGCTGTTAGCTACGGCCCGCTGGTCGTTAAAATCGGCCAGCGTCGCCTGTTTGTCCCGCGCCACCAGCCAGCTGCGATAGTCACGGCCGTTGCAGCCTGGGGCCTGATAGTGAAAGGTGCCGACCAGCTGAACCGCAGGAAGCTGGCTGACCAGCGGATAGCCGCAGGTCTGGCTCAGCAGCAATCGATTATCCTGCCAGTGTGTCAGCAGATCCTCAGGCCAGACCGGCTGCGTAGCGATGCCGTGCTGCGTCAGCAGGGTAACCACTGCCTGCATCAGTGCTCGTGTGGCGGGCGGGTGAATCGCATACATCGGCAAGGCGAGCAGGTTATTCATGCGTTTTCTCCGCTGATCGTCCCGGATGGACATTGACCCCGACCGGTCTGACCCAGAACTGACGCAGCCAGACCCGATAACCCGCCACGCGAAAGCCATGATTGCGCTGGTAGTAATGCTCGCGGTCGCGCAGATAGAGGCGACGCAGGCCATACCAGGGGACGCCGGGGAGGTCGTGATGCACTGAATGGTAGTTCAGATTCAGGAATAGCATGCGCCACGGCCACGCCGCTTCATTATTCACCGACCGTGCCAGCGGATCGTCCGCCGCACGATGCTCATAGAAAGATCGCACTTTGGTCAGCGCCAGCGCCGGATAACTCACCGTCAGCAGATACCACAGCGGCGAAAATCCCTGCCGTGCCATCCAGAAAAACAGTAGTGCCAGCAGCGCCCCGTGCAGCAGCCACATCGCTATCGCGGGCCGATCGCCGCGGCGCAGTGCCTGCCACATCCCGCCGAAGGTCGCCGCCACATCCAGCAGCGGGCCGAGCAGCAACCGTCCCAAAAAAGTGTTACGCAGATGAATCAGCTGCTGCTGCCAGCGCGGCAACTTCGCCCAGCGAGCAGCGGAGAGATAGTAGGTTTCCGGATCCTCATCCGGCTCAGTCAGGGTGTGATTGCGATGATGGGCCAGATGAGAATCGCGATAGAGTCCGTAGGGATACCAGACCGCCAGCGGCAGGGTGCCAAATAGCTGATTCACCCGCGGCCAGCGTGTGGGATGGCCGTGAATCAGCTCATGCTGCAGCGACATATACCAGCCAGTGAAGACGATCAGCAGCAGGGTGGCGGGCAGCCGTCCCAGCATCTGCGCGTTCAGCATCACCGAAAACCAGCCGCCATAGATCACACCGATTAGCAGCCAGGTCGGCAGTTCGCTGCGCCAGAGCCAGCTGCGTGCGCGCGCTTTAAGCCAGGCGCGCTGCTGTAGAGAGAGATAACCGGTGTGCATGATTCACCTGACAGCGGAAGCGGGAATCTGAACAGTGAAAGAAAGGACGGGCAAAGGCAAAGTGGATAATCTGCTTAGCTATGTCGAAATTCCTGAATATGGCGCTGAAAGATATTGACTATCAGTGGCGGCTCCGGGGGCGTAACCTTTCTCTATCAGAAATCGCCTTGCATCCACGGGCGTTTACCGCCTGTCAGGAGAAATACAGATGAAAAATATTGGCTTCTTATCCTTTGGTCACTGGACGCCCTCGTCGCAGTCCGCCACCCGTACCGCGCAGGATGTGTTACTGCAATCGATCGACTTAGCGGTCGCCGCCGAAGAGCTGGGCGCAGATGGCGCTTACTTCCGCGTCCACCATTTTGCCCGTCAGCTCAGCTCGCCGTTTCCGCTGCTGGCTGCCGTTGCAGCGCGCACCAAAACGATTGAGATCGGCACCGGTGTCATCGACATGCGCTACGAAAACCCGCTCTACATGGTGGAAGACGCCAGCGCGGCAGACCTGATCTCCAATGGTCGTCTGCAACTGGGTCTGAGCCGCGGTTCACCTGAGCAGGTAATCGATGGCTGGCGTTACTTCGGCTTTGAACCGAAAGCGGGAGAAAGCGATGCGGATATGGGCCGTCGTCACACCGAAGAGTTTCTGGAGGTGCTGCGCGGCGAAGGTTTTGCTAAGCCCAATCCACAGCCCATGTTCCCCAATCCGCCAGGCCTGCTGCGTCCTGAGCCGCTCTCTGAAGGCCTGCGCGACCGCATCTGGTGGGGATCCGGCTCCAACGCCACCGCAGAATGGGCGGCAAAAATGGGCATGAACCTGCAAAGTTCAACCCTGAAAGATGATGAAACCGGCGAGCCGTTCCACATTCAGCAGGCTAAACAGATCCGCGCCTACCGTGAGGCCTGGAAAGCGGCGGGGCATCAGCATGCGCCACGCGTCTCCGTCAGTCGCAGCATCTTTGCACTGGTGAATGATATGGACCGCGCGTACTTTGGCCGCAGCGGTAACGACCAGGATTCCGTCGGCTTTCTCGATGAGAAAACCCGCGCTATCTTTGGCCGCAGCTATGCCGCAGAGCCAGAGGCGTTAATTAAGCAGCTTGCGCAGGATGAGGCGATTGCCGAAGCCGACACCCTGCTGCTTACCGTGCCTAACCAGCTTGGTGTCGCCTACAACGCCCATGTGATTGAGGCGATCCTGAAGTATGTCGCCCCGGAACTCGGCTGGCGTTAAGCGACAGAGCGCCCTGAAGAGCAGGGCGCTGTGAGATCCACCGCAGGCGCAGATGACATAGCGCCTGCGGTGAATCTGCTGTAAACGCGCGTCATCACTCCCCGCTTTTTCTGCTTTATCCTCTCTGAACTTCTCTCTGGCGAGCCATTCCAGGCCCTGGCAGAGCCTTTTCGTCACTCTGTTTCCAATGTCCGGAATATGCAGATTTTGTGACTTATGATTTATTTCGTCACTTGTTGCTGAATGGGATGTTTCCTCTGCTCAGGGTGGGTCTGTACCCTTCATCAACGCATTTCCCTGGTTTAACGTGTTTTCATAACCTGTATGAACGGATAATACCTTTACGCAATTTGTGACTATTGACAGTATTGGTCACATGATAAGAGAATGGCGGCACTCTCCTGCTTACTGTTGAAGGTAATCTATGCTCAGGTTCAATCCTGCCATTCTGGTTGTTTGTCTGCTGCCACTGGCGCTGGCGGGTTGCCGGGATAATTCACCCAAAGACGATCCGCGCACGCAGCCGCCGCTGGTCAGGGTCACAAAGGTCATCAGCGCCACCGATGGCAGCCGTGCGTTTAGTGGCGTCGTGGTTGCCCGGGTTCAGAGCGACCTCGGCTTTCGGGTCTCAGGAAAAATCCTCGAACGGCTGGTGGACAGCGGCCAGCGGGTGAAGCGCGGTCAGCCGCTGATGCGGCTCGACCCGTCAGATCTCCGGCTGCAGGCCCAGGCTCAGCAGCAGGCCGTTGCCGCCGCGCAGGCACGCGTCAGACAGGCCAGCGCCGATCAGGCGCGTTACCGCACTCTGGTGGCAACCGGGGCGGTTTCCGCGTCGGCATACGACCAGATTCGGGCCGCTGCGGCCACCGCTCAGGCTGAGCTGAAAGCCGCCCAGGCGCAGGCCAGCGTGGCAGGTAACGCCAGCGGATATGCGCTGCTCCTGGCTGATGACGATGGCGTGGTGATGGCAACGCTGGCGGAGCCGGGTCAGGTTGTGAGTGCCGGTGAGGCCGTCATCAGACTGGCCAGAGCCGGACAGCGCGAGGCAAGTGTTCAGTTGCCAGAGACCCTGCGCCCGGCAGTGGGAAGTGAGGCAAAGGCAACGCTGTATGGTGCGGACAGTGCGCCGGTTTCTGCCCGGCTGCGTCAACTGGCTGATGTGGCCGATCCGATGACGCGCACCTTTGAGGCGAGATATGTGCTGGAGGGCACACTGGCCAGCGCACCGCTGGGAGCCACCGTCACAATCACGCTGCCGAATAAACCGTCGCAACCGCTGCTGCAGGTTCCGCTGGCGGCGATCTACGATGCCGGTAAAGGGCCAGGCGTCTGGGATATTACCGGCCAGCCCGCTACCGTTGCCTGGCGGCCGGTGACGGTGGTGTCGATAAGTGACGAGGCGGCCACCGTCACGGGTCAGCTTAATGCTGGCGATCAGATAGTGGCGCTGGGCGCGCATCTGTTGCAGCAGGGGGAGCGCGTGCGCCCCGATGACGCTGCCGTTGCCGGGAGCCAGCCATGAGCCAGGGACGCTTTAATCTGTCAGCGCTGGCCGTGCGCGAGCGCGCCATTACGCTGTTTCTGATCATCCTGATTACCGTGGCGGGCGTCTTGTCCTTTTTCGAACTGGGACGGGCAGAAGATCCACCGTTCACCGTAAAACAGATGACGATTATCTCCGCCTGGCCGGGTGCGACGGCTCAGGAGATGCAGGATCAGGTGGCCGAGCCGCTGGAAAAGCGTCTGCAGGAGCTGAGGTGGTATGACCGTAGCGAGACGTACACGCGCCCCGGTCTGGCTTTCACTATGTTATCCCTGCAGGATAAAACGCCGCCTTCCCAGGTTCAGGATGAGTTTTACCAGGCGCGTAAGAAGCTGGGTGATGAGAGCAGAAATCTGCCTGCCGGGGTCATCGGGCCGATGATCAACGACGAGTTCTCCGACGTGACCTTTGCACTGCTGGCGCTGAAGGCAAAAGGGGAGCCGCAGCGCCTGCTGGTTCGTGAAGCGGAATCACTGCGTCAGCGACTGCTGCATCTGCCTGGCGTGAAAAAGGTCAATATCATCGGTGAGCAGAGTGAACGCATCTATGTGTCGTTTTCACACGATCGACTGGCGACACTCGGCATCACTCCGCAGGCAATTTTTGCTGCGCTGAACGATCAGAATGTCCTGACGCCAGCGGGATCGATTGATACGCAGGGGCCGCAGGTCTTTATACGGCTGGATGGCGCGTTCGATAAACTGGAAAAAATCCGTGAGACGCCGATTGTGGCGCAGGGGAGAAGCCTGAAGCTGGCGGACGTGGCTACGGTGACCCGGGGTTACGAAGATCCCGCCACCTTTATGGTGCGCAATCAGGGCGAACCGGCGCTGCTGCTGGGTATCGTAATGCGTGAAGGCTGGAACGGTCTGGAACTCGGCAAGGCACTGGCGGCTGAAACCGCCCGCATTAACCAGGCGATGCCGCTGGGGCTCTCACTGACTCAGGTCACCGATCAGTCCGTCAATATCCGCTCGGCGGTTGATGAATTTATGGTTAAGTTCGTCGTGGCGTTGCTGGTGGTGATGGTGGTCTGCTTTGTCAGCATGGGCTGGCGCGTTGGGGTAGTGGTCGCGGCTGCGGTGCCGCTCACCCTGGCGGTGGTGTTTGTGGTGATGGAGGCTTCCGGCAAAAACTTTGACCGCATCACGCTGGGTTCGCTGATTCTGGCGCTGGGCCTGCTGGTGGACGACGCCATTATCGCCATTGAGATGATGGTAGTGAAAATGGAGGAGGGCTACGACCGCATTAAGGCCTCTGCCTATGCCTGGAGTCATACGGCGGCACCCATGCTGGCCGGCACCCTGGTTACGGCCGCCGGGTTTATGCCCAATGGGTTTGCGCAGTCCACGGCGGGCGAGTACACCAGCAATATGTTCTGGATAGTCGGCATCGCGTTGATCGCCTCCTGGATCGTCGCGGTGGTGTTCACCCCTTATCTTGGCGTAAAGCTGCTGCCAGGCATCAAAACGGTAGAAGGCGGTCACGCAGCGATCTACAACACCCGCCACTACAACCGCTTTCGCCGCCTGCTGACCCGCGTGATTGCCCGTAAAGGCTGGGTGGCAGGCGTGGTGATTGCCCTGTTTATCGCCGCTGTGCTCGGTATGGCGCTGGTGAAAAAACAGTTTTTCCCGACCTCAGACCGGCCTGAAGTGCTGGTTGAAGTTCAGCTCCCCTACGGCAGCGCCATAGAACAGACCCGCGCAGCGGCTGAAAAGGTTGAGACCTGGCTTAAACAGCAGCAGCAGGCAAAAATCGTCACCACCTATATTGGTCAGGGGCCACCGCGTTTTTATCTGGCGATGGCACCGGAACTGCCCGATCCGGCCTTTGCTAAGCTGGTGGTACTGACCGACAGTCAGGACGCGCGTGAGGCACTGAAAACGCAGCTGCGCGCCGCCATTGCCAGCGGTCTGGTGCCTGAAGCGCAGGTTCGTGTAACGCAGCTGGTGTTTGGCCCATACTCCCCTTATCCGGTGGCGTGGCGGGTGATGGGGCCTGATCCGGCCCATCTGCGCGCGATTGCCGATCGGGTGGAAGCGGTCCTGCGGGCCAGCCCGATGATGAGGACGGTGAACACCGACTGGGGCGCCCCCGTGCCGACGCTGCATTTCTCACTGGATCAGAACCGGCTTCAGGCTGTGGGGCTGACATCCAGTGACGTCGCCCGGCAATTACAGTTTCTGCTGTCGGGCGTGCCTGTCACTACCGTGCGGGAAGATATCCGCGCGGTCCAGGTGGTGGGGCGTGCGGCCGGAGAAACCCGGCTCGATCCGGCTAAAATCGCCGATTTCACGCTGGTGGGCGCCGCGGGTCAGCGTATCCCCTTATCGCAGATTGGTGATGTGCAGGTGAAAATGGAAGATCCCGTGCTGCGGCGGCGCGACCGCACGCCGACCATCACCGTTCGGGGTGATATCGCCGATTCCCTGGAGCCGCCAGACGTCTCGACGGCGCTGAACAAAGCCCTGCAACCGATCATCGCGACGCTGCCCGCGGGCTACCGCATTGAAATGGCCGGTTCAATAGAGGAGTCCGGTAAAGCGACCCAGGCGATGGCCCCGCTGTTCCCAATCATGATTGCAATCACTCTGCTGATCATCATTCTGCAGGTGCGTTCTCTGTCGGCGATGATCATGGTCTTTCTGACTGCGCCCCTCGGGCTGATTGGCGTCGTGCCGACGCTGCTGCTGTTCAGTCAGCCTTTTGGTATTAATGCACTGGTCGGGCTGATTGCCCTGTCGGGCATCCTGATGCGTAACACGCTGATTCTGATAGGGCAGATCCACCACAATGAACAGGAGGGTCTGGCACCCTTTGATGCAGTGGTCGAAGCGACAGTGCAGCGTGCCCGTCCGGTGCTGCTGACGGCAATGGCGGCGATTCTGGCGTTTATTCCACTGACCCATTCGGTGTTCTGGGGAACGCTGGCCTATACCCTGATTGGTGGCACGCTGGGCGGCACCCTGATCACGCTGGTTTTCCTGCCCGCAATGTACGCTATCTGGTTCCGCATCCGCCTGCCGGGCAGCAAAACGGCAGTTGTGAAACCGGCGCTGTCGGAATAGTCTCAGGGTGACGGTTGCCGCTTCGCTGCTCTCTGCAGCCTGGCAGTAACCGTCAATTCATTGTTTTAAGCTTTTGAAGAAGGTGTATAAAAAGGTAAAAGCTATCAAACAGATAGGATGAGACAGGTGTGCGATCCTGAAAATCCTCTATAGAGTAGCGATGAAAATACAAAAAAGAGGTGTGACCATGAGCAATTCCATTGATGAAGATGCAAAAGATGCAAAGCCTATTGTCGAAGCCGATCGCGAAGCGCCCGCGGGCAAATGTCCTTTTCATGCTGGTAAGCCTTCTCAGGAAAATCAGGCGCCGGGCGGCGGAACAACCAACCGCGACTGGTGGCCTAATCAACTCCGTGTTGACCTGCTGAACCAGCATTCATCCCGTTCGAACCCGCTTGATGAATCCTTCGATTACCGTAAAGAATTTGCCAAATTAGATTACTCAGCGCTGAAAGCTGACATCAAAGGGTTGCTCACCGAGTCACAAGCCTGGTGGCCCGCTGACTGGGGCAGCTACATCGGCCTGTTTATTCGTATGGCCTGGCACAGCGCCGGAACCTATCGCTCCGTGGACGGACGCGGTGGTTCAGGTCGTGGTCAGCAACGCTTCGCACCCCTAAACTCCTGGCCAGACAACGTCAGTCTGGATAAAGCGCGCCGCTTACTGTGGCCGGTTAAACAGAAATATGGTCAGAAGATCTCCTGGGCCGACCTCTACATTCTGGCGGGCAACGTCGCGCTGGAAAACTCCGGATTCCGTACCTTTGGCTTTGGTGCCGGACGTGAAGATGTCTGGGAACCGGATATGGATGTGAACTGGGGCGAAGAAGCCGCCTGGCTGGAACACCGTCACCCGGAATCCCTGGCGCAGTCGCCACTAGGCGCTACCGAAATGGGTCTGATCTACGTGAACCCGGAAGGGCCGGAACACAGCGGCGATCCTGCCTCTGCGGCCCCGGCCATTCGCGCCACTTTCGGCAACATGGGCATGAACGACGAAGAGATCGTGGCATTGATTGCCGGTGGACATACGCTGGGTAAAACCCACGGTGCCGCACCGGCCAGCCACGTCGGTGTCGATCCGGAAACTGCACCGATTGAGGCGCAGGGCCTGGGCTGGGTCAACAGCCACGGCACGGGCGTTGGCGCAGATGCGATTACCTCCGGTCTGGAAGTAATCTGGTCTCAGACGCCAACCCAGTGGAGTAACTACTTCTTCGAGAACCTGTTCAAATATGAGTGGGTTCAGACGCGCAGCCCGGCCGGTGCCATCCAGTTCGTGGCAGCTGATGCGCCGGATATTATCCCGGATGCGTTTGACGCCGCGAAGAAACACAAGCCGACCATGCTGGTGACCGATCTGACGCTGCGATTTGACCCGGAGTTTGAAAAGATTTCGCGTCGTTTCCACAACGATCCGCAGGCGTTCAACGAAGCCTTTGCCCGTGCCTGGTTTAAACTGACTCACCGTGATATGGGGCCAAAAGCGCGCTACATCGGACCTGAAGTCCCGCAGGAAGATCTGATCTGGCAGGATCCGCTGCCTGCACCGGTTTATCATCCAACCGTGGCGGATATCGCGCAGTTGAAAGAGAAGATCGCTGCAACCGGCCTCAGCGTCAGCGAGCTGGTTTCGGTTGCCTGGGCCTCGGCATCAACCTTCCGTGGCGGCGACAAACGTGGTGGTGCCAACGGTGCCCGCCTGGCCTTGCTGCCGCAGCGTGAGTGGGACGTCAATGCCGTCGCAGCACGCGTGCTGCCAACGCTGGAAGCGGTGCAGCGTGAAGCGCACAAGGCTTCACTGGCAGATGTGATTGTGCTGGCGGGTGTGGTCGGCGTTGAGCAGGCGGCGAAAGCAGCTGGCGTTGAAATTGACGTGCCATTTACTCCGGGCCGTGTTGATGCGCGTCAGGATCAGACCGATATCGAGTCGTTCGATCTGCTGAAACCGCGTGCAGATGGTTTCCGTAACTACGGTACTGGCTTCGGCAAAACCACCACCGAAAATCTGCTGATCGATAAAGCGCAGCAGCTGACCCTGACCGTGCCGGAGTTAACGGTGCTGGTTGGCGGAATGCGTGCGCTGGGTGCTAACTTTGATGGCAGCCAGCACGGCATCTTCACGCACCACACAGGGACGCTGAACACAGACTTCTTCGTGAATCTGCTGGATATGCGCACCGAGTGGAAAGCCGCCGATTCGACCAATGAGAAATTTATTGGACGGGATCGCGTCACTGGCGAAACCCGTTTCACCGCCACGCGCGCCGATCTGGTGTTTGGCTCCAATGCGGTGTTACGCGCTTCGGCGGAAGTCTACGCCAGCAGCGACGCCCGTGAAAAATTCGTCAAAGACTTTGTTGCCGCCTGGACCAAAGTGATGAATCTGGATCGGTTTGAACTCTGATTGCTGTTAACGTTGTAAAACCTGAAACCCGCTGATATTAGCGGGTTTTTTTATGAGAGCAGGTGAGTTATTCGACCGCTTAACTATCCTTTTACAACTCAGGTACAACAGGTTAATGGCATCATTTAAATTTCGGTCACTGCCAGTAACGTGATTCTTCGGGCCACGTAGGCAAGTACGGCTTCCCGCTGCGATTCAGGCATATGACTTTCATTATAAGTATCAATAATAAGCTGATGATGACTCACCACCTCGGAAAGCCATTTTCGTGCCAGTGTCGGATTAATATCCATACCCTTGGCAAGAAGGATAAAGTCTGCACCCAGATATTCTCCGTACTCTGAATTCATCCCCGGTGCGTTTCCTGCATCATTTTCTTCACGTTCCAGCAGGGGCAAAGCTAAATACTCTCCAAACGCTGTAGGGTAGGGCACAACGCTGATAAAGTCATAAACCGGGGCCAGCCAGGGTGAACCCTGCGGAGGCAGGATAATCCCGATATTGCGCAGATGAAAATCATTGTTTCCCAGCACATAGGCATACACGATGCGCAAAAAGAGGTCACGTTTACTCTTTAAGCTGCTGTTCACTCTGGTATTCAGGAATTTAGCGGCTTTCTCGTAACTGATGGCTTTATGATTATCAATCCTGCCATATTTATCGCCGAGACCCATCGCGCCATCCAGCTGTTCCTGATGTAATCTCGCGTTATCTGACGCTGTCCGGTCATACCTTTTAATGACAAACGCCAGTTCTTCTGGCCGATTTTCATCGTGTCTGAATGGCATCAGCCCGAACGGGGGGACGTCAAATTTCAGACGCTGCATAACGCACATAGTGGCATGCTCGTTTTCTGCCAGGTGTGGGTATTCTTCCGGAGAGGGTTTCAGGATATAGGTGCCATCATTGCTGACGACCACCAGTTCTCCCTTTGCCAGGCGAAGCGACAGTTTGGGTTGATAGCCTGAAATGCTCATGCCTTTCTGACGTTCAGGGAGTTCCTGAATAAACTGACTGCGCGTAAACGGCAGGCTAAGAGCCACATTCAGACTACCCAGCAGATGCCGGATGCCTTTTGTTGAGTAGCCGGTTTTTAGCTCAGATTCTTTAAGCCGTTTTAATGTGATCAGGCAGCGTTCTGAATTCATGATGTTATCTCTTTAAAGACGACAGCCCCAAGCAAATCGTTACCATTTTCCATCAGTAAGCCGAACAGATCTTTATCATCAATTTTTTGAATTTCAGAATAGCGTTTTCGCAACCAGCCTTCCGGCGCTAAACCTTTAAAGAAGGGATGTAGCTCTTCACTTAAATAGGGCTCAGGTCTTACCGGCATGCTGAGAGATATCGCACAACCAGCATAAGTGGGCAGGTAGCAGAAAGTATAACCGTTTTGCCCTTCACTCAGCGTTCCTGCCAGCGTGTTGTAAAGCCACACCTCTATTTTTCGAGCCATACTTTTATACCCAGTTCTTTAAGCAAGGCGTGAAGATTTATTGCCTTTGCAGAAGATGGTTTAGCAATCAGTCGTTTAAATGTTGAGAGTGATACACCAATCTGAATCGCCATCTCTTCATATGTGATGTTTTGTTGTTTGAGTTCATTGGCCAGTAGTTGTGGCAGTGTCGGAAACGTCAGATCACTCAGCTCCGATCGGGTGTCCGGTTTGTCCGCATTTATTGCTTCTGTTGTGACTTCTCTACTCAAAGCTAACCCCGCCAATACCTTTTGCCGATCTGACTCAGAAAAGCTTAGCAGCGAAGATTTAATCTCATCAAGGTTCATTTTTGACCTTTTCTGCAATTTCAGTACGTTTTTGAAACGATATGGTCCGACTATAGTACTAAAAGGGTCATTTTTGAACCTTTTAACGGCAGCATCTTCTCATCTTACCGCCAGAATGCGAAATATGTGGATGAAAGGTCATTTATGACACTTTAAGCCACTGTTAAAACATTTGTTAAAGAGAGTATGAGATGTAGGGGTCAGAAATGAACCTTTAAGTGAGTGCGGAACCGAATGTCTAAGTATCAGGCAATAACGAAAAGAACGGGGAATTTGAAGAGGAAACAGACTGAGTAAGACGCAGGTATTTTATCAGAAGTATGAAAAGCAAAAAACCCGCTTAGTTTCCTAAGCAGGCTTTTCAAATTTGGCTCCTCTGACTGGACTCGAACCAGTGACATACGGATTAACAGTCCGCCGTTCTACCGACTGAACTACAGAGGAATCGTTTGAACGGGGCGCATAGTAACGGCCACGCCGGGCCATGTCAAAGCTCTTTTTCATAAATTAGCGCGACTGCTGAAATAGTCGCCACTATGGCGTTTTAAGCACTGAAAGAGCGGCCTGTGCGGCTGACTCATCCGGCAAAACGCCACGTGTAAAACTGAGGTTTTTATGAGGTGTTATGGCGCTGTATAGCCCTTGTCAGGCGGCCAGGCGCGTGATTTAACCGGATAGTTTTTTACGGGCGTCACAAAGTGTGGATTCTGGCTTTGTCAGCAATAAAAACGAAACGTAGATTCCATTTCAACCCTGAACAGAATCTCTGGAGTTGAAATGAACAAAGTCAGAATCGGCATGATTGGCAGCGGCTATATCGGACGCTGCCACGCGATTGCTTATGCGCAGGCCCCCACCGTATTTGCGCTAAAAGGCGAAATCGTGCGGGAGATGCTGGCTGAAGTGAACCCCGAGCTGGCCGCCCGTCAGGCGGCGACCTTTGGTTTCGCGCGCTCGACGGGTGACTGGCGCGCGCTGGTCAGCGACCCGGCGATTGATGTCGTGGATATCTGCGCCCCCAACTTCCTGCATAAAGAGATGGCGCTGGAGGCGATACGCCACGGCAAACACGTCTATTCAGAAAAGCCGCTGTCGTTAAGCGTGGCGGATGCGCAGGAGATGGTGGCGGCAGCCGATGCGGCAGGGGTTAAAACGCTGGTGGGCTTCAACTATATGAAAAACCCCACCAGCCAGCTGGCGAAAGAGATCATTGCCAATGGTGAGATAGGCGACGTGGTGCATTTCTACGGCACCCATAACGAGGATTATCTCGCCAGGCCGGAAACGCCGCTCGACTGGCACTGTCAGAAAGCGCTGGCAGGTCTCGGTGCGCTGGGCGATCTGGCGGCGCATATCGTTAATATGGCGCACTACCTGGTGGGTGACATTGCTGAGGTCAGCGGCGACATGATGACGGTGATCGCCTCAAGGCCTGACCCAAAAGAGCCTGCGCGGCAGTTACCGGTCGAAAACGAAGATCAGGCCAGCGCGCTGCTGCGCTTCCATAACGGCGCGCACGGCGTGATTGAAACCTCACGCATCGCCTGTGGCGCAAAAATGGGCCTGACTTACGTTGTCACCGGCACTAAAGGCACACTGCGCTACACCCAGGAGCGCATGGCGGAGCTGGAGCTTTATCTGCATGACGAACCGGCTGGGCGTCAGGGATTTAAAACTATCCTGACCGGACCAGCGCACCCTGATTACGCGAACTTCTGTGTTTCTGCCGGACACGGCATCGGCTTTAACGACCAGAAAACGGTGGAGATTCGCGACCTGATCAACGGCATCGCGGCGGGCGATCGCATGTGGCCCGATTTTGCAGAGGGACTGCAGGTTCAGAAGGTGCTGGAAGCGATTGCTCACTCAGCAGTGCAACGCCGCTGGATTGAGGTATAGGGCCGAATCAGAGGGATAAAGGGTATTGCCGATGTGTTGATTAACACTGGCGGGCAGGGCGGGAAACGTTGGCTTCCCGCCCGCAGCCGATCAGATCAGACCGCTTTTTTCCCACCACAATTTATCCAGCGCATAAAAGCGATCGCGCTGACTCTCGGGCTGGCTGAGATCGCGTTTCCACGGTTTTGCCAGAATATAGTGCAGGTTCTTCACCTCTTCATCGTGCCAGAGACCGCTGTGCTGAAACGGCAGCGTTTTCAAGGCATTGTAGATGTAAGAGAGCGGCTTCCAGCGATCGGCAAACACTTCGTTCAGCAGATCCTGCTCGGAGAAGGGATAGTTACTGAGATCATCAATGGCGGCAATACGCTTTTCCAGTGCGTCGAACATCGCATTATCGGGCTTCAGCACCAGAAAACCGCCGTTCAGGTAAAGATCCACACTCTCTGGCGCCTTTTCACCGCGCGCCTGCCAGGTATAGTGGCACTGCTCAGGCTGCCACTCTGCCGGATAAGAGGCAATCTGGTTGGGATTACAGCGGCAGGCGTGACAGGCGGCGAGCGGGTTATCGCCCAGAGCCAGGGTAAACAGCTCATCCATGTTTTGAAGGACCAGCATATCGGCATCCAGAAATACGACGCGCTCATAATCGGTTAGCTGCCAGGCGCGCAGCTTGGTCCAGACTTCGCCGAACTGCGCCGATGCGTAGTGCTGATCCAGATCGTCGCGCGGATAGAGGGGCTCGACCGGTTTAATGACACAGCCCTCATCCTGCAAAATCTGACAGTCAGACGCTGAAATCGCCGGCGTGGTCATCACCACCAGCGGCCACTGGCTCTGGCTCTGTTGCAGCGAACGGTGCAGCGCTTTCACGCCCACCAGATAATCGGGTTGAGTTAACAGCGTTACCCAGGCAAACATAGCTTTCCTCAATCAGTCAAAAAGTGGCGTGATGTAGTCGTTACCCAGTCGGCCATTTGGGTCGAGCTGGCTGCGCAGGGCGCGGAAGGTGTCCCACTGCGGATAGATCTCACGCCAGTTGTAGCGTTCTTCATCGTAATATTTGCCCCAGTGCGGGCGTCCGCCCTCTTCGGCCAGCAGTTTTTCCACTTCAGTCAGGAAGTGCAGGCCTTCCTGTGACAGCGAACCATCGTCGGCGTAATAGACCACGAAGCCGAAAAAGCAGGTTGGCTGGTCAGCGGCCGGACTGAGCCAGGCCGATGATGCACCGGTGCAGCGCAGGATAATCGGGTAGTGCATATGCGGACGGTTCTCGGCATACCACTGCTTGATGCGGCGAATGATGGCCGGGGTTTTTGCCAGCGGCACGCCGATTTCCACATTGATCTGCGGCACCGCAATGCCGCGGCAGAAGAGCTGGTAAATGTCACCGGTAACATCGGTGAAATCACGAAAACGGGTGACGGTGCGAAACTGTTTTCCCCCTTTGCCCTCAATCTGCGTATCGCGGTGCATATGCGCCAGCGTCTGGTCGATGGTGTCGTTGAGGCTTTCGTCAACATCGCCCTCATGTTCCACCACCTGACGACCCTGCGCTTCGTAGCGCTGACGCTCTTCGTCACTCGCCTCATGGGCGTTCCAGACGTGCATCAGGTTGTCATCGACAAACCACCAGGCTTTGCTCAGCGGATAGTCGTTGTTCCAGCGCAGCAGATCCTCTTCAAGGGTATCGGCAGAGACGGCATATTTGTGGCAGGTGAAGATGCTAAACGGCTGGGTACGCAGGGTTACCGCGGTAACAATGCCTAGTGCGCCCAGTGAGACCTGCGCTGCCGGGAAGTCAGCGTCGCCACGAACAAATTCGCGCACGCTGCCATCGGCCAGCACCATTCTGATTGCCAGCGCTTCGTCGGCAATCGAACTCTGCTGCAATCCCTGGCCGTGCGTTCCGGTCGCCATCGCGCCCGCCAGTGTCTGAATCGCAATCACGCCTGGCGATGAAGCCAGCATGCGGTTCATTTCGGTCAGGCTGCGATAGACCTGCTCAAGCGGGGTCGCGCCACCAAAGGTCACGCTCTGTTCATCACTGGCAAGCTGGCCGCTCAGGGCGCTGAGATCGAGCAGCACATCGTCATCACTGACATGCAGCATACGACCAGGCGACAGCTTGCTGCCGATCACCCGAATCTGGCCGTGTGACTCCCGGATAAGTCTCTGTAATTCCGCTTCACTGGCGGGACGCTGAACCTGGTGACGGCTGCCGATTTGCGCGTTCTGCGCCCAGTTCCACAGCGCATCATCATCGGGTTCAACATGGGTCTGACGAAGCGGATAGAGGCGTGCATCTCTGCTCACAACAGCATTCCTTATTATTGCATTTTAGTGACAAGTATCAGTAAGCGTAGACTATGGCTAAGCGCAGCCCGGCCTGCGGGCAATTATTTGCGGATATAGCGTAACGTTGCGGTTACAGCCAGCTGACGATTGCGGCGGATACTCTCTGCTTCGCTGTTGTCCGGGCTGAAAAGGGCGTTGAAGGTGTAGCGGTTTGAGACGTGATGAACGCAGATACTGCTGATCAGGCGATGGACATCGATGGTCTGCACATCGGCAGTGAACACGCCCTGCTGCTGACCGCGTGCCAGAATGTCATCCAGCAGATCCAGCGCGCTGCGGTTAAGGGCTTTAATCTGCGGCGACTGGGTGATGTAGCGCCCGCGCAACAGGTTCTCACTGCAGACCAGCCGGATAAAATCGGGATGCTCGACATGGTAATCAAAACTGGCTTCCACAAGGCGGGTCATGGCCAGTTCCGGCTCCATCGCCGCCAGGTTCAGGCCGGTTTCGTGCTGACGTATCTGCTGATAAACCTGCTCCAGCACGTGGATATAAAGCTGCTCTTTACTGCCAAAGTGATAGACCACCATGCGTTTAGTGGTTTGCGCATGCTCAGCAATCTGCTCCATCCTGGCACCCTGCATACCAAACTCCGCGAAGGTTTTCAGTGCGCCTGCGATGATGCGTTTTTTCAGCCCTTCAGGGTCATTTTTACGTTTTGTTAGCTCTGACATGGTGCTCAATAAGGTGATTTTGACCGGGGGATGTTAGCACAGTGTTGAGAGGCTGCCCGCAATCGCGGGCGCGGCAGGTGCGGCAACCTGGTACAGCCCGGACGATTACAGGTATAATCCCGGACATTATTTCACAGGTTCAGAGACGACAATGACAAAACTCACCTTGCAAGAGCAGATGCTGAAAGCGGGATTAGTATCCAGCAAAAAAATGGACAAGGTTCAGCGGACAGCGAAGAAATCCAGGGTTCAGGCACGCGAAGCCAGAGCGGCGGTGGAAGATAACAAAAAAGCGCAGCTTGAGCGGGATAAGCAGCTGAACGAGCAGCAGAAGCTGGCTGTGCTGTCTAAAGAGTACAAAGCGCAGGTCAAACAGCTGATCGAAATGAACAAAATTGACGTGGCAAGAGGCAACATCAGCTTCAATTTCACCGACAATAACCTGATCAAAAAGATTATGGTGGATAAACTGACGCAGACTCAGCTGATCAATGGGCGTCTCGCCATTGCCCGCCTGGCGGCTGACAATAATGGCGAGAGCCAGTACGCTATCATCCCGGCCAGCGTAGCGGATAAAATTGCGCAGCGTGATGCCAGTGCCATCGTATTAAACAGTGCATTAAGCGAAGAAGCACAGGACGAAGATGATCCTTATGCTGATTTCAAAGTGCCCGATGATTTGATGTGGTAACAGCGCGCTGACGCATTCAGAACGGGCTGTCGGCAGAGAGTTGCAGCGTGCTGCCGCTGACAGGATGAACAAACGTCAATCCGCTGGCGTGCAGCATCAGTCTCTCTGCCTGATCCGCGCCAGGCAGCAAAAGCCCGCCGTAGAGATCACAGCCCAGAATCGGGTGCCGCAGCTGCTGACAGTGAATGCGCAGCTGATGGGTGCGCCCGGTTTCCGGCATCAGTTCAACCCGCGTGACCGGCAATCCCTTTCCCTTTTTTTCCTGATAATAACCGCGTTCTATGACCCGGTAGCATGAGCGCGCAGGTTTCCCCTGGATCGGGCAAATCACCATCCGGGGAAACTGCGCCGGATCTTTCGCTATCGCGGCATCAATAACGCCTTCGTCATCGGCAAGGTGCCCGCACAGCAGCGCCTGATAAGTTTTACGCACGCTGCGCTGGCTGAATTGCTGGCAGAGTGCCGCGTTAATCGTTTTGCTGCGTGCGACGACCATCAGCCCGGAGGTGCCAAAATCGAGCCGATGAACCAGCGTGCAGCCAGGAAAAAGCTTCACCAGCCGATGATGCACCGAATCGAGGTTTTGCGGATTTTTGCCTGACAGGCTCAGCAAGCCGCTGGGTTTATTGATCACCAGCAGATGGTCGTCCTGAAAGAGAAGGGTTATCTCATCAAAGCAGGGCGGGGCGATAAACGTATCGATAATGGCAGACATCGGGCAACCGGCAGGTAAATGGCAACGGATCATAACCGATTGGCCGGTCACTGACGATGCTGCGCGCAGCCATTATTCTTCGCTGATCGTTTCCCCGCTTTGCGTGAAGAGTGACTGGCCAGCCTGCTGCGTTTCAAATTTGCCATGGGCAGCAAAAACGGAGCAGACCGTTGCAGCCAGCAGCGTAAGGAGAATGGAAAGTTTCATGGTGACATCCCATCGTGAATTTAAAAGCAAGTCTGACAGGAAGGGCGGCAGAGACAAACAGAACAATCCGGAAAAAAAACATTAAGAACATTTGTTCAGCAAGTTGCGCGATTTTTAGTGATAAATTCGGGCAGTTCTCTCTTTTACGACTACAGTCTCTGGTGAGGTTGTCATCAATTCGTATCTAATGGAGGATTTTCTGTGTTATTTCAAAACGACGAGAAAGGCCACGTCATTATTGGCGAAGCGGCACTAAGCCTTGCCCTGGGTGAAAAAGAAATCAGTATCGCAACACTCTTTACCCAACTGGGTTATATGGCGAAATCTGAAAGCAACGCGGATCGGCTGACGAAAATCGCCGAAGCCAGAAGCTGGCTGAGTAGTTTTGAGTCACCGGCGATTGCTCAACAGCAGGTGCCGTACCTGCAGACGCTTGCAAGCCTGAACGAAGAGCTGAACTAGCAGTAACGGAACTGATGCCAATGGACGTAGTCCGGCTCCGGCCGGAAAACGACGAAGCGGATGACCTCATCGGTTGCGCGAAAGCGTAGACCGGCCGGAGAAGCTGTCAGGGACGACAACTCTCTCCATCGCTTCTGTACAGGCCGATCGCGATTCTTATCTAACCTCATTTCAAAGCCAGCCGGGATATAAACCGGAATCATCAGGCACGAGCCAGCTTGTTTCAGCTGTCGTGGCCGATAATATGACCTTCCCTCAGTTTCCGGATGCTCGCCTGACCCTGTCATTCCCGCGTTAACCGCTACGGCTTATTATCTTCTGATTAATCAGATCACTTATTTGTCTGAAGAGGGCTGTTATTTCAGCCAGCCTCAATCAATTAAGGCTGGCTCTATTTACCGTCAGACAGAATTAACGCTTCGCTAACCGTTAAAAGCTTTCCCAGCTGGACTCTGCGGATGCATTAACGGGCACAGCGGGCACTAAACGCGGTGACGGGGCAGGTGCGCCCCGGCTGACGCTGCTTTGTCCGGGAGAGAGACGGAATACGGCCACTGTTTTTTCCAGTTCATCTGCCTGAGATTCCAGTGAGCTGGCTGCGGCGGAGGACTCTTCAACCAGCGCGGCGTTCTGTTGCGTCGTGGTATCCATCTCGGCCATTGCCGTGGCGATCTGAGAAATGCCGCGGTTTTGCTCGTCAGAGGCGGCAGCAATTTCACCCATAATATCTTTAACCTGACTGACAGAGCGGACGATGTCATCCATGGTGGTACCGGCGCGTTCCACAAACTCAGAACCATCATGAACCCGATCAAGTGACTCGCGTATCAGCGTTTCAATCTCTTTGGCGGCCAGTGAACTGCGCTGGGCCAGATTTCTGACTTCACCGGCAACCACCGCAAATCCGCGACCCTGCTCTCCGGCTCGTGCCGCTTCGACGGCGGCGTTAAGGGCCAGAATATTGGTCTGGAAAGAGATGCTGTTGATGACGTGAATGATCTCGCCGATTTTGCCCGAACTCTGGCTGATGTTGTTCATGGTTTCGATAACGTCACGGATAATCTCGCCACCACGTCCGGCATTCACTGACGCGTCTGTCGCCAGCTGACTCGCATGGTGAGCGTTCTCCGCATTCTGTTTCACCGTTGAAGAGAGCTCTTCCATGCTGGCCGCGGTCTGAACCACTGCGGCAGACTGCTGTTCTGTGCGGGATGAAAGATCGGTATTACCTGCCGCGATTTCCGCCGAGGCACGCGCCACGCTGCTGACGCCATCACGCACGTTGGTGATGATGTTCTGCAGGCTGATGTTCATTGCATCTACCGCCTGCATCAGCTGACCTAACTCATCACCACGTGTGGTTTTCAGTGAGGTTGTTAAATCACCGCTGGCAATACGTTGCGCTGCGTTCAGCGTCTCTTTCAATGGCAGCGTAATGTTGCGGGTGATCCGCCAGGCAATCAGCAGACTCAGCACCACACAAATCAGCGCGGCAAAAGCAATGCGCCACTCCGCCTGTTTGATAAATTCAGAGGATAGCTGGGACTGATAGGCAAAGGTATCGGAGACCGCCGCATTGAGCCGCTCTGCGGTGGTGGTCAGGCCCGCCGATTCGCTCTTTTCTTTCTCTGTCGCATCGACATAGCGCGTTAAAGCCTGGCGTTGCTGCGTCAGAGTGCTGAGCACATTTCGCGTTACGTCATTAATATTCGGCTGGGCGAAAATATCCAGTTGCTCGCTCAGGGTGTTGATAGCGGTGTATTCTTCAAGAATCGCCTCTCTGCTGGCCTCAGACGGCTTATCGAGAAACGCTTTTTCAACATTGGCCGCATCAAACAGCGCTGCGGCCAGGTGCATGACCGGCAGCGCCGCATCGGGTGTCAGAGCCATATCGAGTGATTCAAACTGATGCGCAAGCGCAATCAGGGCACCCGGTTTAATGGCATCAAAGGCGCTGCTTGTCGCCTGCGCAGCCGTCACGAATGTCTGGCGCTGATTCTGATAATCGTTAAGTAACTGCCCCATCAGCGCGACTTTCTGCTGGCCCATCTCATCCCATTTAAATCCATCCAGCCGTTTATAAAGGGCATCTAACTCCTTCAGGGCCTGAACGTTCTGCGTGGCAAATTTGGGGTCTTTGGTGTACTGGTAGAGGGTGCGGTTAAGGCGTGCCTTGCTTAACGTGTTTACCATCTCCACGGTAATCGTGCGCCGGGCGGAGTTGTCTTTAATACTGCGAAAACAATCGAAAGCGATAAAAGTAATGGCGAGGGAGGCAGCAATGACGACGATAAAACCGACGCCCAGTTTTTTCCCAATTTTAATATCGGAGATGCGTTGAGCAAGGCCCATAAGGTTCACCTTTAGTGAGATATCAGAAGCAGAGAAGAGGCTGTTAAATAATTCAAAGATAATCTTCTTATCGTCAGCGCCAGACGAAGCTTTAATATTATTTATGCTTACTCAATGATCTGATTAATGAGGCTTTCATTATTCTCAAGGGAAACTATCTGCCTGCTAATCTTTGATTTGCTTCGTGTAATGTATTGATAATTTTGATTAAAATTATGATTCCCGTGCCTGCCGCAGTCTTTACATTACCTGAATAAATAGTTATTGATTTTGATCAAATAATTCCCGGATAAAAGAATCGGTCAGGCGCAGAGGGATGATTTTTCAATAAATACTTATCAATGAAATTATATTTTTATTAATCATCAGAGCCTGGCTGTGCCAATTAATTAACCGCAGTATGACGTTTTCTCGCCTCGCCAATCCTTACCAAACTGCTCATCTCTTCGGTCACAGGATGCCAGCGCCTGTTCAACAGGCTGGCAAGGCGCGCCATTGCCATATTCCAGCAAAATATTCCCGGTTTTAGCATTTGTGATCGCCGCCGGTCTTCACTGAGAATGACAACAGAACGTTACGAGGATGATAAAAGCTCTGGAGCCCGCCGCTTATCTGGCTTTCTTTCAGCGCTGACAACAGGTCACGATCGCTTTTCCCTCTGGGGGAACATTTTAAATATCAGGAGAAAGGTTCCGGTGAAATTGATAAAAAGAATGACCCTTTTCACACTCGTGCTCAACGCATCCGTCAGCTTTGCGGCAGAACCCTCAGTGCCTGCTGACAGCAGCATACATGTTAAAGCCGATCCGGCGCTGAAAACGCTGATTCCTGCGGATATCCTCAAGCGTGGCTACATTGTGGCAGGAACAAACCCGAATACGCCGCCAACTACCTTTTATAAAGAAGATAATAAGACGCTGGCCGGTCGCGAAATCGACATCATGAATGCGGTGGGTGAACGTCTGGGTATCGCGGTAGAGTGGCGCGACACGGGCGGCTTCGACAACATCATTCCCGGTCTGAAAACCGGACGTTACGATGTGGCGCTGTCGAACATAAATGCCACACCGACCCGCCTGAAACAGATCGACTTTGTCGGCTACTACAACGCCAGCCTGCTGGGAATTATTTCCCGAAAAGACGCCAGTATCGCCCCGTTTAAATCACTCAGTGACGTCTGCGGCAAAGAGGTCGGCGCCGGTTCCGGTACCACCCAGGTTACGCGGCTGGAAGAAGCCAGTAAAGCCTGTGAGGCCGCAGGTAAGCAGCCCATCAAGGTAGCGATATTCCCGGATCGTCCGGCTGGCGTGCAGGCGGTGGTCAGCGGGCGCGTACCGCTGTTCCTGGGTCCCTATGAGGGGCTTCTGTGGCAGGTTAAGGTAATCAAACCGCTGACCATGAGCGGCGAAATCACCGTTAACGATGCACCGGTCTCTGTCGCTTTCCCAAAAGCCTCTCCGCTTGAACCTGCCGTGCAGGCCGCGCTGAACTCATTAATCAAAGATGGCAGCTACCGGAAAATCCTCGATAACTGGGGAATCGGATTTGGTGCTGTGACCGAAGCCCGACGCAACGAAGAGATTTTTAAATGAGTGAGATTCAGAACCACACTGACGATCTGAAAATCGTCAGTAAACGCTACTACGGACGCTGGCTGAGTGCGCTGGTGGTGCTGTTGTGCGTGGTGGCGATGGCACATTCGATGATTAACAATCCGCGCTTTGAGTGGGGGATCATCGCAGACAACTTCACTGCGCCCTCCATTCTGCAGGGGGTGTTAATGACGCTGCAGCTCACCGCCATTTCAGTGGTGCTGGGCTTTGCCTTCGGCACGGTGCTGGCGCTGATGCGTCTCTCATCAAACCCGGTTCTGGTTGCGGTGAGCTGGGCCTACACCTGGTTTTTCCGTGGTGTGCCGATGCTGGTGCAGCTGTTTCTCTGGTACAACATCGCGGCGCTCTATCCCAGAATAGCGTTGTCGATTCCCGGTTTAGGTGAGATCTGGAGTGCACAGTCCAACGCGCTGGTCAGCCCGTTTAGTGCGGCAGTGATCGCGCTGGTCATGCATCAGTCCGCCTATGCCGCAGAAATTGTGCGCGCGGGTATCCAGAGCGTGGGTAATGGGCAGATTGAAGCGGCACGCGCGCTTGGATATCGCCCGGCTCAGATTTTCCGTCATACCGTTTTACCGCAGGCGATGCGCGCCATTATGCCGCCAGCGGGTAACGAGATCATTGGCCAGTTGAAAACCACGGCAGTGGTGTCAGTGATTTCTCTGCAGGATGTGCTGTTTTCGGCGCAGATTATCTATCAGCGCACCTATGAAGTGATCCCGCTGCTGCTGGTCGCCACCCTGTGGTATCTGCTGATGACCTCAGTGCTGTCGGTGGGCCAGTATTACGTGGAGCGTTATTTTGGCCGCGGTGTCACGCGACGTGAAAAGCGCAGCCTCTGGCCGTCGTTGCCGCGCTTTTCGCTGCCGAAAACCCAAAGGAGTGTGAGCAATGGCTGAAGCAATTGCACTGCGCAAGGTCACTAAGCGCTTCTCTGGCGTAACCATCCTCGACGACGTTAACCTGGATATACCTGCCGGGTCGGTCACGGTGATTCTGGGGCCATCCGGCTCCGGTAAATCCACGCTGCTGCGCTGCATTAATCACCTTGAGAAGCTGGATGGTGGCACCATCCGTATCGGCGGCCAGATGGTGGGATACCGACAAAAAGGCCAGGCGCTGCACGAACTCAACAGCAGTGCCATTGCACGCCAGCGGGCGGAAATCGGCATGGTGTTTCAGCAATTTAACCTGTTCCCGCACCGTACAGTGTTGCAGAACATCACGGATGCGCCGATGCGGGTGAAAAAGCAGAGTCGCCATCAGGCGACCAGCAAAGCACTGGTGCTGCTGAAACAGGTGGGGCTGTCTGGTCGCGAAGATGAGTGGCCGCAAAACCTTTCCGGTGGTCAGCAGCAGCGCGTTGCGATTGCCCGCGCACTGGCGATGGATCCTGGCGTTATGTTGTTTGATGAACCGACCTCGGCGCTTGACCCGGAACTGGTGGGTGAAGTGCTGCAGGTCATTAAACAGCTGGCGCATTCCGGTATCACCATGGTGGTTGTCACCCATGAAATCGGATTTGCCCGCGAGGTCGCCGATAACATCGTCTTTATGGAGAGCGGCAAAATTGTGGCGGCTGGCCCGACGCAGCAGGTACTCGACGATCCGGACAACGGACGCGTCAGAAACTTTATCGCAACGGCGCTCTGAGCACCGTTTCTTTTGTGAAAGCCAGGAAGCAGGATGACGCAAAAACCGGTAATGCACAGCGCCCACTGGGGCGCTTTTCACGCTGAGCGCAGCGGCGATCAACTGCTTATTGAGCCGTTCGGGGGCGATCCCGACCCCAGTCCGCTGTTGCAAAACTTCCGTCATGCACTTAATCACCCGGCACGCGTCGCACGGCCGATGATACGGCGTGGCTGGCTGGAAAACGGGCCTGGCCCGGATCGGCGTTGCGGGGCAGATGAATATGTCGCGGTTAGCTGGGAGGAAGCCAGTCATCGGGTTGCACAGGAGCTTAAGCGGGTCGGTGAAGCTTACGGCCCGGCGGGGATTTTTGGCGGATCTTACGGCTGGTCAAGCGCAGGCCGTTTCCATCACGCCCAAAGTCAGGTGCACCGTTTCCTGAACACCACGCTGGGCGGCTATGTTCGCTCAGTTAACAGCTATAGCTCCGGCGCGGCATCGGTTTTGCTGCCGCATATTGTGGGCGACATGAATGAAGTCGCCCGGCGTGGCGTGAGCTGGGAAGAGATTGCCGGTCACAGCGAGGTGGTGCTGGCGTTTGGCGGGCTGGCGCTGAAAAATGCCCAGGTGGCCAGCGGCGGCCTGAGTGAGCATACCGAGCGCGGTTTTATGCAGCGTGCGGCACAGCGCGGCACCCGTTTTATCTCGGTAAGCCCACTGAAAAGCGATTTGCCAGAGGAAGCACAGGGTGAGTGGCTGGCGCTGCGACCCGGAACGGATGCGGCGTTTATACTCGGCCTGCTGGCGGTATTAATCACCGAAGGGTTAACCGATGAGGCATTTCTGGCGCGCTACTGTGTCGGCTGGCCTCAGATGGTGGCCTACATCCGGGGTGAAGAGGATGGCGTGGTGCGTGACGCGCCGTGGGCGGCCGCGATCTGTGGCGTCAGCAGCGACCTGATCAGGCAGTTCGCCCGACAGCTGCACGGCAAGCGCGTACTGGTTACGGTCGCCCATGCCTTACAACGCGCCGAGCATGGCGAACAACCGGTGTGGCTTGGCCTGGTGCTGGCGGCGGCACTCGGACAGCCCGGGCTGCCCGGCGGCGGCTATACCTATGCACTGGGTGCGCTGGGCCATTATGGCAAACATCACAATCTGGTCAGCTTTCCGTCCCTGCCGCAGGGCAAAAATGGCATCGACCGCTTTATTCCGGTAGCCCGTATTGCCGATATGCTGCTCAATCCTGGCACCAGGTTTGACTACAATGGCCGTCAGCTTACTTATCCTCATATCCGGCTGGCTTACTGGGCGGGCGGCAATCCGTTTCACCACCATCAGGATCTGGCCCGGCTGCGTCAGGCGTTTTGCCAGTTGGATACGTTCATCGTGCATGAGAGCGTCTGGACCGCCAGTGCGCGTCATGCTGATATCGTTCTGCCCGCCACCATGACCCTGGAGCGTGAGGATATCGGCGGTGCGCCGACCGATCGCCATTTAATCGCCATGCAGCCAGTGGCACAGCCTTACGCCGAAGCCAGGGACGATTACACGATTTTCCGTGAGCTGGCCAGGCAACTTGGCCGGGAAGAAGCGTTTAGCGAAGGGCGCGATGCGCGAGGCTGGTTGCAGCATCTTTACCATCAGCTACAGGAAAAACTGGCGGCGCATCAGGTGCAGACACCGGATTTCAATCAGTTCTGGCAGCAGGGCATCCTGGCGTTGCCGCAGGTGAAGGATGGTGGACGGATGATCAATGCGTTTCGCGCTGACCCTGATGCTGCACCGCTGCCCACAGCAGGCGGCAAAATTGAGATCTTCTCCGCCACTATCGCCAGCTTTGGTTATGACAACTGTCCCGGCCATCCGGTATGGCGTGAACCCCAGCAAAAACCCAGCGCCGACTACCCATTCTGGCTGATTGCCAATCAGCCCGCGACGCGCCTGCACAGTCAGCTCGATTTTGGTGATTTCAGTCAGAGTGGCAAGCGTGGCGGGCGCGAAGTCTGTAGCCTCAACAGCGAGGATGCCGCAGCCCGGGCTATCGCGGATGGCGACATCATTGAGCTTTATAACGATCGGGGCCATGTGCTCGCCAGCGCACGTCTCACCGACACGGTTATGCCTGGCGTGGTACAGCTGCCAACCGGTGCCTGGTACGATCCGGTCGACGCCACTGCCGCCCGTCCGCTTTGTCGTCACGGTAATCCCAATGTGTTGACGCTGGATATCGGGACGTCATCTCTGGCACAGGGATGTAGCGGGCAGATTACGGTGGTGCAGGTACGTAAATTTGCCGGGGAAGTCACGCCGGTGCAGGCCTTTATTCCCCCGTTATGAGTAGGTTACAGGGCGCTCAGCACTGCGCGGCCCAGCGCCTGCAAATCTGCCGTTGAACGCAGCTCACTGGCTGCCAGCAGATCGGGCGACGACGCCTTCAGCGCCAGCTGCAGTTTCCTGTTTACATCCACACTCTCTGCCAGTGACTGCTGGCGCGTGCGGCGCTGATGCAGCTTTGTGCTATCACTCAGCGTCAGCGTAACGTCATGGAAGCGCAGGGCGGGATTAATCGCATCGGGCGGCGCGCTGTTATCGGGAGTACGACGGACGCGGGCGGCCAGTGGCATAATCTGATGATTGAGATCGCCTTCGGCAAAATCCTGCAAACGCAGATCGCCGTAGATCAGCATCGCAGCAATCACATATTCCAGGCTGAAACGCGCTTCAATGCCGTGCGTCGGAACGGATATGGAAGCGGCGATGTCACCGCCTGGCGGGAAGGCGACGGTGATATCGACAATCTGGCTCAGCAGCGCATCAAGAGGTTTGCCGGCTGCCAGCCACTGCTGGCGCAGCATTTGTGCCGCTTCCGCTGCGCTGTGGGTGCCTGCGCAGGTTGGGAAAGGTTTGAACTCCAGTCCGGGCGCGCTAATCCGCCAGGGGCGGCCCCAGTTTTCCAGCAATTTCTCCGGCTGCGCCTGACCCGAACTGCTGGCTGCCAGAAAAGCCTCAATCACACCCGCCTGACGGCCATCTATTCCGGCCAGTGTCAGCAGAGCCGCTGACACCGCACGTTCTGCGGCAAAACCAGCGTGCAGTGGTTTCACCGCCGAACCAAACTGTGCGCGTAGCCCGCTGGCCTGGGTGGCAGCGATCCCCAGCAGGGTCGCGGTTGCATCACTCTCCAGCGCCAGCAAACGCGCCAGTGCCGCCGCCGCTGCCAGGGTGCCCAGCGTTGCCGTGTTGTGATAGCCCAGCGCGTAATGTTGCTGGCTGACAGCCAGTCCCAGACGACCAGCCATTTCCACACCCGTGACGTAAGCATCCAGAAAACGGTTCAGGCGCTTTGGCTGATATTGCTGCCAGGCGAGCAGGGCGGGCAGGATCACTACGCTGGGGTGACCGCGAAAATCGGCATGAAAATCATCGTAGTCCAGCGCATGTCCGGCATAGCCCAGCAGCAGCGCCTGCGAGCGCACGCTGCCGTCGCGGTAGATTGTGCGCAGTGCCGGTAAGCCGCTATCCGGCACCTCGCCCTGTAACACCGGCCAGCTCACTGCCAGGAAGTCCCGCACACCTTCACGCGCATGCTGGTGCGCTGACTCATCCGGCTGACCATAAAGGATATGTTCAGCCAGCATTACGCTCAGGTTCATTGCGGTCGCTCCGGAAAACGGTGTAGTTCGTGGCGAAACGCGATCGGCTGTTCGCCCAGTGATGCGGGATTATCGCTGCTCATAGCGGGTTTCCTTCTGCTGCTGTCTGGCGGCTCAGCCAGGCATCATGTGCCGCCGGGTCCAGTACTTTTTTCATATAGAGGGTGATGTGACCTTTACCGAGATCGCGGGTATGCATCGGCTGGAAGCCACGTTTCAGATACATCTCTTTCAGCCAGGGGTGATGGGTGGCGGTGCCCAGCGAGACCGCAGGGGCATGCAACTGATCGATCAGGATTTCCTGCTCTAACCGATCCTGAACCTGGCGACCAAAATGGTGGCCGGGATAGTCGGGATGCGCGCCAAACCAGCCGATATGCGGCAGCCCAAACGGGCCGGGCAGCGGCCCCCAGGGATAGCGAACGGTCACTGATGAAACCATCTGGTCACGCATGTAGAGCGCATACACGCCATGATTCTGCAGATGGCGTAATGCTGTAGCGCGGTCAGCCGTGGCGGCATCAAATTTAATGCCCAGTGCTTTAACGGGTGCATAGGCGGCATGCATCAGCGCCAGATAAACATCTACCTCATCTTCTCTGACCTGACGAAAATCGAGTTGCATAATATTTCCCGGAAAACTGCCAGGCAGGCAGTTAATTCATTCAGCCAGAATGAGAGATTAACAGTAAAAGCCGGGTCGCTATGTGTGAAAAATAACTAACCTAATGCGGATTTGTGAATATGAAATGGCCGGTTTTTGATTGCTTAAATTGTTATTTGTCGTAGTATTCAGAAAAGAAATTAAATTCCATGAAACGCTATTAACTCACTGTAATAAAAGTCTTTTTCTATTTTATATAATCAGGATGCTGCTGTGTTAGCCATTACATCTCCGCGAGCCTATGCGCATGAGGCGGGCCTGCGCATCCGCGCCGGTCAGTTTATTAAACCCTATGCCACCCATATTCGTATTTTTACCTCTCCTCAGGCGTGGCAGGCGGTTAATCCGGAATTAAGCCAGAGTCTTGAAGAGAATGGCATCCGCTGGCAGCTCGACTATTTAGAGGGCGAATGTACAGAACAGGCCAT
Source organism: Pantoea sp. K16 (assembly GCF_048452805.1). NCBI lineage: Bacteria > Pseudomonadati > Pseudomonadota > Gammaproteobacteria > Enterobacterales > Erwiniaceae > Pantoea > Pantoea sp. K16. Next base: position 75,747 of record NZ_JBLWNV010000009.1, on the reverse strand, counting down.
CGCCAGCTTAAAACACCATACCGAACAGCAGGGCGCAGAACTGCTGCTGGCGATTGGGGGCGGACGCGTGCTGGATGCGGCTAAAGCCGCTGCCAGCCAGTTGCCGGCGGTCACACTGATTAACTTTGCGACCCAGGCGGCAACCTGCGCGGCCTGGTCACCGATTGCCATCATCTATAACGAGCAAGGGGGCCATCTGCACAGCCAGCCGCTGGGGAAAATGCCGGAGCTGGTGCTGGTAGACAGTGAAGTGATCGCCCGGAGCGACGTGCGCTACCTGAAAGCGGGTATTGTGGATGCGCTGGCCAAATATTATGAATTCCGGCCTTACCAGCAGCACAACCCTGATGATTTGGCTTTGGATCTTAAGGTGATGACCGCGCGGCAGGCGCTGGACACTTTCCGGCAGCAGGGAGACGCCGCGATCCTGGCCTGTCAGCAGCAGCGGGTCACGCCTGAACTGGTCAGAGTCATTGATGCCACTATCGTGCTCGCCGGGCTGGCGAATAGTGTGCGCGACCTGCTGCCGACGCCGGGCTTTGCGCACGCCATTCACAATCGACTGACGCACCTGCCGGAGCTGCATCACTGGCTGCACGGTGAGAAAGTCGGCTTCAGCCTGCTGGTGCAGTCGCTGATGGAACATGACGGTGTCGCGGATGCAGAACTCCTTGCGCTGCTGCGTCACTACGATATGCCGCTGAAGCTGCCGGTGTTACGCGGCGATCGCCATAGCGCGCTGCGCAACCTCGCGCAGCAGATTAAATTCCCCCAGGCTTGCGCAGAACGGCTGCCGTTTAGCGTCTCTGCCCGCGCGCTGGAGCAGGCGCTGCTGGCGACGGACACCCTTTTTTAAGCGCGCGCTGCGGCGCGCCTTTTCACCTTACAGACCAGGAATCGTTCATGAATCATTTCACTCCATCACGTCGCCTGCGGCTCGGCCTGTTTGTTCAACCGGTGGGTCAGCACGTGAGCGGCTGGCGTCTGACGGAACAGCTGGGCGATCCCACTGATATCGACTGGCTGATCACGCTGGCTAAAAAAGCCGAAGCGGGTAAGTTCGACCTGTTTTTTGTGGGTGATGCACTGGCAACCAGCATGTATCGTCTGCCGTCGACCATGGCACGCCTTGAACCGCTGACGATGCTGGCGGCGCTGGCGGTCAACACCAGACGTATTGGCCTGGCCGCAACCGCCTCTACCACCTTCAGCGATCCCTTTACGCTGGCGCGCAGTTTCTCGTCACTGGATCACATCAGCCGTGGCCGGGCCGCGTGGAACGTCGTGACCTCGTTTTCCACTGACGTTGCACGTAACTTCAGCCGCAGCGATATGCCCGACCACGCTTCCCGCTATGCTCGTGCGCGGGAGTTCCTTGAGGTGGCAGACAAATTGTGGCAGGGCTGGGAAGCGGGGGCAGTGCAGCCCGACAAAGCGTCCGGGGACTATTTTGTTGATGAGAAGATCAAACCGATCAACCATCAGGGCGAGCATTTTCAGGTACAAGGCCCCCTGAACATCACGCGTTCGCCCCAGGGACGTCCGGTGATTATCGAAGCAGGTTCTTCTGCTGATGGTCAGAAGCTGGCGGCTGAGACAGCGGAAGTGATCTTTACCGCCTCCGCCAGTCTGGAGGAAGCGCAAGCGTTCTATCGCACTCAAAAGGAGCAGGTCATTGCCGCCGGGCGTAACCCGGATCATGTCGTGATCATGCCCGGTGTCATGCCGATTATTGGCCGCACGCGTGAGGAGGCGAAGGCGCTGTGGAAAAAGCTGAATACGCTGGTGGATATTGAGAACGGGCTTCGTCAGCTCTCACTGCGGTTCAGTATGGATCTCAGCCAATATCCACTGGATGGCCCGGTACCGGAGGTTCCGCTGGGCGAAGGTAATCAGAGCCGCGTTAAGCTGATGACCGATATGGCAAAGCGCGAGAATCTGACGCTGCGTGAGCTGGCCGCCGTCGCCGCCGGTTCACGCGGACACCGCGTGATTGTCGGTACCGCTGAAGATATCGCCGACGACTTCCAGCAGTGGCTGGAACAGGGCGGGGCGGACGGCTTTAACATCATGCCAGCCATTATGCCGGAACAGCTGGATCTGTTTGTGGAGCTGGTGATCCCGGAACTGCGCCGTCGCGGACTGTTTCGCGATGAGTATGAGTTTGCCACGCTGCGGGAGAATCTGGGGCTTAAAGTGATAACCGAAGAGAGTTAACAGCCACGGTCATCACGGGAAATATTACCGCAATACTGCATGCAGTTTGCTGGAAAAGGATATGCGGTTAACTCAGCAGGGAGGCTGGAGCCTGTATTGTGCCGCACTATTTTCCAAAAGCGTTCTGCAAACCCATTCATACCCGATATAGTGCAAATCTATCCTCCGGGATGTGAGATCGCTGAATGTCAGAATACAGGTTCTATACCAAAGGCAAATACACTGTTGCACTTGAAAGATCGGACGTAACACGAGCTTTCGATCTGACAGAGCAGGGTTATAAAAAACAGTTCGAGGAAGTTCGTGCCTCAGATGAAAAACAGGCACTCGCACGCTTCGCGGATATCCGCAGGGACAAACGCATCGACCAGCACAACTTTCTGGCGGGCGCGGCCACGATGCCCCTGATTGGCGTATTAACAGCGATTGCTTTCTCTCTCTTCTGGCGAAAAAAAACGGGAAAATAACCCTGTGTTGATTCACTTTGCAGGGGTTTAGCTTAGCCTGATATCAGAATAACCAGGGAGCAGGACGCCGTTCCCTTTTCACCTAAAAGGACTTATCCATGAAAAAGATCATTCCCATTTTCTGCTGTGCCCTGTTAGCCGGTTGTGCGCCTCTCACTCCACACGAATGCATTAAAAAAAGCGCACTCGAAACCTGCAGCTATAACCGTTCAGGAAAAGTCGGGGACAACGATATCTATGGTCAGCAGGCATCTGGCATAAAAAAAGCGCTGGATGCTGCACTATCAGAGCCGCACGCCTGGAAGGGGAAACGCTGTAATGCCCATCTGGATTTCAAAATTGATGGCACCCTGGATAATTTTATTATCAAAGGGGGCGATAAAGATTATTGCAACGCGCTCAAAGTGGCGGCAAAACGCGCCAGATTTCCGGCTTTCACCGACCAGCATGTTTTCGATGTGATGGGATCAGCGCGCTGGAATATGGAAGGACAGCCCTGACACGCATCATGCCCGTTAAATCAGCCCACCAGACAGCCCGCAATCGCGGGCTGTCTGGCCTCTCAGCTCACCATTATCAGAACTGATAAGACACGCTGACATTCACGTTACGTGGCTCACCGTAAACGTAGCTGTTCATATAGCTGTAATATTCACGGTCAAAGAGATTATCGACGTTGGCCTGTACGGCAACCTGCTTATTTACCTGATAGCGGGCAAACAACGAGGCCAGCGGGTAGCTGCCCTGATATACCCGTACGCTGTCGCCGCTGGCATTGGTCACATCTTTAAACACCCGGTTCTGCCAGTTAATTCCGCCACCAACGGTGAGCTCGGGGATTGCGTCCAGCTGATAACGGGTGAAAAGCTTGAATGAGGTTTGCGGCTGATAGCTGTTGAACCGGCCACTTTTATCGCGTGCCACATAGCGGGTTGCGCCAAAGGTCAGCTGCAGATTATCGGTCAGTGCGCCATTCAGCTCGAACTCGGCACCTTTACTCACTGCACCTTTGGCGGCGTCATAGGCCTGCTCATTGCCGCTCAGATAAACGCCATCAATTGCCTGTCCAACGTTATCCTGCTCGATGCGGAAAATCGCCACGCTGGCGGTCAGCAGGCCATCGTTCCAGGCGGATTTCAGACCGGTCTCGTAACTTTTACCTGTCACCGGTGAGAGGTAACTGCCGTGAGTATCGCGATAAGTCTGCGGCAGGAAAATGGCGGTGTAGCTGCCATAGGCGGACCAGGTGTCATTAATGTCATACACCAGCCCTGCATAAGGCGTGGTGTTATTTTTAGTCATCTCTCCGCTGCTGCCATGGGTGCTCCACTGGGTATAGCGAGCGCCAATAATCAGCGACAGCGGATCGGCCAGCGACAGACGTGCAGCGCTATAGACCGATTTCTGACGAACAGTGTCATCAGCGTTGAGATACCAGCCCTGCCACTCCGGCTCCGCTACGTTACCGGTCCAGCTATTATTGAAAATCCCCATATCGGCGGCAGTGATTTCACCCGCCTCCGCATCGCTGAATCCATCCTGACTGTAAGCGGCATTATGCTGGCGGCTGTAGCTTGCTCCGGCCATCAACAGGTGCTGACGACCCAGCAGTTCAAACGGGCCGCTGGCAAAGCCATCGATTGAATCCATTTTACGCTTGCCGCGATCCATACTGCCGTAACCGGTAGTGCCTTCACCGCTCTCCTGATCGGGATTGCCCATCACATAGAGCAGCTTATCGCTGAAGGTATTCTCAGCATGCGTGCCGTTGATATGAATATTCCAGCCGTTATCGAAGTTATGGTCGATATCCGCAAAGACTTTGCGCGAGTTAGTGTTGTAACGCGCCCAGTTAGCTGATGAATTCAGGCTGCGGTCGTAATGTGTCGTGGCGTTATTACTGTAAAACATCGGCAGGCCACCCCAGGTTGGATTGCCGGTGTTATCATCTTCATAGTCGTAGCCCAGTGACAGCGTCGTCTTCTCGGTAAGGTCCGCATCAATCACGCCATAGATGAATTTTTTGGTTTTTTGATAGCGATCCAGCCAGCTCTCCTGATCGGTATAACCGGTCACCACACGGCCGCGCAGGCTGCCATCGCTGTTAAGCGGGGCAGAGAGATCCGCCACGTAGCGCTGCTTGTTCCAGCTGCCATAGCTGGCACTCAGCGTGCCGGTCGCGGTTTTGCTGTCAGCATGTTTACGCACCATATTGATCGAGGCCGAAGGGCTGCCCGCTCCGGTCATCAGGCCGGTCGCACCGCGCACGATTTCAATACGGTCATAGATTGCCGTGTCGGACGCCGCATCGCCGTAATTCCAGTTATCGTTAACCGAGGTCGGAATGCCATCGAAAGTGAAGTTGCTGACTTTGAAGCCGCGTGAATAGTACTCGGAGCGTTCACTGTCGATAAGATTGGTGGAGATACCGGTGGCGTTGGTCAGCACATCATTAACCGATTGCAGATCCTGATCCTGCATTCGCTGCTGCGTCACCACGCTGAGTGACTGAGGCACATCTCGCGGTGTCAGCATTAATTTGGTGCCCGCGCGGGTGGTCTGCACCGCGTAATTCTGCTTACCGCTGTCACTGGTTTCGTCAGTCGTGGCGCTGACCACCATATCCTGCGATGTCTCCTCCGCCGCCAGGGCGGGGTGGAAGAGGGCGTGTATCGCCAGTGTCAGTAATGAGACGCTAAAGCTGTTTCTGAAACCTGATTCCCTGCCACTACGAGCCATAAAATTTTCCATTAAAAATTGGTATTGAGTTAAACCGTTGTGTCTTTGGTTGTTATTTTTTATCCACTCATCTTCTGGAAAAAGACGCTCAGCCAGTCATGAGAACGCCAATGATAATCATTTGCTTTATATATTCTTCAAAGGATTCAATCGAAAGTGTAACCTTATGTTAATTATTTATAATTCAATGTGATAGGAAAATTTAAAGCCTTTTAGTTGCTGGTGTTTATCAGATTTGAAAGCAGAAAAAGGGCATTCAGGTGGAATTTCACGGGGCAGTTAAGCGGTTTAACGCGGGTAAAATGACCGGACAGGTCTGGATAGCAGCGTCGCCATTTGATTACTGGCTGTTAATGCGTATGATTCTCATTCTTTATTTCCTGACGGAGTTCAGCATGAAATCGTTAAGCCCGCGCAAAGCCGCTGTTGCCATGGCAGTTGCCGCTGCCTTTAGCCTGACAGCGTGTCAGGCTCCTGCTAAAAAAGCCGATGCGCCTGCCGCTGAAGCCCCAAAACCGGTTAATACCGCAGTGACACAACGCGCTCTGGGTGATGGTCTGTACGAAATGGCTTACTCCCCTGCGTCAAAAGCGTTGTTTGTCGCCAGCGCGCAGGCGTTTAAGGATGTGAACGGCGGCATGATCTATCGTCTCGATCCGGCCACGCTGACGACCAAAGGCGAAACGCATACCGACATGAAAAACTTCGGTACCGCTATCGATGAAAACGGTCAGGTGTTCTACACCACCAACTCACTGGATGGCGCGATCTCCAAAGTGGATGCCCAGAGTGGCAAAGTGCTGCAGCGTCTGGTGTTCCCGGGCAAGATCAGTAAAGAGGGCTATCCGGCGGGTGCGCGTGAAGTCCTGTGGCACGGCAACGAGCTCTATGTCGGTCGCGTAGCCGAACCGGGCTATATCTCCGTCGTAGATACCCGAACCTTTAAGCTGAAAACCGAGATTAAAAACGCCGGGAAATGGGTCACCGGTATCATCTATTCCCCGCTGACTGAGCGCATTTATGCGGCTAACGGCTCGGGTGAAATTCTGGTGATCAATCCACGCAGCCATAAAATCGAGAAGCGCTGGACCGCAGGCGATGGCAAAGAGTATCTGTTCCTGAACATGGCGGAAGATCCTGCTACCGGTCGCCTGTTTGTTACTGACGACTCCAAAGGCAAAACCACGCTGATCTTTGATGAGCGCACCGGCAAAGTGATCAAGCGCATCGAAGGCGATGCGATGGGCATCAAGTTCAACGCTAAACGCAATGAGCTTTACATCAGCCAGCGCGAATCGAAGAAAGTGCTGCAACTGGATGCCACCACCTACGTGGTGAAAAACAGCTGGTCGTTTGACAAGAACCCAAACAGCCTGCTGATTGGCCCGGACAACAATACGCTCTATGTCACGCTTAAGGCGGAATTCAACAAAGATTCCTCCACCAAAGGCACTGACGAGATTGCCCGTATCGCGCTGCCGTAATCACGCGCTAAAAGCGTCACTCTGCATTGGCAGGGAAGCGATGCAAACAAAGTGAAAGCCCGCTCAGGGAAGCCTGAGCGGGCTTTCTTATTGATAACAACGCCTCACATCATCTCACCCCATAACCAATCCGGTACAGCTCGCAAAACGATGAAGGTTGTGTGGATTCATCACTGACCCGGCTGAACGCTTCTCTCACTTTGCACTAAAAGCACAGGCATCTGAAATCCCCCTGCATCACACTCGATTATCGCTTTACACCTATATAGTATTTAACCTATATTAATAAGGAGATCTCGTGTGGATGATTAAAACGACGGAGAGGTTTGATCGCTGGTTTACCTTGCTTAATGAGAGCGATCGCGCCTGCGTACTGGCAGCATTAATGGTGTTGCGCGAAAAAGGGCCGGGGTTGTCCAGGCCATACGCGGATACGCTAAAAGGCCCTGTTTATATCAACATGAAAGAGCTGCGTATTCAGAGTCGCGGCGATCCGATAAGGGCTTTCTTTGCTTTTGACCCAAACCGAACGGCGATTGTGCTTTGTGCCGGAAATAAGGTGGGCAATGAAAAGCGTTTTTATCAGGAGATGCTTCCGGTTGCCGATCGGGAATTTACACACTGGCTGAATAGCTTTAAAGATGAGGAGTAACCAGATGGGCAGAACGCTTGAACAGCTTATTGCGGATGAAAAACCGGAAGTCGTTGCCGACGCACAAGCGATGGCGACGGATATCCTGCTCAACATTCACCTTGCCGAGCTGCGTGAGAAAGTGCAGAAAACACAGGTCGAAATGGCAAAGGCGCTGGGCATTACACAGCCTACCGTGGCGGGTATGGAAAAGCCGGGCCGCGATCTGAAGCTCTCCACGCTCAAGCGCTATATCGATGCGGCAGGGGGTAAGCTGCGGCTGGTGGTGGAACTGCCGGACGGCTCGCACTACGGGTTTGAGGTGTAAGCCATTCAGGCGGGGATGTCATGCCGCCGTGACCGAAAACATAAAAGCAAAAAGCCCGCTCAGGTTTCCCTGAGCGGGCTTTTCTAATTCTGGCTCCTCTGACTGGACTCGAACCAGTGACATACGGATTAACAGTCCGCCGTTCTACCGACTGAACTACAGAGGAATCGCTTGAACGGGGCGAATATTAGCGGCGCAGATCCCGCTTGTCAAAGCCCTGTTTACCGAATTGCGTTCAGATGCTCGTAAAAGCAGCGGATTGGCGATTTTTACCCGATTCTGCTGGATTTTCAAACTGCCAACAGGATCTCACTTTGCGGGCATTTCTCCGCAGATGTTAGAGGCATGTCAAAGTTTTGTTGTTTGCCGATGTTAAAACAACCGTTTCAGTGCTTTTATGATAAAAATTTCAAAACGTGATTATATGGAATAAATAAACTGCTTATCATCACGGTCGTCATTATCGTCTGAAAGTGAAACGCTATTTTGAAGTTAACTGTTTGCAGATCAAGTGATTGTGAAAAGGAGTGGTCGATCACAAAAATAGTCAGAACCTGAAGTCTTACCTCAAATTTCCCGAAACAGACGCCAGACAGGCTGGGTGAATGTAAAAGATATTTTTCATTCGCGGTCACAGCCGCTGAGCAAGTTAACAAATAAGAAGGGTCCCTATGAACATTAAAAAAACGATTGTCGCCTCACTGTTAGCCTGCATGTTACCTGCCGCGGTTATGGCAAAAGATATCTCAGTTGGCGTCTCCATGGCGCTGTTTGATGACAACTTCCTCACCATTCTGCGTACCTCAATGCAGAAAGAGATGCAGAAAGATGGCGTTAAAGGGCAGGTTGAGGATGCAAAAGGCGACGTTTCACAGCAGCTGCAGCAGGTTCAGAACTTTATCGGTCAGGGTGTTGATGCCCTGATCGTCAACCCGGTCGATACCAATGCGGTGAAACCGATTATGGACCAGGCGAGCAAAGCGGGTATCCCGCTGATCTTTGTCAACCGCCGTCCACAGGCTGAGCTGACCGGCAAAATGGCCTACGTCGGGTCCGATTCGGAACTGGCCGGACGCTTACAGATGGAAGCGCTGGCTAAAGCGATGAACGGCAAAGGCAACGTTGCCATCCTGATGGGTGACCTGGCGAATGAAGCGACCCGTGACCGTACCAAAGGTGTGGAAGAGGTTGCGGCTAAATTCCCTGGCATCAAAATTGTTCAGAAACAGACCGCCAAATTTACCCGTAACGATGCGGTAGACGTAGTCAGTAACTGGATGACCGCCGGTGATGAGATCAATGCCATCGCTTCTAACAACGATGAAATGGCGATCGGTGCGCTGCAGGCACTGGGTAAAAATCCGGACAAAATCCTGATCGCTGGCGTCGATGGCACACCCGATGCGCTGCAGATGCTGAAGCAGGGCAAGATGGTCGCCACGGTATTCCAGGATGCGCAGGGCCAGGGTGAAGGTGCGGTGCAGACGGCAATCAAACTGGTGAATGGCGAGAAAGTTCAGAAAGTCATCAATATCCCCTACCAGTTGATTACTAAAGAAAACATGGAACAGTTTACCAAGCGTAACCTGAAATAGTCGTTCCCGACCCAGCTGTACGGAGGTGATGTATGAACGCTTTTGCGCTTGAAGCCGAAGGCATCAGCAAGTTCTTCCCCGGCGTTAAAGCCCTCGACAACGTCTCGTTGCGGGTGCGTCCGGGAACGGTACATGCCTTGATGGGCGAAAATGGCGCGGGCAAATCCACTTTAATGAAGTGCCTGATCGGGATGTATCGTCCCGATCAGGGCACCATCAAAATTAAAGGGGAGCCGGTGCAGTTTCAGGACACCATGGACGCGTTGCGTTCCGGCATTTCAATGATCCACCAGGAACTCAACCTGGTGCCTTACATGACCGTCGCCGAGAATATCTGGCTGGGTCGCGAGCCGATGAGATTTGGCTTTGTCGATCACGCCCGGCTTAATCAGATGACGCAGGAACTGCTCAACCGCCTGAATATCCGCCTGAAAGCCGATCGGATGGTGGGCGAGCTTAGCATCGCGTCGCAGCAGATGGTTGAGATTGCCAAAGCAGTTTCATGGGATTCAGACATCGTGATCATGGATGAGCCCACCTCCGCGCTGACAGAAACCGAAGTGGCGCATCTGTTTACCATTATTCGTGACCTGCGGGAGCAGGGCAAAGCGATCATCTACATCAGCCATAAGATGGATGAAATTTTCACCATCACCGACGAAGTCAGTATCTTCCGTGACGGCAGTTGGATCGCCAGCGATCAGACGTCGAAATATACCCGCCAGTCGCTGATTACCCAGATGGTGGGACGCGAACTGACCCAGCTGTTCCCGAAATTCAACAGCGCAATTGGTGAAGAGGTGCTGACGGTGCGCAATCTCACCTGCAAAGATCGTTTCACCGACGTCAGTTTCAGTGTGCGCCGGGGGGAGATCCTCGGCGTCGCCGGACTGGTGGGTGCGGGTCGCAGCGAGGTGATGGAGAGCCTGTTCGGCATGGAGAGCTTCGACAGCGGCGAGATCCTGATTGATGGCGTGCCGGTGACGATCGACTCACCCTCAACCGCGATTGAAAAGGGCATGGCGTTCCTCACCGAAGACCGTAAAAAGTCCGGCCTGTTTCTGGTGCTATCGGTAATGGAGAACATGAGCATCGTTAACATGCCGGAGTACAGCGGCAAAAGCGGGTTTGTCAGCCATGTGAAGATGGCGCAGGACTGCATGGATCAAATCCGTCGTCTCAACATCAAAACGCCGACCATGGATCAAATCATCAATAACCTCAGCGGCGGTAATCAGCAGAAAGTCCTGATTGCCCGCTGGTTGCTGGCGCAACCGAAGATTCTGATTCTGGACGAACCGACGCGCGGCATTGACGTCGGCGCGAAAGCGGAGATTTACCGCTTAATCAGTGAACTTGCCAACCGTGGCGTGGCTATCATCATGGTCTCCTCTGAACTGCCGGAAATTCTTGGCATGAGCGACCGGGTGATGGTTATGCACGGCGGGCGTATAACCGGCATCCTCGATAAAGAAGAAGCCGATCAGGAAACCATTCTGTCGTTGGCATCCGAGTGAGGCGCGAGACCACTATGAGCAATATGAAAGCTACTGCCACCCCGGCAGCCCCGCAGCAACCCTCTTTTTTTGCCAGCCTGCGTCATAAATTGCCGAAAGATACCGGCATTTTCGTGGTGATGATAGGGATTGCGTTAATTTTTGAAATGTTCGGCTGGTACGTGCGTGACCAGTCTTTCCTGCTCAACACCAACCGTCTGATCCTGATTGTATTGCAGGTGGCGATTATCGGGATTATCGCCGTCGGCGTGACCCAGGTCATCATCACCACCGGTATCGATCTCTCCTCCGGATCCATTATTGCCCTGGCGGCAGTGGTGGCCGCGAGCCTGGCGCAGACCTCTGACAGCCTGTCGCCAATGTATCCGTCGCTGGTGAATATGCCTGCGGTGATCCCTATCGCGGCCGGTATCGGCGTCGGTTTGCTGGCGGGCGTGGTCAATGGTGTACTGATTACCCGCACCGGCATTCCGCCCTTTATTGCCACGCTGGGCATGATGGTGTCGGCACGTGGTCTGGCGCAGTATTACACCCAGGGCAATCCGATCAGCTTCCTTTCCGATGGCTTTACCTCAATCGGACAGGGTGCCATGCCGGTAGTGATTTTCCTGGTGGTGGCGCTGCTGTTCCATATCGCCCTGAAGCATACCCGCTACGGTAAATATGTTTACGCCATCGGCGGCAACATGACCTCGGCGAAAGTCTCCGGTATCAACGTTAATAAGTATCTGATTATCGTCTACACCATTGCAGGCGCGCTCTCTGGCCTGGCGGGTGTAGTACTGGCGGCGCGCGTCAGCAGCGGTCAGTCGAGCATGGGGATGTCGTACGAGCTGGATGCCATTGCTGCAGCCGTTATCGGTGGCAGCAGCCTGATGGGTGGCGTGGGCCGTATCACCGGTACATTGATTGGCGCAGTGATCCTTGGCCTGATTAAAAGCGGATTCACCTTCGTTGGTGTCGATGCGTACATTCAGGACATCATCAAAGGGATGATTATTGTGGCTGCGGTCTCTATCGACATGCACCGTAACCGCAAAAAACGTTAATCAGCAGGCGTTGCCTTCTTCCGGATGCGGGAGAGGGCAACGGCTGCTTTTTATCATCCGGCAATCACCAGCGATAAGAAATCCTGCTGATAGCGGTTACATTTACTCCCTGTTTTTCACGCCTCTGTTCAGGCGCTGCAAGCCTTCATCAGGTGCAATGCGTTTCCACTGCACTCAAACTGTACAGTCTGTCATCACTTTTCTGCACGTCTGACTCGCAGCGTCTGCACTGTCACAGTGCGCCTGACGGCTTTACTCTCTCTTCTCAGCCATTCCTGATCCTTATTAACCCATAAGAGGTAATCAGAAACGCTTATTTTCCGGGCCGTTAGGAAAAATCTGGCTGCTTGATGGCCTGAGTTTTTTAAACCTGGCCTGCATCTTGCAAAATCTCTGTTATCAGGGCGATGGGATCAGACCCATTTCGCTATTCGGGGTGAGTGACGGAGGCAAGATGAATTTAAGACGACTGAAGTACTTTGTGAAAATCGTCGATATCGGCAGTCTGACGCAGGCAGCAGAAGTGTTGCACATCGCCCAGCCTGCACTCAGTCAGCAGGTCGCGACGCTGGAAAATGAACTGGATCAGCAGTTGCTGATTCGTACCAAGCGCGGTGTTACGCCAACTGAGGCGGGTAAGATTCTCTATGCTCATGCGCGCACCATTCTGCGCCAGTGTGAGCAGGCCCAGACTGCGGTAATTAACGCTGGTCAGGTACTGAGTGGACAGGTATCGATTGGGCTGGCCCCAGGGACGGCGGCTTCATCGCTGACCATGCCGCTGTTGCAGACTGTGCGCGATCAATTTCCGGAAGTGCTGGTTTATCTGCACGAAAATAGCGGCAGCGTGCTGAATGAGAAAGTGATGAACGGTCAGCTGGATATGGCGGTGCTGTACGATCGCGCGCCCACTGCCGGGATCACCAGCATGCCGCTGATGAAAGAGGATCTCTTTCTGGTAGGCGCCACCGATTACCCGGGAGCCAGTGTCGATCTGGCCGATGTGGCGCAGATGAGTCTGTTCTTACCGCGTGATTACAGCGCAGTGCGCAAGCGGGTCGATGAGGCCTTTTCGCTGCGTCGGCTGAGTGCACGCATCATCGGTGAGATCGAATCGATTTCAACCCTGACCGCAGCCATTTCCAGCGGCATGGGCGTGACCGTATTACCTGAGTCCGCCGCCCGTTCGCTGGTGGGATCCACCGATGCCTGGATGTCACGCATCAACAGCCCGTCATTGAGTCTGCCGCTGTCACTGAACGTCTCCGCCCGGTTGCCGCTGTCACCTTCAGCGCAGGCAGTGAAGAACATTCTGCTGTCGCTGCTGAATAAGCCGCTGAGTGAGGAGCGGGAGTTGATGTTAGTGAGTTAAGAGGGCGCTTGCAGCGGGCTGGCAACCAGCCGGTTTCGCTTTGCAGCGGGTTTCGCTTTGCAGCGGGCTACACTGAGCGGGTTACGCCCGCCAGGCGATGGAGGCTGTGAGCCTTTAGCAGCGGGTATGCACTGAGGAAGTTTCGCCCGCCAGGCGATGAGGAGTTTCAGGTTGCCCGAGCAGGCGGACGCGTCAAGGGGCGGACGCCCGCCCCTTAACAATCCCGGCGTCCGGCTGCCTGCGCGCCCCGCTGTGCGGGGTGCCTTCGTCACGCCCTGCGGCCGACGGACCGTCCGGACTCGCCATCCCTGGCTCGTACCGTCCTTTCGCCGACGTCCTGTCGGCTCATCCTTGCCTGCGGTTGTTCCTCAGCGCTCCGGACGCCTCTGGTAAACCTTCGTCTGTAATTTCTGTATTTATTTGCTGCACAAAGCTGTTTACTGGCTGGACAGGAAGAGGTTCTATCTTTCCATTTCGACACAATGTGAACTTCATAGCACGAATGATAAATCCATGTTGGCGTGAAGAATTGCTGATGCGACTTTTAAATTATTCTGAATAGCTTTTGGGCACGTTTTTTTTCTCTGATACCGGGTTATTCCGCGATCTCTATATCTGAAACAATAAAACTTCAATCAGGTTGATTTCACGCTGTATGAAAATTGATCTGATGTTTGCCGGAAGATAGTTTAATCAGGCTGTGAAAGCAGTGGGCCTGTCAGCAGAAAACAGGCTGGCTTTCTCTTTTTAAAATGGAGTTTAAAACGATGGCTATTCCAGCTTATCTCTGGCTTAAAGATGACGGTAACAACATTATTGTCGGATCAGTCGACGTGGCAGGTCGTGAAGGCGCTATTGAAGTCCTCGGCCTGAATCACGGCGTCATGCTCTCCACAGACAACGTGACGGGTAAAACAACCGCTGTCCGCGAACACGCTTCTTACAGTTTTGATAAAGAGATCGATAAGTCCAGTCCCTGCCTTTACAGGGCTGTGACCTCAGGTCAAAAGCTTTGCTCAGCGGAAATAAGATTTTACCGGATAAATGACGCGGGGCAGGAGGTGGAATATTTCAATACTTTGATGGAAGGCGTAACCGTTATCTGTGTGGGCCCGATGATGTATGACGTTAAATCCCGCTATGGTGAGGCGCGGGATCATCTGGAAACTGTAGAGCTGATTTACGAAAAAATTACCTGGCGATATGCAGACGGAAATATCGTCCACTCGGACAGCTGGAATGATCGAGTGACAGCATAAAGGAATATAACGATGACATGGACATATGAGCAAAGCACGGGTCACTTATACCACAACAGTGAATTTATTGAGGCCGGCTACTCAGGTAGTCTGACTAACAAAAATAATCCCGATCGCCAGCATGTAAGAGGGATGGGGCCCCTTCCTCAGAGAACGTACAGAATTGCAGGGCACTCCACATCAAAAGGACCCCTGACCATTATTCTGGTGCAGACTTCCGGAGAGTCTTTTGGCCGTTCGGCATTTCGCATTCATGGCGAAAGGGTCAATAAGCCAGCGGGCTTCGCCTCAGAAGGCTGCATCATTATGTCACTTGCAACCCGGCGACGCGTGCTGCGTGAAGGCGGGACGCTGGAGGTGGTCCGATGAAATATCTGATATTGATTGGCCTTCTGCCCTTCGCGGTCTGGGCTGGAGCGAATACATCCGACTGGGAAAATTCGCTGAAGGGCATCGCGTCAGGAGAGCAAGCCTGGCTTGCAAAAGTGCCTCAACTGGCAGCTACGGCTGATGTTCAGCAGGCAACCCGGATGGAGGATGCCCTTGCCTCGGCGTTAGCAAAGAATACCCCGGGCGTGCTGGAGACGCTCCGGGTTATTGACGCCAGATCCTGGCCCCATATGGCAGGTACAGACATTGTCTGCAGCGTTCCGGCTGAGCAACCTACAGCCTTTATAGAGGATTTTTATCAACAAACCCGTCTGGCGCTACTGGCAACTGACCAGGGTGCGACCTGTCTGTGGATCCTGGAAGCAAGCTATGAAGAGATGAAAGCAGAGAGCGCCAGAATGCGTAATCTATCGCCTTCTGTAAAATAGCCTCTCCCCCAGGCCGGGTTTCAGTCAAATTCTGAAGTCCGGCCGCCCATCTCAAACCTCTCTGCACCCCCAAAACCCACCCCGTTATTCCCTAAAGTCATAAATCCGAATTTTTTAGTATTTCCGGTTATCAATAATAGTTCTTACCATCAGATAATCAGATTATGTAAAGGGAGGTAAATACCGTGAATTTCCAGCAGCTTAAAATCATCCGCGAGGCGGCCCGCTGTGAGTTTAACTTAACGGAAGTCGCTAATACGCTGTTTACCTCCCAGTCGGGAGTAAGTCGGCATATTCGTGACCTGGAAGATGAACTCGGGGTTGAGATCTTTATCCGTCGCGGCAAGCGCCTGCTGGGGATGACCGAGCCGGGCAAAGCGCTGCTGACCATCGCTGAGCGTATCCTGGATGAAGCGGGCAAAGTGCGACGTCTGGCCGATGTCTTTACCAATGAAACCAGCGGCATCCTGACCATAGCCACTACCCATACTCAGGCGCGCTACAGCCTGCCGAAAGTCATCAAAGCGTTTCGTCAGCTCTATCCTAACGTCCGGCTTGAACTTAATCAGGGTTCGCCGCAGGAAATTGTCACCATGCTGCTGGCGGGTGAGGCGGACATTGGCATCGCCAGTGAATTACTGGTCAACAACAGCAGCCTGGCGGCGTTCCCCTGGTTCAGCTGGCATCACGCCTTACTGGTGCCGAAAGGGCATGAACTGGTGCAGAATCAGCCGGTTTCACTGAGCACGCTCAGCCGCTATCCATTAATTACCTACCGGCAGGGTATCACCGGACGTTCGCGGGTTGACCGTGCATTCCAGACGGCCGGTTTAAAACCAGATATCGTGCTCAGCGCTCAGGACTCCGATGTAGTGAAAACCTACGTAAAACTCGGTTTAGGCGTGGGGATACTGGCCGATCAGGCGAGTGAAACTGAAGAGAGTGAAGAGCTGGTACGCCTCGATGCCACGCATCTGTTCGATGCCAGCACCGTATGGCTCGGCCTCAAGCGCGGCCAGCTGCAACGCAACTACGTCTGGCAGTTCCTGGAACTCTGCAACGCCAACCTGTCGCTGGAAGAGATCAAGCGTCAGGCGCTCTCTTACAGCAATGACGACGAACCGGTTATCGACTTCCAGATTTAAGCACACGGCGCATCCACCCGGATGCGCGCCTGTTTCCGCACGGCATAAAATTTCAAATCATTGCGAAAATCTCCCCTATCGACCTTTCTCACCCCGCACAACAACATCCTGCGCTGACCCGGCGCGATAAAGTGGAATCAGCTGACCACAAGGGGATGATATGTCGCGACTACAACTTAACGATAGCGATCTGCTGCGCCAGCAGGCGCTGTTTAATGGACGCTGGCAGGATGCGCATCAGGGCGCCACGCTGCCGGTTACCGATCCCGCCACGGGCGAAACCCTGGCGACTATTCCGGCACTGGGTCGGGCAGAAACCGGGCAGGCGATAGCTTATGCGGAAACGGTGCGCATCAGCTGGGGCAAAACCACCAATGCCAGCCGTGCCGCGCTGCTGGAAAAGTGGCATCAACTGATTATTGAACACGCTGACGACCTGGCGATTATCATGACCGCCGAGCAGGGCAAACCGCTGGCGGAAGCCAGAGGCGAAGTGCTCTATGGAGCCAGCTTCGTGAAATGGTTCGCGGAAGAGGCACGCCGCATCTATGGCGACACCATTCCCGCACCCAGCGAGGACCGGCGCATCCTGGTGCTGAAACAGCCGGTAGGCGTTGCCGCCGCGATCACGCCGTGGAACTTCCCGATTGCGATGATCACCCGCAAGGTGGCGCCCGCGCTGGCCGCCGGATGTCCGATTATTGTTAAGCCTTCCGAGTTGACGCCGCTGTCGGCGCTGGCACTGGCGGTGCTGGCAGAACGTGCCGGCTTCCCGTCCGGCGTGTTGCAGGTGCTGACCGGCCTGCCCACGGAGATTGGCGCGACGCTGACTGAAAGCCGCACGGTACGTAAAATCTCCTTTACCGGTTCAACCCGCATCGGACAGTTGCTGATGCAACAGAGCGCCGACAGCATCAAGCGCCTGAGTCTGGAGCTGGGTGGCAACGCGCCACTGATCGTGTTTGATGATGCCGATATTGAGATTGCCGTCGCGGGGGTCATGCTCAGCAAGTTCCGCAACGCCGGGCAGACCTGCGTCTGCGCTAACCGCATCCTGGTGCAGCGAAGTATCTATCCGCGTTTCACCGCCCGGTTGCTGGAGGCGGTCGCCACCCTGAAAGTGGGCGATGGTTTTGCGCCCGACAGCACTATTGGTCCTTTGATCAACAGCCGCGCGGTGGAGAAAGTGAACGGTCATATCGATGATGCGCTCAGTCAGGGTGCAACGCTGCTGACCGGCGGCATCAGCCAGGGCAACGGGACCTTTGTGCAGCCCACGGTGCTCGGTGAGGTCACCGCCACCATGCGCATCGCCCATGAAGAGACGTTTGGTCCGGTCGCGCCGCTGTTTATCTTCGATGATGAAGAGGAGGCAATCGCGATGGCAAATGACACGCCCTACGGCCTGGGTGCCTATTTCTTTACCGAGAACATCCGGCGCGCATGGCGGGTAGCGGAGGCGCTGGAGTTTGGCATGGTCGGCTTTAATACCGGCGCTATTTCCCTGGAGGTCGCGCCGTTTGGCGGCGTGAAACTCTCCGGTATTGGCCGGGAGGGTTCCCGCTACGGAATTGATGAATATCTGGAACAGAAAACATTTCACATTGGCAGTCTGTAACTAAAAATGAAAAAAGGCCAGCCGGATAATCCGGCTGGCCTTTTTTTGCCTGAGGCTCCGTAAAAACTTACCGGCGTCAAATAATTGTTCTGAAAAATTAAAGAATTTATCAGGGATGTGAAGCGGGTCGTTAAATCGGCGGGTCATGTGAACCGGAATGAGCCGCCTGACCCGAAATATCCGCTTTGGTGCAATTTCCGTGCAGGTTGCACCAGCAGGGCGCATAAATTTTGTGAAGTAAATCATCTGTTTAATTGTTCGGCAATTCCACAAAAAATCCCCCGCCAATACGGCAGAAAATTTTTTTGCACTGTTTTAAACGCATTTTAATTTTTTGCCCGGCTGGCATACTTTCTGCATTAGATTATTAACAGCGCAGAAACCGGCAGTTTTAAACGCTAATAAACCAGCAACTGATGGGTGTAACAAATAAGGAATTCTTCCATGTTAAGTTTCGACCCGGAAAAAGTTTCTCTTCCAGCTGGCCATTATATTGGCGGCCAGCACTGCCAGAGCCAGGGTGCATCCTTTGAGGTTAAACGTCCCTCGGATGGCAGGGTTTATGCCACGCTGCAGGACGCCACGCTGCAGGATGTTGATCGTGCCGTGACTGTGGCGCATCAGGCGCTGAAAAGCAGCGGCTGGTCCGGTTGTCCGCCGCGCGAACGCGGACGGGTACTGCGCCGCTGGGCCGATCTGATTGAGCAGGACGCGCTGCTGGCACAGCTGGAAGCGCTGGGCTCCACCCGGCCGATCAATGACGTGGTGCTGCACGAAATTCCTTTTACCGCCGAAGCGATTCGCTTCTATGCCGAATGCGCTGACAAATACAGCGGGGATCTCTTTCCCACCCGCGACAGCAGCCTGGGCATGCTGATTGCCGAACCTTATGGCGTTATCGCCGCGATTACCCCGTGGAATTTCCCGCTGTCGATGGCGTCGTGGAAATGCGGACCGGCGCTGGCGGCGGGCAATGCGGTGGTGCTTAAACCCTCTGAACTGACCCCGTTTTCTACCGTGCGCATGGCCGAACTGGCCATTCAGGCGGGCTTGCCGGCGGGCGTGCTGAACATTGTCCAGGGCAGTGGCGCGGTGACCGGCAGTGCACTGGTAAAACATCCGCTGGTGCGCAAAGTCTCGTTTACCGGCTCGACCCTGACCGGCGCGCGCATCATGAGCGATGCCGCGCAGCACGGCATGAAGCCGGTGACGCTGGAACTGGGCGGCAAAAGTCCGCAACTGGTGTTTGATGACGCGGGTGACCTTGAGGTGCTGGCCCAGCGTATTCTGCGCGGCTTCACCGCCAACGGCGGTCAGGCCTGTGTGGCGGGCACCCGTCTTATTGTGCAGCGCAACATTGCCGATCCGCTGGTTGAGCGGCTGGCTCAACTCTGCCGGGAGGTTAAACCGGGCGTCACCTGGCAGGAGGACAGCCGCTACGCGCCGCTGATCGATGAACGACAGGGCAACAAAGTCTGCTCGGTTATTGAAGCGGCAAAAGCGCAGGGCGCAGAAGTACTGGTGGGCGGTGAGCGTTTTGCCGACACCGACGACGGCTGGTTCTGGCAGCCCACCCTGCTGAGTCACGTGGCGCAGGATAACCCGGCAGTCCAGCAGGAGATTTTTGGTCCGGTGCTGACGGTGCAGACGTTTGATGATGAAGAGCAGGGACTGGCGATGGCCGCCCATGACACTTATGGCCTCTGCGCCGGTGTTCACACCCTGAGTCTGCCGCGCGCGCTGCGGGCAATGCGCGCCATTGACGCGGGCACCGTCTGGATCAACCGCTATGGACGCTCCGGCGACTTCATCATTCCGACCGGTGGCTTTCTCGGCTCCGGCATTGGTAAAGATTTAGGCCGCCAGGCGTTTCAGGCCTGCCAGCGCCAGAAGAGTGTACTCATCGATTTCTAAGCGCAACTGACAATGACGAGGGTGTTACATGGCACTGTTTAAACCGAAATTCATCACGTTTGACTGTTACGGCACGCTGATTCGCTTCGATATGGCGGGTGCCGCGCAGAGCTGTTTCAGCGACCGCGTCGACCCGGACGCAATGCACGCATTTACCACCGACTTTTCCAGCTACCGGCTGGATGAGGTGCTCGGCGCATGGAAACCCTATTACGACGTGGTGAGTAATGCCCTGCAGCGCACCTGCAAAAAGTGGGGCGTCCGCTGGGACAAAGCCGACAGCGACTTTATCTACACCGACTGCGCCAGCTGGGGTCCGCATCCCGACGTGCCCGCCGGGCTGGCAAAGGTGGCTAAGGAGTTTCCGCTGGTGCTGCTGACCAACTCGATGAAAGACCTGATCCCGCATCACGAACCGCGTCTGGGTGCACCAATCTATATGGCTATCACGGCAGAAGAGACGGGAGCCTACAAACCACAGATGAAGGGCTTCGAGTACATGCTGGATAAGCTCGGCTGCGGCCCGGAGGAGATCCTGCACGTCTCCTCCAGCTTCCGCTATGACCTGATGACTGCCCACGATCTCGGCATCAAAAACAAAGTCTGGGTCAATCGCGGTCATGAACCGGCGAATCCGTATTACCAGTACACCGAAATCAACGATATCGGCGGCCTGCCTGGCGTCGTCGGACTCTGAGGAACACCCCATGAAACTGGAATCGTTCTGGCAGGCTACCGCTCCGGCCTTTACCGGTGCCGCACGCGAACCGCTGCCGGCACAGGCGGACGTGGTGGTGATTGGCGGTGGCTTCACCGGCATCTCGGCGGCCCTGAACCTGGCGCGCAGCGGCATCAGCGTGGTGCTGCTGGAGAGTGGCGACGTGATGAGTCAGGCCTCGGCGCGCAACGGCGGCCACTGCAACACCGGTGTGGCGCAGAACTTCGCCTCGCTGGTGGCGAGCCAGGGTCTGGAGCAGGCCAGCCGCTTCTACCGGGCGTTTGATGAGGCGGTGAGCTATGTCCAGCAACTGATCCAGGATGAAGCGATCGACTGCGACTTCCGGCTGTGCGGCAAACTCAAGCTCGCCAGCAAAGCGTCGCATGTGGCCGGGCTGCAGGAAGCGTATGAACTGATGCGCCGCACCGTTGACCCGGAGATCGAACTGCTCGACAAAACGGCAGTGCGTGACGAGATCGCCAGCGATGACTTCCACGGCGGCCTGCTGCAGAAACGTGGCGGTCAGATGCACATGGGCAAGTTCGGCGTCGGGCTGGCTGAGGCCGCCGCCCGCAGCGGCGCGAAGATTTTTCCGCACCACGCCGTGACGAAGCTAGAACGCCTGAAGGGTTATCAGCATCGGGTAGAGACCGCGCAGGGCACCATTCTGGCGGACAAAGTGCTGATGGCGACCGGCTGCTCCAACGTCGGCCCTTTTCCCTGGTTTCAGCGCCGCATTGTGCCGGTCGGCAGCTTTATCGTGGTGACGGAGGCGCTCGACCCGGCGCTGCTGCGGCAGGTGCTGCCAAAGGATCGCACCTACGTCACCTCACTGAATATCGGCAACTACTTCCGTACCACGGCCGATCGCCGTTTGGTGTTTGGCGGGCGGGCGCGGTTTGCCGTCAGCAACCCGACGTCGGACTCGCGTAGCGGCGAGATCCTGCGCCGGGCGATGACGCAGATGCTGCCACAGCTTGGCCAGTCGCAGGTGGATTACTGCTGGGGCGGTATGGTCGACATGACCGCCGACCGTCTGCCGCACGCGGGTGAACAGGATGGCCTCTTCTATTCGCTGGGCTACAGCGGTCACGGCACCCAGATGTCGGTGTGGATGGGACGCGTCATGGCCAGTCTGCTGGCTGAAAAGCGCACTGAAAATCCCTGGCAGCGCGACACATGGCCCGCGCTGCCCGGTTATCACGGCAAGCCATGGTTTTTACCGCTCGCAGGACTCTATTACAAAGCAAAGGATCGCCTTTCATAACGTCCCGTCGGGTGCTGACCGCCAGGTTATCAGCACCGCCAGAACATGATCCCCGGTTCGCCTGACTATTGAGGGTACAGAGATGAGTAAATTTGATAATAACGACGCTGATGCGGTAAATCCGGCACTGACGCGCATGATCACCGAAGGCTCACTTTCACGTCGCAGTCTGATGAAAATGCTCTCAGCCGGTGCGGTGATGAGCAGCGGCCTGATCACTTTTTCAGGGGCGGCACTGGCGGATGACAAGCCGGTCAGGGGCGGTAAACTGCGGGCAGCGATGTCGAATGCCTCGGCCACCGATACACTTGATCCGGCCAAAAGTAACAACAGTGCGGATTACACCCGCCAGTTCATGTTCTACAGCGGCCTGACCGAGCTTGATAAAAACCTGATGGCGCAACCGGCGCTGGCCGAATCGCTGGAATCCAGCGACGGCATTACCTGGCATATCAAACTGCGTAAGGGGGTCACTTTCCATGATGGCAAACCGCTGACCGCCAAAGATGTCATCTACTCACTCAGCCGTCACAAAGATCCGGCCATCGCCTCTATCGCCTTTAAGCTGGCCGATCAGTTCAAAACCTTCAGCGCGGTCAATGATAATGAGGTGCAGCTGGAGCTGAGCAGCGCTAACTTCGACGTCCCTTATATGCTGGCGACGCCGCCGTTTCTGATCGTACCGGACGGCACCAAAGATTTCAGCAAAGGCATCGGCACTGGTCCGTTTGTCTGCAAAGCCTTTATGCCGGGTGTGCGCACCATCGGCACCAAAAATCCCAACTACTACAAGCCTGGTCTGCCACATCTGGATGAGGTAGAGCTGATTGGCGTCACCGACGGCGCAGCGCGCGTTAATGCCCTGATGTCGGGCGATCTGCAGATGGTCTCCACGCTGACCGCTGCCGACTGCAAACGCATCAAAGCCAGCAGCGAATTTGGCGTGCTGGAGAGTAAATCGGGCATGTACACCAACCTGATTATCCGCACCGATGTGAAGCCGGGTAACAATGAAGATTTCGTGCTGGCGATGAAATATCTGCAGCCACGTGAAATGCTGGTGAAAACGGTGCTGCAGGGTTACGGCGACGTCAGTAATGACACCCCGGTGCCGCCGTGGCATCCGCTCTATAACGCCGATCTCAAACCGCGTGCGCTGGACATTGAAAAAGCGAAGTTCCACATCAAAAAAGCGGGCATGGCGGGCTCCACGGTGGAGATCATCACCACGCCGAATATCGAAGGGGCAAATGAAGGCGGTCAGATGATCCAGCAGATGGCGCGCGGGGCAGGGCTGAACATCAAAGTGCGACGTGTGCCGTATGACGGTTACTGGTCTTCGCACTGGATGAAAGATCCGGTGGGATATGGCTCGATAAACCCGCGTCCGACGCTCGACATGCTCTTCTCACAGTTTTATCTCTCTACCGCACCGAATAACGAATCGGGCTGGAAAAATCCTCAGTTTGATCAGTTGGTGGTCGCGGCACGCGGTGAGCGCGATCAGGCGAAACGCAAGCAGATGTATGGCGACATGCAGAAGTTGATTTATGACCACTGCGGCACCCTTATCCCGACCTTTATCAGCTCCACAGATGGCTACAACAAAAAGGTCAAAGGGGTGGAGGCCTGGCCGTCAGGCATGATGATGGGCTATCGCTTCCATGAATTTGCGTGGCTGAGCGCCTGATACGTTATTTGAGGAAGGAGTACGCCGATGAACCGATACATGCTGTTCCTGATTGCCCGGCGAATTGGTGCCGGCATCCTGACTTTGCTTATCGTCTCGGCGGTGGTGTTTTTCATCACCAGCCTGCTGCCGGGCGACGCAGCGCAGATGATCCTCGGCCAGAACGCCACGCCGGAAACGGTGGCGGCGTTACGGCAGCAGCTGGGTCTCGATCAGCCTTTGCTGATGCGCTACTTCCACTGGCTGACAGGCATGGTGCAGGGCGACTTTGGCACCTCGTTTGCCAGCCATTTGCCGGTCTCGCAGCTGGTGGCGCAGCGCATTCCCGCCACCTTTGAACTGGCGGGTATCACCACGCTGATCTGCGTGCCGCTGGCGCTGATTATCGGCATTATTGCGGCGATGAATCGCGGTTCCCGGCTCGATCGGGCGCTGGTCATCGGCACCATGGCGACGGTTGCCGTGCCGGAGTTTCTGGTGGCGACGGTGGCGGTGCTGATTTTTGCCGTCAAGCTGCACTGGGTCTCGGCGATGTCGTTTGGCAGCCCGGATAGCGATCTGCTGAGTTACCTCAAAGCCTATGCGCTGCCGGTGCTGACCCTCTGCTGCGTGCTGGTGGCGCAGATGGCGCGTATGACGCGGGCAGCCATTATCAACCAGCTCGACAGTCCTTATCTGGAGATGGCGCTGCTGAAAGGGGTTTCACCGCTGAGAGCGGTGCTGCGTCACGCACTGCCTAACGCGGTCGGCCCCATCGCCAATGCCATTTCACTCAGCCTCTCCTATCTGTTTGGCGGGGTGATCATCATCGAAACTATCTTCAGCTATCCCGGTCTCGCCAGCCAGCTGGTGGATGCGGTCAGTAACCGCGACCTGCCGGTGGTGCAGCTCTGCGTGATGCTGTTCGCCGCCTGCTACCTGGTCCTGCTGCTGGCGGCAGACATTCTGACTATCGCCTTTAACCCGAAATGGAGAAGCGCATGAATATTCTCTCGTTGCCCTGGCGTTTCTTACAGTCGCTCTCCTGGTCGGGACGGCTGGGTCTGATAATGTCGCTGTTCTGGCTGCTGATGGCGGTATTCGGCACCCCGCTGGCCCCGCACAGCATTGATGACATCGGCGGCGGCCCGCTGATGGGCGGCCTGACGTCTGATAACCTGCTGGGCACCGACTACCTTGGGCGCGACATGCTGAGCCGGATTCTCTATGGCGCAAAGTTCTCTATCGGTCTGGCGCTGAGTGCGGCGCTGCTGGCCAGCCTGATCGGCACGCTGCTGGCGCTGCTGGCAGCGGTGGCGGGGCGCTGGCTGGAGGAGGTACTGGGCCGCGTCAACGACGCGCTGCTGGTACTGCCGGGCAAAGTGCTGTCGCTGATGATAGTCGCGGTATTTGGCTCCTCACTGCCGATGCTGATCCTCACGGCGGTCTTCACCTACTGGCCGGGCGCATTTCGTATCGCGTTTGCCATGGCCAGCTCGCTGCGCAGCATGGATTACGTCCGGGCGTCACGGCTGCGGGGCGAAAGCCGCTGGTATATCGCCATTCACGATATCCTGCCCAACATGGTGCACCCGATGCTGACTGACTTTGGTCTGCGCTTTGTCTACATCGTGCTGCTGCTGAGCGGCCTGAGCTTCCTCGGTCTGGGTGTTCAGCCGCCCTACGCCGACTGGGGCACGCTGGTGCGTGAAAATATGCAGGGGCTGTTTGACGGCTCGCCTGCGGTGCTGATGCCCGCGCTGGCGATTGCCAGCCTGACCATTGGCGCCAACCTGTTTATTGACAGCCTGCAGGCGATGCGTCCGATGACCCTGGCGAAGGAGGGAGCATGAACGTGACACCACATACCGCCATGCCGGTGATTTCGGTGGATAAACTGCGCGTCACTGCGCAGACCGATCGCGGCGAAGAGATCGACCTGGTTTCCGACATTCACTTTACCGTGCAGAAGGGCGAAGTGCTGGCGCTGATTGGCGAATCCGGCTCAGGTAAAACCACTATCGCGATGGCGCTGATGGGTTACGCCCGCAGCGGCTGCCGCATCGCCGACGGCAACATTCACGTTGCCGGCACCGACGTTAACAGCCTGACGCCGGGGCAGCTGCGCGCCTTTCGTGGCAACAAAGTCGCCTATATCGCCCAGAGCGCGGCAGCGTCGTTTAATCCGGGCATGAAGATCCTCGACCAGGTGATTGAGCCGGTGGTTATCCACGGCACCCTGACCCGCAAAGCGGCAAAAGCCAAAGCGATTGAGCTGTTCCGCGAACTGGCGCTGCCCAACCCCGAGACCATTGGCGACCGCTTCCCGCACCAGGTGTCGGGCGGTCAGTTACAGCGTCTGATGACGGCGATGGCGCTGATTGGCGATCCTGACGTGGTCATCCTTGATGAACCTACTACCGCGCTGGATGTGACCACGCAGGTGGAAGTGCTGAAGGCGTTTCGCCGCGTGGTGGTGCAGCGCGGCGTCACGGCGATTTACGTCAGTCACGATTTAGCCGTGGTGGCGCAGATGGCAGACCGGATACTGGTGCTACTGCGCGGCAAAATGGCGGAGTATGGCAGCACCGCGCATCTGATCGGCGCGCCGCAGGCGGAGTACACCCGTTTACTGATGGAGGCGGCGCGGCAGAAAGAGCGGCCCAGCAACTGGTGCCCGGTTGCCGCCGATATTCAGCCGCTGCTTGAGGTGCGCGACCTCAGCGCAGGTTATGGTCCGCGCGGCAGCGATGGCTACCCGAAAATACGCATTCTGGAGGATATCAATCTCAGGCTGTGGAAAGGGCAGGCGATTGGCATCATTGGTGAGTCAGGCTCAGGCAAAACCACCCTGGCGCATGCCATAGCCGGACTCAACGCTCCAAGCCACGGCCATATTCTGTTTAACGGCCACTACATCTCGGGCGATATGCAAAAACGGCCTGACAATGAGCTGCGCCGCATTCAGTATGTGTTCCAGATGGCAGACACCGCGCTGAACCCGGCCCACAGCGTTGAACGCATCCTGTCGCGTCCACTGACGCTGTTTCACGGTCTGAACGGTGCGGCCCGACAGCAGCGGCTTTATCAGCTGCTGGATCTGGTGCAGCTTCCGCGCAGCGTGCTGTGGCGGCGTCCCTGGGCGCTCTCCGGCGGGCAGAAGCAGCGCGTCAATCTGGCGCGCGCACTGGCGGCTGAGCCGGATCTGATTCTGTGCGATGAAGTGACCTCGGCGCTGGATACAGTGGTTGCCGCCGCCGTCCTCGACTTAATAAGCGAACTGCGCCGCGAACTGGGACTCTCGGTGATCTTCATCAGCCACGACATGCATGCGGTACGCGCGGTGTGTGATGAAATCGTGGTGATGAAGAGCGGTCGCATCGTCACCCAGCTGGCGCGCAGCGACTACGACAAGCCGACCAGCGAGTTGTATTTCGAGCGGCTGAAACGCGCGGTGCCGGAGCTGCGTCAGGGCTGGCTGGATGAGCATGAAGAGATTTTAAAAGCAGAGTGAGTTGCCTGAAGCAACGGGCACCCTGATTAATCCGCCTGCGCAGCACTGATGTAATGCGTAGGCGGCACGGGTCAAGGCACAGCGGTGATATCGCCCTGTGCCAGACCAGATACTGACAACAGAGGTAGTCTTGTTATGCCTGCACCGATTCGTTATGTACAGGACAGTGCGAATTTTCCCGATTCCGCCGATGTAGTGGTGATTGGCGCCGGTATCGCCGGAGCTGCCGCCACCTGGGAGCTGGCGAAGCAGGGACTGAAGGTCGTGCTAATCGAAAAAGGCCTGGTAGGAGCGGAGCAGTCGAGCCGTAACTGGGGCTGGTGTCGCCAGCAGAACCGTGATGAACGTGAATTGCCGCTGATTATTTATGCGCTGCAACGCTGGGGTGAGCTTAACGATGAAACCGGCGAAGAGCTGGGTTTCCGCCGCAGCGGCCTGGTCTATGCCACGCAGGAAGAGTCGGACATCGCGGCCTGGGATAAGTGGATCCAGATGGCAAAAGGCTATGGCGTGCGCAGTTCGATTCTCACAGCGGAGCAGGCCAAAGCGATGACGCCCGGCAGCACCACAAGCTGGCGGGGCGGTCTCTCAGCGCCTACCGACGGTCACGCCGAACCACGGCTGGCCGCGCCCGGGCTGGTGGCGGGCGCGCTGAAAAAAGGGGCGCTGCTGTTTCAGCAGTGCGCGGTGCGCGGGCTGGATATCGCCGCCGGACGGGTCAGCGGCGTCTGGACCGAGCGCGGCCTGATCAAAACCAGCCGGGTGATCTGTGCCGCCGGGGCCTGGACCTCCATGTTCTGCCGTCGTCACGGTATCGATCTGCCGCTGGGCAACGTGATTGGTACCGCCTTCCGCACGCAGCCCATTGAGCAGGCGATTGCCATGCCACTCTACACACCTGGCTTTGCCTGTCGGCCACAGATGGACGGCAGTTACACCGTCTCCGTCTCGGGTCGCGGGCGTCTGGAACCTGGCGCGCAGGGGCTGCGCTATGCCCGCCAGTTCTATCCGACCTTTAAAAGTCGCCGCAAGAATCTCACCCTGAATCTTGGCCTGTCGCCGTTCTTCAATGGCCCGGAAGCGATGGGTGGCTGGGCATTTGACCGCGAGTCGCCGTTTGAGCGCATGCGCATACTCGATCCGGCAGCCGATGCGACGATCGTGGAAGAGGGGCTGGCGGCGATGCGGCGTGAATATCCGGCGCTGGCGAACCTGCGGCTGGCGCAGTCCTGGGGCGGCATGATTGACAGCACCCCGGACGCGATTCCGGTGATCTCCACCGTGGCGAAATTGCCGGGGCTGGTGCTCTCGGCGGGCTACAGCGCCCACGGCTTCGGTATCGGACCGGGTGCCGGACGACTGGCAGCCGATCTGGCGACCGAAGCCACGCCAGTCGTTGATCCCACCCCTTATCGCTACAGCCGTCTGGTTGACGGCAGCGGACTTGAAACGCCAGGCATGATGTAAGGAGACCTGCAATGAGCCTGAAAATACGCGCAATGACGCCGGACGATATCGACCCCTGTTTCACCTTAACGCAGGCACTGAAATGGCCCCACCGACGTGAAGACTGGGCGCTGGCGCTGCAGCTGGGCGAGGGCACGGTGATTGAAGAGCAGGGCAAGCTGATTGCGAGCGCGGTGCTCTGGCGCTGGGGCGAGCGCGCCGCCACGCTGGGGCTGGTGATCGTCGATAACCAGCAGCAGGGGCGTGGCCTTGGCAAACAGCTGATGCTGGCGCAACTGGAAAAATTACCCGACTGTAATGTGCGTCTGCACGCCACCGAAATGGGCAAAGGTTTGTATGAAAAACTCGGGTTTGTCAGTTGCGGTGAAATTCGCCAGCACCAGACCCGCGCAGTGACCACCCTTCCAGACGTCGTGATCCCGGCGGGACTGCAGCTGCGTCCGGCAACACTGGCCGATCACGCCACACTGGTGACGCTGGATCAGCAGGCGCACGGCATGCATCGTCCGGCACTGTTCGACCACCTGCTGCGCGACTGCCAGACGGTGCTGTTGCAGGATGACCAACAGCAAATTCAGGGCTTCGCCAGCCTGCGCCGCTTTGGTCACGGCTGGGCGATAGGCCCGATCATCGCGGGAGACTTCGCGGTAGCGCAGGCGCTGGTCGCCTCGCTGATGCAGCCGCTGCAGGGGGAATTCCTGCGCATCGACACCGATGCCGCGCTGCCGATGGCCGCCTGGCTACAGAGCCTGGGCATCCCTCAGGTCGATGCGCCTGCGACTATGGTGCGCGGCACGCCCTGGACACCGCAGGGTATGCAGGCGTTTGGACTGATGACGCAGGCGATGGCCTGATGCATATCGTCTATAAATCGGAGCCGGAACGTGGCCGCATCTGGCAGCGCTGGCTGGCAGCGCATGCGCCTGACATTCAGCTGCATATCTGGCCTGAGACCGGCGATCCAGAGCAGGTTGAGGCGCTGGTCGCCTGGCAGCCACCGGCTGACATCACCGTGCTTTTCCCCCGGCTGAAACTGCTGTTCTCCGTGGGTGCCGGGGCCGATCAGTTTGACCTTGGCGCGCTGCCGCCCGACCTGCCGGTGATCAGGATGATCGAGCCAGGCCTGACCCAGGGCATGGTGGAGTATGTCACCTTCGCGGTACTCGGCCTGCATCGCGACATGCCGCGCTATTTTCATCAGCAACGCCAGCAGCAGTGGCTGGCACACGCCGCATTACCTGCCGCGCAGCGTCGGGTAGGCGTCATGGGGCTGGGCGAACTGGGCCAGGCCGCATTGCAACAGCTGGTGGCGCTGGGCTTTGACTGCGCTGGCTGGAGCCGCACACCGCGCCAGATTCCCGGCGTCCGCTGCTGGCACGGTGACGATCAGCTCGGGGCGTTTCTGGCGCACAGCGAGATTCTGGTCTGCCTGCTGCCGCTGACTGACACCACACAGGGTTTGCTTAACCGCACCCTGTTTAATCAGCTACCACAGGGCGCGGCGCTGGTGCAGGCCGGGCGCGGCCCCCAGCTGAATCAGGACGATCTGCTGCAGGCGCTGGAGAGCGGTCAGCTCCGTGCCGCCGTGATAGATGTGACCGACCCGGAGCCGTTACCGCCGGGTCATCCCTTCTGGCACCATCCCGCCATCTGGCTCACACCCCACATCGCCAGCCAGACGCAGAATGAGAGCGCCATTGCGGCACTGCTGGAAAATCTGCGGCGCTATCAGCGTGGCGAGCCGCTGCACGGTGAGATTGACCGTTCGCGAGGATATTAAGATGGAACATCTGGTGGCATTGCGCCGCGACCTGCATGCGCACCCGGAACTGGGCTTTCAGGAGCAGCGCACCAGCGACATCGTGGCGAACTTTCTGCAACAGCTGGGCATTGAGGTGCATCGCGGCATCGGTAAAACCGGCGTGGTCGGGATACTGAAAAAGGGCAGCAGTGAACGCATGATTGGCCTGCGGGCTGATATGGATGCGCTGCCGATGCAGGATCAGAGCGGCACCGACTGGCAAAGCCGCGCGGAGCAGGTGAGCCACGCCTGCGGCCACGACGGTCACACCGTGATGCTGCTGGGAGCGGCAGAAAAACTGGCGCGCGACGTCAGCTTTGATGGCAGCGTCTGCTTTATCTTCCAGCCCGCCGAAGAGGGGCTGGCGGGCGCAAAGGCAATGATTGACGATGGCCTGTTCAGCCGCTTTCCCTGCGAGGCGGTCTACGCCATTCACAACTGGCCGGAACTGCCGCTCGGCCAGGTACAGACCCGCCCTGGCGCGATCATGGCAGCGGCTGACCGTTTTGATATCCGGGTACTGGGCGGAGGCGGTCATGCCGCGCAGCCGCATCTGACGCGCGATACTCTGCTGGCGACCAGCGAGCTGGTGGTGCAGCTGAATACTCTGGTCTCACGCGCGCTGGATCCGTGCGAAACGGCGCTGCTCACCGTCACCCGGATGCAGGGCGGCTTTTCGCACAACATGATCCCGGCGGAGGCGAACATCACCGGCACGGTGCGCACTTTCAGCCCGGCAGCGCAGGCGACGATTGAAGCACGACTGCGTCAGATGGCGGAGCACATCACCGCCGCCCACGGTTTGCACGCAGAGGTCAGCTATCTGCGCTACTACCCGGCGACCCTGAACAGTAATGCTGAAGCGCAGTTTTGCCTGCAGGCGCTGACGCAGGCGGGCATTAAGGCTGAGGCCGCGCCCCAGCCCGCACTTACCTCAGAAGATTTTGCTTTTATGCTGCAGGCGCGGCCCGGTGCCTATCTGTGGCTGGGGTCGGCACCCTGCAAGCCGCTGCATCATGCTGCATACGACTTCAACGATGCGCTGATCCCGCATGGCGTTAACGTTTTTGTCACGCTGATTCGTCAGGCGCTGGCAGAGAAATTTCCCTGCTGAATGCCGCAGGATTTTGACAGGAAATGCCGCTGTCTGGGGAATTACGGCAGCGTGACAAACCAGCGGGTTGCGATACTTGAGCCAACCGAACGTTACGTGGATGAGGGTTTAAAATGCAGAATGTCATGGCAGAGCAGCAAGCATACTCCGATAACAGCCTGTTACTGGATGCACGCGAGCAGAACGTGCCGCGCGGCGTAGTTACCGCCCATCCGCTGGTGATCGAACGCGCCAGAGGCAGTGAAGTGTGGGACGTGGAGGGCAATCGCTATCTCGACTTTGTCGGCGGCATCGGGGTGCTGAATGTCGGCCACAATCACCCGGCGGTGGTCAATGCGGTGACCCGCCAGCTCGGTCTGGTGTCTCATGCCTGCTTTCAGGTGTTGGCCTATCCGGGCTACATCGAGCTGGCGCAGCGGCTGAACAAACTGGTGGGCGGCGATGAGGCGTACAAAAGCGTCTTCTTTACCAGCGGCGCCGAAGCGGTGGAAAATGCGGTGAAGATTGCCCGCTCACACACCCAGCGCTCTGGCATTATCGCTTTTGATGGTGCGTTTCATGGCCGCACCCTGCTGGGTATCACCCTGACCGGCATGTCCGCGCCTTACAAACAGAATTTTGGCCCGTTCCCCGGCGATATTTACCGTCTGCCCTTTCCGAACCCGCTGCACGGCATTACTGAAGCGGACTGCCTGAAATCGCTGGATCAGCTGTTTGCGGTGCAGATCCTGCCGGAGCGGGTCGCGGCGATTATCATTGAGCCGGTTCAGGGTGACGGCGGCTTCCTGCCCGCTGGCCCGGCATTTATGCAGGCGCTGCGTCGCATCACCAGCCAGCACGGTATTCTGCTGATTTGTGATGAAATCCAGTCCGGCTTCGGGCGTACCGGCACGATGTTCGCCTTCCAGCAACTGGGTATTAAACCCGATTTAGTCACGCTGGCGAAAAGCCTGGGCGGCGGTCTGCCGATTTCCGGCGTGGTGGGGCGTGCAGAGATCATGGATGCACCGACGCCTGGCGGGTTAGGCGGTACTTATGGCGGCAACGCACTGGCCTGTGCGGCGGCGCTGGCGGTACTGGATCTGTTTGAGCAGGAAAACCTGTTGCAGCGCTCCTGCCAGCTTGGTGAGCAACTCAATGCACGACTGCGGCAGCTGGCGGATAAATATGCCTGCATCGGTGACGTCCGCGGCGTGGGCTTTATGCAGGCGGTGGAGATCCTCGATTTCGAAACCGGTCGCCCGGATGCGGCCTTAACCCAGAAGATCCTCGACAGCGCCTGTCAGGAGGGATTGCTGCTGATCAAATGCGGCCTGCATCGCAACACCATCCGTTTCCTGGCGCCGCTGGTCACCACCGACTCACAGCTTGAAGAGGCGCTGCATATCTTCGATATTGCGCTGGCCCGCGCCACAGGCCGGTTGGGATAAAGTGCGATTCCTCATTGATATTGTTAAAGTAATTTGAAAATCTCCCGCTGGTATAACCACTGCGAAGCGCTGGCGCGTTTACGGTAAAGCGTGATATACCTTCGGGAGGTTCTGCACATTTAATTAAGCGTCTATCCCATCAGGCTATTTCATTTGTCAGTCTGAACCTGGTCAGTGCTTACAATCCTCACGTACGCCATGTACGCGCCGGTTGTTCCGCGCTGTCCGTCTCCAGACTGCCTGCAACAATGACGCCTGGCGGGACAGACTCTGACAATGAGGGGGGTGCTATGAACGGCTTAATGAAACTCGACCGCATCGACATCAACATCCTGGTGCAACTCCAGAAAGATGGCCGTATCAGCAACGTTAACCTCGCCGACGCCGTAGGCCTTTCGCCCAGTCCCTGTCTGCAACGGGTCAAACGTCTGGAACAGGCCGGTTTTATCACCGGTTATGAAGCGCACATTAATCTCACCCGCATTACCGATTCGGTGACGGTCTTTACCGAAGTCACCCTGTCAGGCCATCGCCGCGAAGACTTTATGAAATTTGAAAGTGCGATGCGCGACGTCGATGAGCTGATGGAGTGCCATCTGATTACCGGCGGCTATGACTATTTGCTGCGCTTTATTACCCGCAGCATTGAACATTACCAGGAAGTGATTGAGAAGATGCTCGACGCTCAGATCGGCATCGATAAGTACTTCAGCTATATCGTGATCAAATCCCCGATCATGAAAAGCAGCGTGCCGTTGCGATCGCTGATCGGCAAGCACAATTCGGTGGAGTTCGGCGTGTAGCGGGCGGCCAGGCGTCGCCCTCGCCATGTTTACCGGTGGAGAGAGGGCCGTCACCTGCCTTGTTTCTGCTTACTCTTTCCTGATTCACCCCAGCCGCACTTTTGTTCGCCCATCCGCTTCACTTCTCCCGTTAATGTGCCAGATGCCCCCTCAGCATAAAATTTCTTCATGACGCAAAATTCAGTCGCAACAGCCGGTTCTATAGCGCGCTACAGCCTCAACCGTTGGGCGAACCCTTTTACACTGTTTTCAACCGATACAAGGAGTTGTCATGGACTCATTACAGATTGCTGACCAGCAGTGGCAGCGCGAGGCGTTCACTGTCTCCACCAGCCGCCAGCGGCTCGACCTGGCGTGGATCCACATCCAGCTGGCGGAGAAGTCCTACTGGGCCAAAGGCCAGCCGCTGGCCAAAACCGTGCGGGCGATTGCCGGTTCAC
This sequence comes from Pantoea sp. K16, assembly GCF_048452805.1. Taxonomy (NCBI): domain Bacteria; kingdom Pseudomonadati; phylum Pseudomonadota; class Gammaproteobacteria; order Enterobacterales; family Erwiniaceae; genus Pantoea; species Pantoea sp. K16. Next base: position 41,371 of record NZ_JBLWNV010000009.1, on the reverse strand, counting down.
TGCCATTTGGCCTCTATCACCAGCAGAGACAGATTGGCTTTGCCCGCCTGATCACCGACTACACCCGGTTTGGCTGGCTGTGTGACGTAATGATTGATGAAAACTGGCGCGGTCACGGGCTGGGCAGCTGGCTGGCAACCTGCGTCCGTGAACACCCGGAGCTGCAAACGGTGCATCGCTGGATGCTCTCAACCCAGGATGCCCATCAGGTCTATCAACGGCTCGGCTGGCGTGTGGTGCAGCATCCCGAGGCGCTGATGGAATTTCCCCCTTCCTGACACTGGAGTTACCCCGATATGCGATACCGCGTTGGCGTGGATATTGGTGGATCCTTTACCGATTTCGCCGTGCTCGATCAGCAAACGAACCAGATTCACACCCTGAAAGTCCTGTCGCGACCGGATCAGCCAGGCAGCGAAATCGTTACCGGGCTGGCGCAGTTTCAGCAGCATCAGGGTATTGACCCCGCTGAGATTGGCTACTTCACCCACGGCACCACGGTAGGCATTAATGCGGTGATCCAGCGGCGTGGCGTGCGGCTGGCACTGTTCGCCACGGAGGGCTTCTGCGATGTCCTGGAGCTGGCCCGGCTTAAAATCCCGCATATTCACGATCTTTTCTCCCGGCGTCCTGCTCCGCTGATCACCCGCGATCGGGTGTTTGCCATCCGTGAACGCAGTGACGCGCACGGCAACGTGCTGCAAGCGCCTGATCGTCAAAGCGTGCTCGACGCAATCGCTCAGGCACGCGCGGCAGGTTGTCAGGGCATTGTGGTGTCGCTGCTGCACAGCTATCGCAACCGGCACAATGAAGCGGCGGTGAAGGCGATTATCGACGAGGTGGCACCCGAGCTGCTGACCTCCTGTTCCGCTGACATCTGGCCGATCATCCGTGAATATGAACGCACCATTACCGCCACCATTAATGCCTACGTGCAGCCGATGGTGATCCACTACCTGGAATCCTTTGAGCAGGCGCTGCAACGGCTCGGCGTCAGGCCGCCGCCGCGCATCACCAAATCCAACGGCGGGGTGATGGGCGTCGATCAGGCGAAACGCGAATGCGTGCAGATGGTGCTCTCCGGCACCGCATCCGGGGTGATTGGTGCCAGCTATCTCGCCAGCGCCTGTGGTTTTGACAAAATCCTCAGCCTGGATATCGGTGGCACCAGCGCCGACGTGGCGGTGATCATCGACGGCAAAGTGGCGCAGGGCAACGGCGAAATCATCGGGGATTTCCCGATCTTTATTCCTTCTGTCGCCGTCACTTCGGTGGGGCAGGGCGGCGGCTCGCTGGCGTGGATCGATGGTCAGGGCGTGCTGCAGATGGGCCCGGACAGTGCCGGATCGCTGCCTGGCCCGGTCTGCTTCCGGCGCGGCGGCACGCAACCCACTGCCACCGATGCGTTCGCCGCCTGCGGCATGATGGGCCATGGCGCGCTGGGTTATAACGCCGTCACTGTTGATGTGGACGCCGCCTGTGCGGCCTGGCAGCCGCTGGCGGATGCGCTTGGCGTCACCGTGCAGGAAACGGCAGAAACCGCCATCCAGCTGGCGATCTCCAGCATGTACAGCGACACCAGCGGGCTGCTGTCGCGCTTTGGTCTCGATCCGCGTGAATTCTGGTTCCTCGCCTTTGGCGGAGCGGGTCCGATGATGGGCTGCTTTCTGGCCCGCGAACTGAATATGAAAGGGGTGATTGTGCCGCCGACGCCGGGCGTGCTGTCCGCGCTGGGCGGGCTGGTAGCAGATATCCGCAACGATTTTATCCGCACGCTCTACGGCGATCTGACACCCGCCCTGGCCGACACCCTGGCCAGTGAAGCCGAAGCATTACAGCAGCGCGCCTGTGGCTGGCTGGCCCAGGAGCACGGCAGCGATATGCCTTACAGCCTGCAGTTCAGCGCGGATATGCGCTATCGCGGTCAGTCGTTTGAGATCGATGTACCGCTGGAGACGAACTGGCTGGCGCAGGCGGATTTCACTGCGCTGCATGACGCCTTTGATCGCCAGCACCAGCAGCTGTTTGGTCACTGTGACCCGCAGGCGCCGGTGCAGTTGATCAACCTGCGGCTGGTGATTGCATCACCGACGCCGAAACCGGTGATTAACCCACTGGCTCCGGCCACGGAACAGGTGCCGGTACTGAAACAGACCAGGGCGTGGATCGACGGCGGCTGGCATCAGGTTGATTTAGTGCTGCGTTCGGTGCTGCGTGCCGGCCATCAGCTCAGTGGCCCGGTCATCATCGCCCAGGATGACTGCACCACCTGCGTGCCGCCCGGCATGGGCGTCACGGTCGATTCATTCGGTAATCTGCTGATCACGGCGAACGAGGCATAACATGGCGATTGATGGACGTAACTTACAGATCCTGGCGAACTACTGCGCCGCCGCTGCCGATGCGATGGCCTTTACGCTGATGCGCACAGCGCACTCCACCTTTGTTAAAGAGACGGAAGATTTCTCCTGCCAGATTGTCAGCCGCAGCGGCCTGGCGTTTGCCTCGCCGCGCAGCTTCGGCGCCCCCTGGTACAGCGGCATCGACTATGCGCCGGTGCTGGCACTGATTGAAGAGTACGCTGACGGCGACATCTGCATTACCAACGACGCTTACGCCGGCAACGTGGCGACCCACTCGCCCGATATCCATATCTGGAAACCGGTGTTCCACCAGGGTGAAATTGTCTGCTTCGTGGTGGGCCACATTCATAACACCGACGTCGGCGGCGCGGTGCCTGCCTCGCTGTCGCGCTCGCTGACCGATATCGTGCAGGAGGGGATTCGCATCCCGCCGCTGAAGATCATGCGGCAGGGTCAGCTCAACGAAGAGGTCGCCAGCATCATGCGGCTCAATGTGCGGGTGCCGGATCAGAACTGGGGCGATTTCAAAGCCCAGCTGGCGTCGGTGAACGTCGGCGAGCGTAAAATCCACGACATTATTGCCCGCTTTGGCATCGCCGATTTTTTGCAGGGCATTGAGGGCATTCTCGATTACGCCGAAGCGCAGGCGCGCAGCATTATCAAAACCATTCCCGACGGGGAATACTTCTATGCCGACTACGCCGATGAAGATGGCGAGGGCGGTTATCCCTGCCGTATCGCCATTACTCTGCGGGTGCAGGGCGATCAGCTGGAGCTGGACTACACTGGCAGCGATCCGCAGCTGGCCTCGTCGCTGAATATGCCGACTGGCGGACGTGAGCGACATCCGCTGGCGCTGGTGGGTGTTACCTATGTGCTCTCTACGCTGGACCGCTCACTGCTGCTTAACGCCGGTACGCTGCGACCCACCCGGGCAATCCTGCCGCCTGGCACGGTAATGAACTGTGAAGCGCCCGCAGCGGTAGGGATGCGCTCGCTGACCTGTGCACTGTCGCAGATTGCCACTATCGGCGTCTTCTCGCTGGCGATGCCGGAGCGTTTGCCCGCGAATTCACCGGGCGGCAACTCAATCATGAACATCCGTACCCAGACGCAGAATCGCAGCGTGGTCGCCTCGCTGGGTCCGGTGGGCGGCGGCGCGGGTGGCACGCCGCGTCACGACGGGCCTGACGGCTCCGGCGGTCTTTCAGCCTTTCTGAAAAATACCCCGATTGAGATCAACGAAGCGGAAGTACCGATCCGCTTTCATCGCTACGGACTGGCTCAGGACAGCGCCGGAGCCGGTCGCTATCGCGGCGGTTTAGCCACCGAAATGGCGTTTGAGATTTTCTCGCCCAATACCACCATTACCGCGCGCAACCGTAACCGATCGGTGTTTGCCTCGGCGGGCGTAGTCGGCGGCCAGAGTGGGGCGCTCTCTTACTTCCGTACCCGGCGTGACGGTGAGGTCATCAATCACGGTAACACTGATGTGATCCACTGCCTGCCGGGTGACGTGGTCGAAGTGCGCGGACCCGGCGCGGGCGGTTATGGCCTGCCAACACAGCGCGATGCCGACGCGGTGATGCAGGATGTGCGCTGCGGTTATCTCAGCGTCGCGGCAGCCAGGACGCAGTATGGCGTGGTAGTGGTTGATCACCACGTGGATCGGGCAGCAACGGAGCACCTGCGCGCCACGATGCCGCAGCAGGCTGCGCACCATTTTGAGCACGGCGAAGCACGGAGTCGCTTCGAAATGCTCTGGACGCCACAGCGTTATCAGTTACTGACCGCCTTTCTGGCAAGCGCGCCGGTGAGCTGGCGTCACTTCCTGAAAACCCAGGTATTCCGGGCGGTGGCAGAGATAGGCGAAACGGCGGATATGGCACAAATATTCAGTGATTTGCGTCAGCGATACCCGGCAATGGCGAACAATTAACGGCGATTGCCCATCGTCTACTACGCTTTAAGTCTGCATGGACTACAAGGGGAAACGCGACGATGAGCATGAAAACCAGTGATTTTTTTGTCCAGCGCCTGAAAGAGTGGGGCGTCACACGCATCTATGGCTATCCGGGAGATGGCATCAACGGGGTGCTGGGCGCCATTCAGCGTGCTAACGCCAAAGGCGACGGCATCGAATTTATTCAGGTACGTCACGAAGAGATGGCGGCCTTTATGGCGGCCGGACACGCCAAATTCACCGGTGAGCTGGGCGTCTGCCTCTCTACCGGCGGGCCGGGCGCGACCCATCTGCTGACCGGACTCTATGACGCCAAAATGGATCATGCCCCGGTGCTGGCGATTGCCGGACAGGCGGAAGCGACCGCGCGCGGCTCCAGTTATCAGCAGGAGATGAACCTGGATCGCATCTTCTCGGACGTTGCCAACTTCGTTCAGGAAGCCTCGACTTCGACCCAGGTGCGCCATCTGCTCGACCGGGGCGTGCGCATCGCCAAAGCGCAAAACGGCGTGGCGGTGATCATCATCCCTAAAGATATTCAGGATGAAGAGTGGCAGCCGCCGCAGCATCTGCACGGTTTTACCCATTCCGGCAGCGGCTATCAGCGTCCTAAAGTGATCCCTTATGAAGCGGATCTGCAACGCGCCGCTGAAGTGCTTAACGCCGGCAAAAAAGTGGCGATTCTGATTGGCGCAGGCGCACGTAACGCCGCCGTCGAGGTGGTACAGGTCGCCAATGTGCTGGGTGCGGGCGTGGCAAAAGCGCTGCTGGGCAAAGATGTGCTGCCGGACGATGCGCCGTTTGTGACCGGTTCGATTGGCCTGCTGGGCACGAAGCCCTCATCCGATTTAATGCAGAACTGCGACACCCTGCTGATGATCGGCAGCGGCTTCCCGTGGACAGAATTCCTGCCGGAAGAGGGCAAGGCGCGTGCGGTGCAGATCGACATCGATCCCGCCATGCTCGGCCTGCGCTATCCCAGCGAAGTGAACCTGCATGGCGATGCGGCTGAAACCCTGCGCGCCCTGCTGCCGCTGCTGGAGCACAAAGAGGATCGCAGCTGGCAGGAAGATATTGCGCTTCAGGTGCGCGACTGGTGGACGCTGATGGAAGAGCGCGCCATGGCACCGGCTAATCCGGTCAACCCGCAGCGGGTGGTGTGGGAGATGTCGCCACAACTGCCGGATAACGCCATTGTCACCTCGGACTCCGGTTCCTGTGCCAACTGGTTCGCCCGCGACTATCGGGTTAAGCAGGGTCAGCGCGCCTCGCTCTCCGGCGGTCTGGCCTGTATGGGCGCAGCGGTGCCTTATGCGATTGCCGCAAAATTTGCCCATCCCGATAAACCGGTAGTGGCGCTGGTGGGTGACGGTGCGATGCAGATGAACAATATGGCGGAGCTGATCACGATTCAGAAATACTGGCAGCAGTGGGCCGATCCGCGCCTGATCGTCTGCGTGTTCAACAACCAGGATCTCAATCAGGTTACCTGGGAGCAGCGGGTCATGGAGGGCAATCCCCGCTTTGACGCCTCGCAGCAACTGCCGGACGTGAAGTATGCCGAGTTTGCGCAGTCGCTGGGGATGGTCGGTATTTTTGTCGATAATCCTGACGATCTGGCGGCGGCCTGGCAGCGTGCGCTCAGCGCCGATCGCCCGGTATTGCTGGAGGTGAAAACCGATCCGGAAGTTGCTCCGTTACCGCCGCACATCACCTTTAAACAGGCGAAAGCTTTTATGGCGTCGATGGTGAAAGGCGATCGCGGTGCGGCACAGATCATCAGCGACACCGCCAGCCAGCTGTTCAATAAAAAGCATTAAGGGCTAAGTGAGGCGGTCGCGCCTCGCTAACCTTAAATCCCGGATGCACTCGCGTCCGGGTCTCCAGTCACTTCATCATCATCAACGGGAGTCTTACCATGACTGCTCACTCCAGCCCTGTCTGGTTAATATCGGGATGTTCGACCGGATTTGGTCGTGAACTGGCGCAGCAGACCATCGCGCGTGGTTTTAAGGTCGTCGTGACAGCACGTGATACCTCTTCCATTGCCGATCTGGTTGAGGGACACGACAACGCGCTGGCAGTAGCGCTGGATGTGACCCACCAGGCGAGCATCGACCAGGCCGTCAAAGCGGCACTGGACAGGTTCGGCACCATTGATGTGCTGGTAAACAACGCCGGTTACGGCTATCAGAGCTCGGTGGAAGAGGGTGTGGAAAGCGAAATCCGCGCGCAGTTTGATGCCAACGTCTTTGGCCTGTTTGCCCTGACCCGCGCCGTGCTGCCCGCGATGAGAAAGGCGCGCAGCGGCCACGTCATCAACATTACCTCGGTGGCAGGCTTAATTGGTTTTGCCAGCTCAGGCTACTACTCTGCCAGCAAACATGCGGTGGAAGGTTGGTCAGATTCGCTGGCGCTGGAAGCGGGACCGCTGGGCATTCGCGTCACCTGTGTTGAGCCAGGTCCGTTCCGCACCGACTGGGCGGGACGCTCCCTGCATCAGACACCGAGCACGCTGCCAGACTATGCAGAGACTGCAGCCGCACGGATGAAAGCCACCGCCGAATACAGCGGCACGCAGAAGGGCGATCCGGCGCGGGCCGCCACGGCGATGATTGCCATCACTGAGCATGATAACCCGCCACGCCATCTGGTAATGGGCGCCTGGGGCCATGATGCCGTAACCAGCAAGCTCAAAGAGCGGCTGGCTGAGATCGAAGCGTGGAAACAGACGTCGGTGGAGACGGATTTTCCGGAGTAGAGGTGAGTTGCGGGTGGCGGAAAGCCGTCTGCGAGTGAGCCAGAAGCTGATAAAAAAACGAAAGGCCCGCTATCGGGCCTTTAAGCGTTAAGCGCTGATCTTAGCTTTCTGCATTTCGCGCGCATTCAGCTCTTTCAACTTGCGGCGTAACAGGGCAGACGACGAGCGTTTTTTCCTCTGAGCTAACTGGGCTTTAATGGCGGGCAGATCGGGTCTGGCCAGCCATTCAGCAATCAATAGTGCCCTTAACTCCTTATACCTGGTTTCGACCGGAGCCAAAGGGGTTGTTTCATCGTGTTTATTGTAAAACGACATAGCAAGCTCTCCCTGTAGTCACTACTTTATAAGCCCGGAAACAGTCCGGGATTAAAGGTTGCGGCGCTTTCTTTGGCAACCCTGTCCGGCGATTGTAGCGTAGTTCATTTTTTAACCCAAGCAAAGCATCGTAGATCTCCTCAAGGGGGGTCGGGCGATTGCGGTCAACGATCTCTCCTGATGCAGCCTGGAAAACAAAACCGCCTATAAAGAAGCTTTCATGGTGTGCCATTAACGCCAGGAGTACGCTTTTGAAAACGACAGCACTGCCTAATCCTGCAAAGCTGATATGGCGGAAATCGCCCAGGCATTCCAGACCATCGAACACGTCAAAACAGACTTCAGCCAGCCCGTTAACCGGAAAGGCGATACCGGGTGGCATCCGGTATCCGATGCGGTTAAAGGTCTGTTCATCTATCCGGTCGCCAACGATGACGGTGTAAGTCTCATTACCGACAACAAACACGTAGCTGTGATAAACCTGACGATCATAAATGAATCTTTTACGTCTGATTTCGTAGTTTTCGAGATAAATATCTTCTTCAATGCGCACTTATCATCCCTGCAGGCTGCATGTGAATCTTTAAGCCGTGATTTTTTAGTGCCTGCTCAGACCGGTCAAACATCCATGGTAAAAATGTGGTTATTCATTCCAGCATATCGGCCGCTGTTGCTGATAACCGACATCGTTTTGTAAACCAGCCCGCAAACCATTCAGCTATTACGCCCCCTTATCGCGCAGCCCTGCGCCATCATCGTGCTGGAAAAATAAACAGCCGCCTTCACCTGGCATCATAAGAATTCGATCTTGTATCCCAGCCCGTATTCCATCTGGCATCCCCGTTTCAGACCGGATGATTCACCGCTAACTGGCACGCTTCATGCACTAGCTGACAGGTACACTTTTGGCGAGGTAACCCATGTTTGACTCCTTATTAGACGAAGATGCCACCACGATGGCCGCTCTGATTCGCAGCGGGGACGTGTCGGCTTATGAGCTGACCGGGGCGGCGCTGGCACGGATGGAACAGCGGGAACCGGCGATACAGGCTTTTTGTACCCCGACGCCTGAACTGGCAATGGCACAGGCCAGAGCCGTGGATGCCCGACGGGCACGCGGTGAAACACTGGGCGCGCTGGCAGGCGTACCGCTGGCGGTGAAAGATTTAATCTGCACCGCAAACGTCAGAACCACCTCCGGTTCGGCGGCGTACAAAGATTTCGTGCCGGAAGATGATGACATCACGGTGGAACGGTTGCTGGCCGCCGACGCCATTCTGCTTGGCAAAACCACCGCACCGGAGTTTGGTTACAGCGGGGTCGGGCACAATCCGCTGTTTCCGTCGCCACGGAATCCCTGGGATTTGAGCATGACGCCAGGAGGGTCCAGCGCCGGTTCGGGTGCGGCGGTGGCGGCGCGGCTTTGCCCGATTGCTCTGGGCAGCGACGGCGGCGGGTCGGTACGCATTCCGGCGGCGCACTGCGGTATTTTCGGCTTCAAGGCGTCGATGGGCCGGGTGCCGCTCTGGCCCGGCTGTCGTGATGAGCGCTACCCCGGCGTGTCGAGCTGGGAGTCACTGGAGCACATCGGTCCGATGACGCGCAGCGTGCGCGATGCCGCGCTGATGATGTCACTGATGGCCGGACCAGATATGCGCGATCGCCACTCGATTCCCTGCAGCGATGTCGACTGGCTGGGTGCGCCACACCATCTGCCAGGCAAACTGCGCATCGCCTTCAGCGCGGATTTTGGCTATGTGGCCGTTTACCCGGAAGTGCGGGCAGTGGTCAGCGCGGCGGTGCAGCGTTTTGCCGCTGAAATCGGTGCTGAACTGGAACTGGCCGATCCGGGCTTCCCTGATCCGTCGGCGGCCTTTGGCGCGCTGGTGGCGATGGAGAGCGATCTCACCGGCATGCGCCGGATGATGGCGAAGCAGGGCAGCGAGATGTCGCCGCACCTGGTCGCCATGCTGCAGCGCGACTGGCGGGCGGAAAACTTCACCGATGCCATCACCACCCGCAAAGCGGTCAGCAACAGCCTGTGGCGCTTTATGCAGCGCTTTGACCTGCTGATTACCCCGACGCTGGCGGTGCCGCCGTTTCCGCTGGGGATGCAGGGACCGGAGATCATTGATGGCCGCATGGTCCGCAGCGATCACTGGCTCTCGTTCTGCTATCCGTTCAACTTCACCGGTCAGCCCGCCGCGTCCGTTCCCGCCGGTTTTACTGCCAGCGGCTTGCCCGTCGGTCTGCAGATTGTCGGACGTCATCTTGATGATGCCTTAGTGCTGGCTGCCAGTGCCGCTTTCGAGCGCATTCAGCCGTGGAATCACCTTCAACCCGGAATCGCCCAATGAAAACGTCTACTACGCCTGCGCTGGAGCAGGAGTTTGAACATGAGCCGGTACCGCTGTCGCACCGTCATTCTACCCGCTCCGTCTCGGCCGTCTGGTTTGGATTTCCGATGATCCTCACCAATGCGCTGTTTGGCGGCATCATCACCTGGCATCTGGGGTTCTGGCCTGCGCTGATCGCCATTCTGCTGGGAAACCTGGTGCTGTTCGCCTATGTCGGCGCGCTGAGCTGGTACGCCGGTAACAGCGGAATGAATTTCGCCCTGCAGGCCAGACGCACTTTTGGCAGCAAAGGCTACATCCTGGTCTCGGGTTTTCTCTCGACGGTGGTGATCGGCTGGTATGCCTTCCAGACCGGCCTTACCGGCACGGTCATTAATCAGACCTTTGGCTGGAATGCGCTGGCGGTGACGGCCTTTGCCATGATCCTCTATACCGGCATCACGTTCCTGGGCGTGCGGGCGCTGTCGGTGCTGGGGATGATCGCCGCGCCGCTGTTTGTGGTGCTGGGAATGGTGGCGCTGTGGCTGATTAGCAAACAGCACGACTTCTCCGTGGTGACGCAGTGGAAGGGCAGCGCCAGCGTAGCCGGTGCAATGAGTATGGGCACCGCCGTCACCATGGTGGTGGCCGGTTTTGCTGACTCCGGCACCATGACCGCTGACTTTACCCGCTGGTCGAAGAATGGCCGTTCGGCGGTGATCGCCGCGTTCTCTGCCTTCCCGGTCGCCAATGTTATCTCCTATCTGTTTGGTGTAGTGATTGTGGCCGTGGGCGCCGCGGTTGATCCGCTGACCAATGGCGGTAACTTCCTGCCGATGCTGATGGGGCACAGCGCCTTTTTGTCGGTAGTGGCCTGCCTGTTTGTCTTTATCAATCTCGGATCGGTCTGCACACACTGCCTCTATAACGGGGCGGTGGGCTTCAGTCATCTGTTCAGCAGTAAAATGCGGCTCTGGACGCTGATCCTGGGTGCCATTGGCGGCGTGCTGGCGCTGGCGGGCGTCTGGTCTTACTTCCTGGAGTGGCTCAGCCTGCTCGGCATTGTGGTGCCGCCGTTTGGTGCGGTGATGATCGTGGATTTAATTTTTATGGCGCGCATCAGCGAACAGCGTCCGGCGCAGCGTTTTCGTGGTACTGCGTTTGCCGCCTGGGCGATTGGCAGCCTGTGTGCGGTGATCGCCCACGTCGCTTTCCCTCAATTTGGTGAAGCGGTTATTGGTCTGGTGACCGCCGCCATCAGCTACAGCGTGATCAGCAAAATGCGCATGCCGCGCCCGGTAATGGAGAACAGCAATGTCCGACTATAGCGTTAATTCAACCCCCTACGCCTGGCCGTTTGACGGCACTTTTACACCGGCTGACACCGCGCTGATCGTGATTGATATGCAGACCGACTTCTGCGGCGTGGGCGGCTATGTCGACAGCATGGGCTATGACGTGAGTCTGACCCGCGCGCCCATCGCACCGTTGCAGCAGGTGCTGGCGGCGATGCGTGCCCGGCAGTTTCCGGTTATTCATACCCGCGAAGGGCACCGGCCCGATCTCAGTGATTTGCCCGCCAACAAACGCTGGCGCTCGCGACGGATGAACGCCGGGATCGGGGATGAGGGACCGTGCGGCCGTATTCTGGTGCGCGGTGAACCGGGCTGGGAGATTATCCCGGAGCTGGCACCGCTGCCGGGTGAGGTGGTGATTGATAAGCCGGGTAAGGGATCGTTTTATGCCACCGATCTGGAGCTGATATTGCGCAGTCGCGGCATCCGTAATCTGATCCTCACCGGCATTACCACCGACGTCTGCGTCCACACCACGCTGCGCGAAGCCAACGATCGCGGCTTTGAGTGCCTGGTGCTGTCTGATTGCTGTGCTGCGACCGAGCAGCATCATCATGAGGCGGCGCTGAGCATGATCCATATGCAGGGCGGCATCTTTGGCGCGGTCGCCCATTCTGCCGCGCTGCTGGATAGCCTGGGGGTTTAATTTCCCGCAACAACGGGTGAAGGGTGATGTTGATCTTCTGATCTCAGATGCATCACGCAGCCGGAAAGCCTGAGCACAGAGCTGCGCTCAGGCTTTCCACATCAGTATCACTCATGCTGCGCATTGTCTGGCGCAATCGTTTTCATCAGCGCCGCGAGCTGATCGGCGGGCACTGCCTGACTGAACAGATAGCCCTGCAACTGATTACAGCCTGCATCTGCCAGCGCAGACATCTGTCCTGGCGTCTCGACGCCTTCTGCTGTCACCATCAGACCCATGGCATGACCCAGTTTCACCACCGATTCAACAATCGCCACTGAATTTTCCGCCACGCCCAGCGACTGGGTGAATGAGCGATCGATTTTGATTTTATCCACCGGAAAGTTGCTGAGATAGTTCAGGCTGGAGTAACCGGTGCCAAAGTCATCCAGCGCAATCCGGAAGCCCGCGTCACGCAGCTCCACAATAATGGCGCGTGCTTCACGTTCATCTTCGATTAACACCCCTTCGGTGATCTCCAGTTCCAGGCGCTTCGGATCGCCGCCGTTCTGGCTGACAATCGCCATCACCCGCTCAACAAAGCCGGTAGAGCGGAACTGCACCGGCGAGACGTTGACCGCCACCAGCAGCTCGGGAAAACGTTGCTGAGTGACGCAGGCTTCAGCCAGCACCCATTCGCCCAGCGGAATAATCAGGCCGGTCTCTTCGGCAATCGCGATAAATTCACCGGGCGCAATCAGGCCGCGGGCTGGATGGTGCCAGCGCAGCAGCGCTTCGATGCCCACCATCTGCTGACCGCCAATATCCATCAGCGGCTGATACCACACCTCCAGCCCCTGATGGGTATGCAGCGCCGTACGCAGGTCGGCAGCGATGGTCTGTCGGGTCCGCACCGACTCATCCATCGCCCGTTCAAACTGACGATACGTGCCGCGCCCGCCGCTTTTGGCCTCATACAGCGCAATATCCGCTTTGCGCATCAGTTCCAGCCGATCAACCCCATCTTTGGGTGCCAGCGCCAGTCCAATACTGGCGCCACTCCAGACATCGCTGCCAAACAGCGTAAAAGGCTCACTCAGTTCATCCATAATGCGCTGCGCCAGGCTATGCACCTGGCCGATATTATCGACATCTGGCATCACCACGATAAATTCATCACCGCCGATGCGTCCTACCGTATCGCTGGCCCGCACGATACGGCTCAGGCGCTGTGCGACCGCGATGATCAGTTCATCTCCGGCATGATGACCGTGAGTGTCGTTGATGGTTTTAAAGCGGTCGAGGTCGATGAGCAGCAGCGCCACCCGCTGATCGTGGCGCGTCGCCAGAGCCAGCGCCTGGGTTAAGCGGTCTTCGACCAGTGCGCGGTTCGGCAGGCCGGTCAGCACATCATGAAACGCCAGATGCTGTGCCTGAGCCTCCGACGCGCCGAGCCTGAGCATGGATTGCGAGAGGTTCACCGAGGAGTTCCAGAGTCGCCGCACCATATAAAGGCAGAGCAGGGATATCGCCAGTACCGCCAGCCCGGTAGATGGCCCGATGGTGCGCAGCATCTGCGCACCGGGACGGGAGGGGATCCAGTTCAGATAGCCAACCGCTTCACCCGCCTGGGCGATCAGCAGATAGCGCGCGCCGGTTCCCGGCTGTGGCGTGCCGTCGGAGAAGTGCAGTCCCTGCAGCTGATTGCGTTCCGCCAGACCCGCCAGATAGCCGTCATCAAGAAATTTCAGGCTCACCAGCCGGAAACGCGGCAGGGCATTATCATCCCGCTGGATGTTACCCACTGCCAGCGCGGCGGCACGGTTTGTCACACGGGCATAATCCGCGTTATCGTGGCGCGCCGGATCGTTGACCAGCGGGCTTTGCAGCACCTCACCAATCAGCGGGTCATCTTCAGGGGCAGAGACCGGCTGGCCTTCGCGCCAGACTCTGACGATCTGATTTTGCTGGTCCAGCACCAGAATCAGCTGATGGCCGAACATCTCATACAGCCACAGCCCAATGTTCTCATCCAGCCACCTGCTGCTGTTGCCCTCTGCCAGATGCTGCTCAAAGGGTCCCCAGCGCGACAGGCTATGCAGCTGGCGCAGATGCTCATTCAGACTCTGTGAAAAAGAGGCTTCAATCATCCGTTGCTGCTGATGGCGGGCCTCCGTATTGGTGAGTGAGGTACCAACAAAGAGCGCAGCGCCTGCACCTACAAACGTCAGCAATAAGATAGCGACCAGCGGCACCAGGACTTCACGCAGGAAACTGCGACGAAAATCAGAGGAAAGTTTAAGGGTGTTAATCATATTGTTGTTTTTCTCAGCAGCAGGGGAACAGCTTAAAAATTAGCAGATTGCACAAAAACGTCCACGCAAAGCGTTACGCTTAGTGATTCTGGCAACGTTTTTGTTGCCGGATGGCCAGGGCAGCCTAAATAATGGAGAGTGAAAAAGTGGCCGTGTTGTATCAGATATTTTAATGGGGTTAGCTGGCTGGACGGTGACATGAGGGCCAACATTCGGCCTCTGTATCAGTAGCCATAAGGCTGGCGCGCGACAGCCTCTCTGGACGCATCACCGTGCATTTCCTGTTAACTTCGCCGCTATGGTTCATACTCATGTGCGCTGATTGTGTTACGAACGGATAGCCGTGAAGACAACGGTTACTGAGTTTGTCACTTATCTGACAGCCTGAGGTTGTCAGCTTACTATAAGGGAAAATAATGCCATTGTTATTCGGTGAGTTATCTGGTTTCCCGTCATGGGTGCCTGTTGTATTACTCGTCTCGCTCTCTTTTGTGCTGGGATTTCTGGCCCGCCTTATCCTGCTCCGGTTCATCCGCTACTGGCAGATTCGTGACAGAAAACTGTTTAAATCCCTTGAGAAGCATCTTAGCGGCTCGATGTTCTTTTTTATTCCGTTATTAATGATTAATGTCGGCGTTAATTACATCGATTTCCAACCGGAATCTCTCTCTTTAATCACCAATATCATCAATGTCTTTATTATTATGTCATTTTGCTCGGTCTTAATCCGGCTGACCAATGTGGCGCAGGATATGCTTTATATCCGCTATGACATTAATATTTCCAATAACCTTCGTGCGCGTAAAATTCGCACGCAGATTATCTATGTCAAAAAAGTGGTTATTGTCATCCTGGTTCTGTTCTGTGTTTCGCTGATTCTGCTCAGCTTCCCTGGCGTCCGGAAATTCGGCACCACCATTCTGGCCGGTGCGGGTGTCGCCGGCATCATTATTGGTTTTGCGCTGCAGAAGTCGCTGGTCAATCTGTTCGCCGGTATTCAGATTGCCTTTACCCAGCCTATTAAAATTGATGATGCGGTAGTGGTAGAAAAAGAGTGGGGCTGGATTGAGGAGATCAACCTGACCTATGTGGTGGTGCGCATCTGGGATTTGCGTCGGCTGGTGTTGCCGATCACCTACTTTACCGAAAACCCGTTTCAGAACTGGACGCGCAATAACGCCCAGATCTTAGGCTCGGTGTTCCTTTACGTGGATTACTCCATGCCGCTGGAGCCGCTGCGCAAGCATTTTGAAAAGGTGCTGAGCGAAACCAAGCTTTGGGATCAGGAAACCTCTGTGCTACAGGTGACCGACACCACCGAGAAAACCATGACCATCAGGATGCTGATGACCGCGCAGAACTCCCCGATCGCCTTTGATTTACGCTGTTACGTGCGTGAAAAGATGATTGAGTTTATTCAGCAGAATTACCCGGAAAGCCTGCCGCAGGTGAGAGCGTCACTGACGGATACCGGGCGTGAGAAGGTGGGAATAGGGACGGCAGAATAGGGGCAAGCTGGGAGCGGCAGTTTGAGAGGGTGTGTGCATCCTGATGGCTGTCGCTCCGTTGTTCTTTCAGGGCAGGCGATGGTGTGTTTGTCCGCATGGTGTCTGAAGCGGACATAATTGTTTTGGCCATCTTCTGGTAGGCCCGATGTCTGCAGAAGAAGCTGCAGACATCAGCCTGACTCAGTTAAAAGCTCACCCACGGATCGCTTGAAACTTTTTCTTTCACCTGAACAGACGGTATGGCCGGGGAGCGTATGTCTGTCACGACCGCACCAGTCTGCAACCTGAACCGGCTGGTAATCGCACTTAACGATTTAACCTGTTCCTCCAGTACACCCGTAGCAGCAGCAGAAGCCTGAACCAGCGTGGCGTTCTGTTGAGTCACACTGTCCATTTCGGTTACAGCCGTGCCGATCTGATTTATTCCCTTACTCTGTTCAGAAGACGCCGCCGCAATCTCTCCCAGCAGCGAGGTCACGCCGGTCACATCGCTGATAATTTTTTCTGTTGTCAGCGAAACCTGAGCCACTTTCTGCTCACCCAGACCGACGTTCAGATTGGATTCAGCAATCAGCTTTTCAATTTCCCGCGCAGACTGTGTGCTGCGTTGTGCAAGCGTGCGAACTTCGTTAGCAACCACCGCAAAACCGCGACCCTGGTCGCCTGCACGTGCTGCTTCTACCGCTGCGTTCAGTGCCAGAATGTTTGTCTGAAAGGCAATGCTGTTTATTACGGAGGTAATTTCACTGATGGCCATTGCGCTGGTTTTGATGTCTGCCATCGTGCGCACCACTTCCCGCATTGCCGCGCCGCATTCCGAAGCGGTTCCGGAAGCCGCAGATGCCGCGTCGCTGGCGACTGAGGCATTACCGGCGTTGAGTGAAACAGTAGACGAGAGCTCCTCCATGCTCGCCGCGGTCTCTTCGAGCGCTGCCGCCTGTTGCTCCGTCCGGCTGGAAAGACTGTGGTTGCCGTCGCTTATCTGCGTGGTAACGCGAGCCACTTCGCTTACGCCATTGACGATTTCACTGACCATCGTTTTCAGGCCAAACTGCATATTTTCAAGCCCCTGCAGAAGCCTGCCCATTTCATCGTTGCGGAGATTGTGGAACTCCGATATCAGATCGCCGGCACCAATGGCTGCCGTTACTTCGCCAGCACGACGCAGGGGCTTGATCAGCACATTTTTCAGTACCACCGCCACAATGACTGAAGCCAGGATAAAGAGCATGACCGACACACCCGCAGCAACATAAGCAATGTGCGTATCGGTATCGGCCTGTTGGGTGATGTTTACGGCTGACTGTTTATGTATGGCAATAACCTTGTCCAGCGGAACGCGGTAAGCCTCATCAAGTGCCACGACTTTTGTACCAGCAAGCATCAGAAAAGCGGGTACATCCCTTTTCTGCAGCGCGGTGAAAAGGGCACCAACGCCTTGCTGAGTGTAATCGTTGTAGCGTGCGGCCAGCTCCCGTGACAGTTCCGCTTCACCGGCCATTTTTGGTGCAGCCTGATAGGCCTGCATAAAGCGCAAGCCGCCATCATAGTAAAATCTGGCCTGGGCCAGCGCGGCATTAAACGCCTCTGGATTGCTGCCGTCAGCATAAGGAACAGCGGCCAGCAGTGTGGTGCGAGCGGCACGTATCCAGTTGGTCGTGTCAGCGACGCCAAGGGTGGCAGAGACTTCATGGTTGAGATTTTTGAGAGACTCCGCGCTGCGATTCAGATAAATCACACTCAGCAATGAAGAAGCAAGAAAGACAAAAAACAGGAACAGTCCGGATAACGTCAGGATCGTGGTGAGACGTGTATTTTTCAGCATGGCTGTAAAGCCTCCAGGTAGGATGTATTACGATTATCGGCCTGGATCAGCCAGAGATTACTCACCGTTATTAACCAAAGGCAGTGGAAAAATCGTGCACAAATTTAAGAAGGCAGACTTCAGTAAAAATAAAATGGCATTTTAAAATTATGATATTGAATCAGATGGTTTATTTATTTTTTAAGGATTTGAACATGCAGAATAACTTAAAAAATAGTGGAAAATTACAATGTTAATTTGAGAGGGAATGATGGGATACCATCAAAAGGGCATCAGAATTTTGCCAGCCGGGATGCTTTTTGATTCAATTCTCTGCGACCTCCACTCTATTTCAGTTTTGAAAAAGCCTTTGGGACATGATCAACTGTTCAGGGATTACGTCCGTTTTCTCTCATTGAGTACCTGACCCTGGTTACCTCATTAATCCTCTCCAGAACGTGCTGATATTGCCGCTTAAGCTGAGGGAATAGCGTGGCTACTTCTGTTTTACCGGTTTTAATCCCTGAGGGTAGGGCAACATGCAGCCTCAGGTTAAAACATTTATTGCCGTTAAGGGTGCGGGCTAACCGCGGCCAGGGCTAAATGCTCTTCTGGAGGATGATATCAACGCACTCAGCAGGCGATAATTCCGCGGTATCTAATTGCAGATGCTCTCTGCTCCACGGTTCATAAACACGATCCACAACGGCCTGCCAGTCAGGCACTTTTAAACCAGGAATATCTGAGATTCTGTTCTCTACACGGGCACGATGCTGTTCGGGATCAGAACAGAGGATTTCTATCTCCAGAAAGGGAACACCTGATGATAGTGCGATATCACGAAAACTATCGCGCACCAGGTTAAGATCATTCACCGAGTCAGTGACAACAGGTGATCCCAGTCTGAGATTGTCCCGCGCAAGCTCATAAAGGATGAAATAGCCTTCAGGGCCAATATCCCTGAAAGTTGCTGAACTATTACGCAGAGCCTGTTCGATCGTATCTACGCGTAAATACACCGCTTTCAATTTTCCAGATAGCATTTTAGCGATAGTGCTTTTGCCGCAACCCGGAAGGCCACTTAAGATGTAGAGCATAACGACTCCTGTTTTAACCCGCGCTCCAGTGGTAAAGCAGACACATTGATACATCAGTCTGCGCGAAATTATGCGAACCCGTGTCGGATGACCGCCACCCTTTGCCAGCAGCGGGCAGTGTTTATTCCACTTCTGCCCGGCTATTCATCTGGCAAGGCTTTAAGGTCTGCGGAGATAATTGCCGGTAAGTTTTGGGTAATCTTTTCTACCGGCCAGTCCCACCAGGCCAGCTTCTCTAGTCGGGATATGGTTTCATCGGTAAAACGCTGCCTGATCACTCTGGCCGGGTTGCCACCCACAATCGAATAGGCCGGGACATCCGACGTCACAACAGAACGTGACGAGATTATTGCGCCGTTGCCGATTTTAACGCCTGGCATAATCAGCGCCTGATAACCCACCCATACATCATTACCAATCACCGTATCGCCTTTATAGGGCAGATCGCCGGCCTGAGGCTGGGCTGTTTCCCATCCATTTCCGAAAATGTAAAACGGAAAAGTGGAGAAACCTGCCATGTTATGGTTTGCCCCGTTCATGATGAACTGAACGCCCCTGGCTATCGCGCAGAATTTACCCATGATCAGTTTGTCACCAATAAAGGGGAAGTGATAAAGGACATTGCGCTCGAAGTTTTCTGAGTCTTCAGGATCATCATAATAAGTAAAATCCCCGATTATGATGTTGGGGTTTTTCACCGTATTTTTGATAAAACAAACCTGTGGGAAGCCTTCCATTGGATGGGGATTAGCGGGATCCGGTCCGTACATACTCTCTCCTAAGCGCAACGTTAGTTCATTCCAGTGTACACCATCAAGCCTGTCGTTCCTTTCGTGCAAGCCCGGGCTTCATTATCTGCTCATCGCGCGCCGGCCCCGGCTGTATTGCCGGCTCCTGTTTCCTCTTTCCGGGATGGGCCCGGCAGAGATTCAGCAGATATATAAACGGTTGTTAATTCTGTTTGTGTGCAAAGAAATCTAATTCCTGTAAATTAAATTCTTCTGCATTCTGATAAAGAGTTTTACATGCTGACCGGACTCAATCACCTCACCCTCGCAGTTAGCAACCTGGCCAGTAGCCTGAATTTTTATACGGAGACCCTTGGATTCACCCCCAAAGCGGCATGGGATCACGGCGCTTATCTTTCGCTGGGTGAACTCTGGCTCTGTCTCTCTGTGAATACCGTCTCTGCTGGAAATGATTACACACACTATGCATTCACTATTCCTGGTGACGAATTTGATGCGTTCGTTGAGCGATTGAGAGCGGCGGGTGTGACAGAGTGGAAGCGCAATAAAAGCGAGGGGAACTCCTTCTACTTTCTGGACCCCGATGGCCACAAGCTTGAAATCCACGATGGCGATCTTGAGAGCCGTATCAGAGCCTGCCTTGCTCAGCCTTATCAGGGAATGACGTTCTTCTGATTGATTGACTCCCGGCCCGGCAGAGGAAATGATCGCTTAAGCGGGGGCTATTACCCCATGCCCGGCGGTTTCCTGCCAGTCACGCACCCTGACAAGCACTCCTCATTTTCCAGCCACCACATTCACCTCTCCTTCACCCCCGCGTCACGGTTCTGTCATCTGATCCCCTCAAGCTAACACCATCCCGCAGCGTCTTTTCACTGCGTTCCCACTCTGTAACCCGTGAGGATTTCATCGTGATGGAGTTATCCAGACATCCGACCACTGTCTATCAGGCTGTTGCCGCACAACTGGAGCAGGCGCTGAAAGAGCGCTACCGCTGCGGCGACTATCTTCCTTCCGAGCAACAGCTGGCCGATCACTATGAGGTGAATCGCCACACGCTGCGTCGGGCGGTGGATGAGCTGGTGCACAAAGGGCTGCTGCAGCGCCGTCACGGCGTCGGCATCCTGGTTTTGATGCGCCCTTATGACTATCCGCTGCATGCTCAGGCGCGATTCAGCCAGAACCTGCTGGAGCAGGGCAGTCATCCCACCAGCGAACGGCTGCTGGCGGTGCTGCGTCCGGCCAGCAACGACGTTGCCAATGCGCTGGGCGTGAAAGAGGGCGACAACGTCATTCATCTGCGTACCCTGCGTCGCGCCAACGGCGTGCCGCTCTGCCTGATTAACCATTTCCTCGCCGACCTCAGCTGGTGGCCACAACTTCAGCAATTTAACAGCGGATCGCTGCACGACTTCTTGGTTGAGCACACCGGCAAGCAGCTGGTACGCACCCAGACCCGCATCAGCACCCGCCGGGCGCAGGCCAAAGAGTGTCGGCAGCTCGACATCGCGCTGCATTCCCCACTGCTCTGTGTGCGGACCCTGAACAAAACCAGTGATGGCGCGGTGGCAGAATACTCCGTCAGCCTGACGCGCGGTGACATGATTGAACTGACTCTGGAGCACTAATGGAACAGCAAACGGATCGCCAGCGCTGGCTGTCGGTGCTGGCGCACAGCAGCGCCGCCTTGCTTGAGACGCACTGGCAGGCGCTTAACCTCCAGCCCGCCTATACCCTGATCCGTCCGGCAGAGGTCGGGCTGACACGGTTGCAGGCGCGGATGGGGGCCACCGGCAAACGCTTTGTGATGGGCGATGCCACGGTGACGCGCGCGGTGGTGCAGCTCAGCGACGGCACTCTGGGTTACAGCTACCTGTTAGGGCGCGACAAAGCCCATGCCGAACGCTGCGCCCTGCTGGATGCGCTGTTGCAGCAGCCGGAAACCCGGCAACTGCTGGAAGAGAAGATTATTACCCCGCTGGCGGCGTGGCGCGATGAGCAGCGACAGCTGCGCGCCCGCGAGATCGCCAGCAGCAAAGTGGATTTCTTTACGCTGGTTCGCGGAGATAACTGATGACTTTACTGGCAAGTTTTAACCATCCGGTGGCGGATGCGCAGCGCGCGTTTCGCCGCATTCTGAAAGCGATGAGCGAACCGGGCGTGATGGTCTCGCTGCCGCTGCAACAGGGCTGGGGCGCACTGTCACCGGCGGCCACGGCGCTGCTGCTGACGCTGGTCGATCAGGAAAGCCCGGTCTGGCTGGATGCGGAAATCGACAACGAACAGCTGCGCAACAATCTGCGCTTCCATACCGGTGCGCCGATCACCACGCAGCAGGATGCGCCTTTTGCCCTGAGCCATGCAGCGGCGCAGCCCGACCCGACGCAGTTCGCGGCCGGTGACAACATGTCACCGGAAAAAAGCACCACGCTGATTATCGAAGTGCCGTCACTGAATGGCGGCCTGACGCTGCGCCTCTCCGGCCCTGGCCTGCGCGAAACCCGCGCCATCGCGCCACAGCTGCCCGAAAGCGTGCTGGAATATCTGCGCACTCGTCCGCATCCGTTTCCACAGGGCGTGGACCTGATCTTCACCTGTGGCGAAGCGATCATGGCCGTGCCGCGCACCACCGTTGTGGAGGTGTGCTGATGTATGTCGCGGTGAAAGGGGGCGAAAAAGCCATTTCAAATGCCCACCAGTTGCAGGCCGATCTGCGGCGCGGCGATAGAGCGGTAGCCGAACTCGGCTGCGATCAGGTGGCGCAGCAGCTGGGACTGGCGGTGGATCGGGTGATGACCGAGGGAGGAATTTACGATCCTGAGCTGGCGGCGCTGGCGATTAAGCAGGCCAGCGGCGATCTGGTCGAGGCGATCTTTCTGTTGCGCGCCTATCGCACCACGCTGCCACGCCTGGCGGAGAGCACGCCACTGGCGACCGGTGCGATGCGCATCGAACGCCGCATCTCGGCGGTCTATAAAGATCTGCCGGGCGGCCAGGTGCTGGGACCAACTTACGACTACAGCCACCGTCTGCTCGACTTCACCCTGCTGGCCAATGGCGAAACGCCTGCCGCGCCGCGTGACGATCGTTCGGTGCCTGACCAGTGCCCGCACATGTTCAGCATGATGAGCGATGAAGGGCTGGCCGCCGCTGAGATGGATGACGGCAGCGAGCCTGTCGATATCACCCGCGAGCCGATGAGCTTTCCCGCCTCACGCGCCGCGCGCCTGCAACAGCTGGTGCGTGGCGACGAAGGCTTTCTGCTGGCGCTCGGCTATTCGACCCAACGCGGCTATGGGCGCACCCATCCGTTTGCCGGCGAGATTCGCACCGGCACTCTCAGCGTCAGTATCTGTCCCGAAGAGCTGGGTTTTGATCTCGAGATTGGTGAGCTGCTGCTGACGGAGTGTGAAATGGTCAACGGCGTTGCCCACAGCGACGACACGGCGCCGCACTTTACCCGGGGCTATGGGCTGGTGTTTGGCCGCGCCGAACGTAAAGCGATGGCGATGGCGCTGGTGGACCGGGCGCTGCAAAGCCGCGAACAGCATGAGCGTGTTACCAGCCCGGCGCAGGACGAAGAGTTTGTGCTGTCGCACGCCGACAACGTTGAAGCCGCAGGCTTTGTCTCGCATCTCAAGCTGCCGCACTACGTCGATTTCCAGGCGGAACTGGAACTGCTGAAACAGCTGCAGCACGATTATCAGGAGCGCAACCATGGCTGAACTCACCGGCTATAACAACGGCTATCTCGACGAGCAGACCAAGCGCACCATCCGCCGCGCCATCCTGAAAGCGGTGGCGATCCCTGGCTATCAGGTGCCGTTCGCCGGACGTGAGATGCCGATGCCCTACGGCTGGGGCACCGGCGGCATCCAGATCACCGCCAGCGTGATTGGCGATCAGGATGTGCTGAAAGTGATCGATCAGGGCGCAGATGACACTACCAATGCGGTGTCGATCCGCCAGTTCTTTAAGCGGGTCAGCAATGCTGCCACCACCGAGCGCACCGCCGATGCCACCCTGATCCAGACCCGGCACCGCATCCCGGAAACGCCGCTGGAAGAGGATCAGATCCTGATTTTCCAGGTGCCGATTCCGGAGCCGCTGCGCTTTATCGAGCCGCGCGAAACCGAAACCCGCACCATGCATGCGCTGGAGGAGTACGGCATCATGCAGGTGAAGCTGTATGAAGATATCGCCCGCTACGGCCACATCGCGACGACTTACGCCTATCCGGTCCGGGTCAACGATCGCTATGTGATGGATCCATCGCCGATT
Organism: Pantoea sp. K16; assembly: GCF_048452805.1. Taxonomy (NCBI): domain Bacteria; kingdom Pseudomonadati; phylum Pseudomonadota; class Gammaproteobacteria; order Enterobacterales; family Erwiniaceae; genus Pantoea; species Pantoea sp. K16. The sequence continues at coordinate 17,899 of NZ_JBLWNV010000009.1, read as the reverse complement.
CCCAAATTCGACAACCCGAAGATGCACATGATGCCCGCGCTGCAGCTGTTTGGTGCCGGCCGTGAAAAGCGCATCTACGCCTTGCCGCCTTACACCCGCGTGGAAAGCCTGGACTTCGACGATCATCCGTTCACCGTGCAGCAGTGGGATGAACCCTGCGCGCTGTGCGGCTCGCGCCACAGCTATCTCGATGAGGTGGTGATGGACGATCAGGGAACGCGGATGTTTGTCTGCTCCGACACCGACTTTTGCCATCAGCAGCAGGAACAGCAACATGCACAGTGAACAGCCGCTGCTTGCGGTGAACCAGCTCACCCACCTTTATGCGCCGGGCAAAGGGTTTGAGCAGGTCAGTTTTGATCTCTGGCCCGGTGAAGTGCTGGGCATTGTCGGCGAGTCCGGCTCCGGTAAAACCACGCTGCTGCAGAGCCTGTCGGCGCGTCTGACGCCGCAGCAGGGCAGCATTCTTTATCAGAACCGCGACCTCTATCAGATGAGTGAAAGTGATCGCCGTCGCCTGCTGCGTACCGAATGGGGCGTGGTGCATCAGCATCCGATGGATGGGCTACGTTCGCAGGTCAGCGCGGGCGGTAACATCGGCGAACGGCTGATGGCGACCGGACAGCGCCACTATGGCGATATCCGCGCCGAGGCGAGCCGCTGGCTGCAGGCGGTGGAGATTGACGCCGGTCGCATCGACGATTTGCCCACCACCTTTTCCGGCGGCATGCAGCAGCGTCTGCAGATCGCCCGGAACCTGGTGACGCAGCCGCAGTTGATGTTTATGGATGAGCCGACCGGCGGGCTGGATGTGTCGGTGCAGGCGCGACTGCTGGATCTGCTGCGGACGCTGGTGCGCGAACTGAATCTGGCGGTGGTGATTGTCACCCACGATCTCGGCGTGGCGCGACTGCTGGCGCATCGCCTGCTGGTGATGAAGCAGGGGCGGGTGGTGGAGAGCGGTCTGACTGACCGCGTGCTGGACGATCCTCATCATCCTTACACTCAACTGCTGGTCTCTTCGGTGCTCAATTAAATGACAACTATCACTCCGCGCCTGCGGGTCGAGAATTTGTGTAAAACCTTTGTGCTGCATAACCAGAACGGCGCGGCGCTGCCGGTGCTGCACAACGCCAGCCTGACGGCAGGCGAGGGCGAATGCGTGGTGTTGCACGGTCACTCCGGCAGCGGTAAATCCACACTGCTGCGCGCGCTTTACGGCAACTATCAGCCCGACAGCGGCCACATCCGGGTCGCGCATCAGGGCGAGTGGATCGACATGGCGCAGGCATCGGCGCGCCAGATTATCGCCCTGCGCCGCGACACGCTGGGCTGGGTCAGCCAGTTTCTGCGGGTGATCCCGCGCGTGCCGACGCTGGAGATTGTGATGCAGCCGCTGCTGGAGCGCGGCGTCGAGCGCGCCTTCTGTGAGGCGCGTGCCGCCGAACTGCTGACCCGGCTCAACGTGCCGCAGCGTCTCTGGTCGCTGGCCCCATCCACTTTCTCTGGCGGAGAGCAGCAGCGCGTGAATATCGCTCGCGGCTTTATCGCCGACTATCCGGTGCTGCTGCTGGATGAACCCACCGCCTCGCTCGACAGTGTAAACAGCGAGGCGGTAGTGAGCTTAATTGAACAGGCGCGCGCCCGTGGTGCCGCCATCGTCGGTATTTTTCACGATCGGGCGGTGCGCGAGCGGGTAGCGGACCGGCTGCACCTGATGCACCCAATCGAGACAGGAGCGCAGGCATGATCATCAATAACGTCAGACTGGTGCTGGAAAACGAAGTGGTAACCGGATCGCTGGAGTTTCGCGACGAGCGCATAAGCAGCTTCAGCGAAACCACCAGCCAGCAGCCGGGCGCGCTGGACGGTGAGGGCGCATGGCTGATGCCGGGTCTGGTGGAGCTGCACACCGATAACCTCGACAAGTTTTTCACGCCGCGTCCGAAAGTGGACTGGCCGGCACACTCGGCGATGAGCAGCCACGATGCGCTGATGGTTTCCAGCGGCATTACCACGGTGCTGGATGCGATTGGTGTCGGGGATGTGCGCGACGGCGGGCACCGGCTGGATAACCTCAGCAAGATGATCGACGCCATCCGCGACAGCAACCGCAAAGGTCTGAACCGGGCCGAGCATCTGCTGCATCTGCGCTGTGAACTGCCGCATCCCACCACTGCGCCGCTGTTTGAAGCGCTGATGGGCACGCCAGAGCTGGCGCTGGTGTCGCTGATGGACCATTCGCCGGGCCAGCGCCAGTATGCGTCGCTGACGAAGTATCGCGAATATTATCAGGGCAAATATCAGCTCAACGACGCGGAGATGGATCAGTTCGAGCATGACCAGCTCACCCTGGCAGCAGAATGGTCACAGCCTAATCGTCAGGCGATTGCCGGACTCTGCCGGGAACATGGCATCGCCATTGCCAGCCACGATGATGCCACCGCGGCGCACGTTGAAGAGTCCCATGCCGCGGGCAGCCGCATCGCGGAGTTTCCTACCACGCTGGAGGCGGCACGCGCCTCGCGTTATCGCAATATGCAGGTGCTGATGGGCGCGCCAAACATCGTGCGCGGCGGCTCGCACTCCGGCAACGTCGCCGCCTGGGAGCTGGCGTCACACGGCCTGCTGAATATTCTCTCCTCCGATTACTATCCGGCGAGCCTGCTGGATGCAGCGTTCCGGCTGGCAGATGATGAGCGCAACAGCCTCGGCATGGCGCAGGCGATCGCGCTGGTCACCTGTAACCCGGCGCGCGCCTTAGGGCTCGAAGATCGCGGGGTAATCGCCGAAGGCTGCCGCGCCGATCTGGTGCTGGCGCACACCGCACACGGCTACCCGCACGTGCGGCATGTCTGGAGCAAAGGCCGGCAGGTGTACTGATGGCGCGGCTGATCTGGCTCACCGGTCCCTCGGGCTCGGGTAAAGACAGCCTGCTGGACGCGCTGCGGGCGGTACCTCCGCCACGGCTGCTGATCGCCCATCGCTACATTACCCGCGCCGCCGATGCGGGCGGTGAAAACCATGTGGCGCTGACCGAGGCGGAGTTTGCCCGTCGCGCAGCACTCGGTCTGTTCGCGGTGAGCTGGCAGGCGCACGGTTTCAGCTATGGTATTGGCTGTGAGACGGAACAGTGGCTGCTGCGCGGGCAGAATGTGGTGGTGAATGGTTCGCGGCTGCATCTGGCGCAGGCGCAGGCCCGTTTCGGCTCGCAGCTGCTGCCGGTCTGTCTGCAGGTCACGCCCGCCGTGCTGGCAGCGCGGCTGCGCCAGCGCGGACGGGAAGATGAGGCGGAGATCGCCCGGCGGCTGGCGCGCGCCGCACAGCCACAGCCCGATGGCTGCCTTATCCTCAACAACGACGGCGCGCTGGCGGATACCGTGTGCCTGCTGCGTCAGATACTGGAGGCGCATCAATGAAACTCTCTTATCCTGGCACCGGCGGAGACAGTCCGGCATCGACATCCGCTACCAAAGGTGCATCAATGAAACTCACTTTTCTGGGTACTGGCGGGGTCACTGCCGCACCGCTGTCGGGCTGCGCCTGTCGCGCCTGTCAGCGGGCGCAGCTCAACAGTGGCTACGCGCGTGCACCCTGCAGCGCGCTGATTGAGTTTGGTCGCGAGCGCATCCTGCTGGATGCCGGTCTGCCGCTGCTGGCGTCGCGCTTCCCGCCCGGCACGCTGACGCGCATTCTGCTGACCCACTACCACATGGATCATGTGCAGGGGCTTTTTGCACTGCGCTGGGGAGTGGGCGCGCCGGTTCCGGTCTGGGGTCCACCCGATCCGCGAGGCTGTGACGATCTCTACAAACATCCTGGCCTGCTCGATTTCCGTCCCGCCTTAACGCCGTTTGTAGCGCACGCCTTTGGTGAACTGCAGGTCACGCCGCTGCCGTTGCAGCACTCGAAGCTGACGCATGGCTATCTTTTCGACTGGCACGGCACCCGGCTCGCCTGGCTGTGTGATACCTGCGGATTGCCACCCGACACCGCCGACTTCCTGCGCGGTCAGCCGCTGGATCAGCTGGTGATTGACTGCAACGATCCGCCGCGCCCAGAGCCGCGTAACCATAATGATGTGACCCAGGCGCTGGCGATAGCAGAGATGCTCCAGCCGCGTCAGACCTGGCTGACCCACCTCAGTCATGAGATGGATAACTGGTTAGCGGAAAACCCGTTGCCGGACGGTGTGCAGCCTGCCCGTGACGGCCAGAGATTGCTGTGCGGCGCGCACTGGCCTGTCACGGTTTGATCATCTGACTGTCATCTCGTGTTCATCGCGTCACGCCTTAATAACCCGCAGAACGCAATCAGCGATGACGGAGAAACCATGGCACAGGCACTTCTGAAAACGGTGGTCGACAACGACCTGCCACCGGCCAGCCTCAGCGGACAAAAAGTGTTGTCGGTGCAGAAACTGAGCAAAGCCTACGGCGACACTCAGGTGCTGGATCAGGTCAGTTTCGACCTGCACGCCGGTGAGCTGGTGGCGGTGATTGGCCGCTCTGGCGCGGGTAAATCGACCCTGCTGCACATGCTCAACGGCACGATTGAAGCGACTTCCGGCGCGATTATCAGTCTGCATCATGGCGGAGCGGATCGTAACGTGGTTACGCTCAACAGCCGCCAGCTGCGCGAATGGCGCAGCCAGTGCGGCATGATCTTTCAGGATTTCTGTCTGGTGCCACGCCTCGACGTGCTGACCAACGTGCTGCTGGGCCGTCTGAGCCAGACCGGTACGCTGAAATCCTTCTTTAAAATCTTCTCCGACAATGACCGGGCGCACGCCATCGAACTGCTGCAGTGGATGAACATGCTGCCGCAGGCGCTGCAGCGGGCGGAAAACCTTTCTGGCGGGCAGATGCAGCGTGTGGCGATCTGCCGTGCCCTGATGCAGAACCCCAAAATCCTGCTGGCCGATGAGCCGGTGGCGTCACTCGATCCCAAAAATACCAAGCGCATCATGGATGTGCTGCGTCAGGTCAGCGAGCAGGGCATCAGCGTGATGGTCAACCTGCACTCGATTGAGCTGGTGAAAAGCTACTGCACCCGGGTGATTGGCATTCAGCGCGGCGTGGTGCTGTTTGACGGCCATCCTTCAGGACTGACCGACAGCCTGCTGCACCAGCTGTACGGCGATGAACTTAACCAAATCCATTAACTTCCACAGCAAGAGAACAACCCCGAATGAAACTGACTTCTTTAGCACTCCTGACCAGTGTAATGGCGTTTGGTGTCAGCGCAGCGGATGCGCCGAAACAGCTTAATCTGGGGATTCTGGGCGGTCAGAACGCCACCCAGCAGATTGGCGATAATCAGTGTGTGAAGACCTTCTTTGATAAAGAACTGGGTGTGGATACCCAGATGCGCAACGCCTCCGACTACTCTGGCGTGATTCAGGGTCTGCTGGGTGGCAAGATCGATATGGTGCTGAGCATGTCGCCAGCCTCGTTTGCGTCGGTCTACATTCAGGACCCGAAAGCGGTCGATGTGGTTGGCATTGTGGTGGATGACAAAGATCAGTCACGCGGCTACCACTCGGTGGTGATCGTCAAAGCGGACAGCCCCTACAAAAAACTGGAAGACCTGAAAGGGAAATCTTTCGGTATGGCCGATCCCGACTCGACGTCCGGCTTCCTGATGCCGAACCAGGCGTTTAAGAAGATGTTCGGCGGCTCAGTGGATGACAAATATAACAACACCTTCTCCAGCGTCACCTTCTCCGGCGGCCATGAGCAGGACATTCTGGGCGTGCTGAACAACCAGTTTGATGGCGCAGTGACCTGGACCTCACTGGTCGGTGACTACAACAGCGGCTATACCTCTGGCGCGTTTGGCCGTCTGATCCGCATGGACCATCCTGATCTGATGAAGCAGATCCGCATTATCTGGCAGTCACCGCTGATCCCCAACGGTCCGGTGCTGGTCAGCAACAAGCTGCCCGCTGGCTTTAAAGCGAAAGTGGTGTCGGCAATTAAAAAGCTGGATAAGGAAGATCACGCCTGCTTCGTGAAAGCGGTGGGCGGCGAGCAGCACATCGGTCAGGCAACGGTTGCCGATTATCAGAACATCATCGATATGAAGCGCGACCTGATGAAAGGCAGCCGCGGCTAAATCCAGCTACTTCTTATCTTCTCCGCTCAGGCGGGGAAAGCGGGACGCAGCAAACTCGCCTGCGTCCCGCTGCTTTAGCGCCGGAGATCCCCTTTGACCGAATTCGAACACTACTACCAACGCATCCGCCGCCAGCAGAAACGAGACGCGCTGCTCTGGTCACTGCTGCTGGTGGCACTCTACCTGGCGGCGGGCAGGGTGGCAGAATTTAATCTGCTTACCGTCTGGCAGTCGCTGCCGCACTTCTTTGACTACCTGCACGAAATTCTGCCGGTGTTGCATCTGCCGCTGCTGTTTGCCGACGGCAAGACCGAAGGCTCGCTGGCTTACTGGGGCTACCGTCTGCCGATCCAGCTGCCGCTGATCTGGGAAACACTACAACTGGCGCTGGCTTCGACGCTGGTGGCGGTGGCACTGGCCGCGGTGCTGGCCTTTTTCGCCGCCGACAATACCCAGACGCCGGTCAGCGTGCGGATGACGATTCGCGCCTTTGTCGCCTTCCTGCGCACCATGCCGGAGCTGGCGTGGGCGGTGATGTTTGTGATGGCCTTTGGCATCGGGGCGATCCCCGGTTTTCTGGCGCTGGCGCTGCACACCGTGGGCAGCCTGACCAAGCTGTTTTACGAGGCGATTGAGTCGGCGTCGGATAAGCCGGTACGCGGCCTGGCCGCCTGCGGAGCCAGCAAACTGCAGCGGATGCGCTTCGCCTTCTGGCCACAGGTTAAGCCGGTCTTTCTCTCCTACAGCTTTATGCGGCTGGAGATTAACTTCCGCTCCTCAACCATCCTTGGGCTGGTCGGTGCAGGCGGCATCGGCCAGGAGCTGATGACCAACATCAAACTGGACCGCTACGATCAGGTCAGTATTACGCTGCTGCTGATCCTGATTGTGGTGTCGCTGCTGGATACGCTCTCCGGCCAGCTTCGTCGCCGTGTGACAGGAGACAGGACATGATAAGCACCGTTCCCGATATCGCGCTAATGAAGCAGCAGCATCGTGAACTCTTCGCCTCACAGCCGCGCTATCTGCGTCGCCTGGCGCTGATCACACTGGCGGTGCTGCTCTATTACCTCTTTTTCTTTTCGGTATTTGGTCTGGAGTGGTCGCGTTTGCTGATGGGCTGCCAGCAGCTGGGGCGTTATTTCCTGCGGATGTTTGTCTGGCACGATTTCGTGAACTGGCCGTTTGGCTACTATCTGTCGCAGGTCGGCATCACCTTAGGGATTGTCTTTGCCGGCACGCTGACTGCCTCGCTGCTGGCGCTGCCGCTGTCGTTTCTGGCGGCGCGCAACGTGATGCACAGCCGAACCGCGAAACCGCTGGCGTTTCTGATGCGCCGTCTGTTTGACGTATTACGCGGCATCGACATGGCGATCTGGGGGCTGATCTTCGTCCGGGCGGTCGGCATGGGGCCGCTGGCCGGGGTGCTGGCGATTATCCTGCAGGATGTCGGTCTGCTCGGCAAACTCTACGCCGAAGGGCACGAAGCGGTGGAGCGTTCACCGGGTCGCGGACTGGGCGCAGTCGGCGCCAACAGCCTGCAGAAACACCGCTTCGGCATCTTCACCCAGTCATTCCCGCAGTTTCTGGCGCTGAGCCTTTACCAGATAGAGTCCAATACCCGCTCAGCGGCGGTGCTGGGCTTTGTCGGCGCCGGGGGCGTCGGTCTGGTTTACGCTGAGAATATGCGCCTGTGGAACTGGGATGTGGTGATGTTTCTGACGCTGATTCTGGTGGTGGTAGTGATGGTGATGGATGTGATCTCCAGCCGCCTGCGCAAGCGCTACATCAGTGGGAAGCCGGTGCCGTTGTGGCAGCCTGCTGCGCGCGATTAAGCCGTTCGCTGCGCTGCCAGGCCCGCTGTAACGCCTGCACCAGCTGTGCCTGCTGCCAGGGCTTCGCCAGCCGTTCGCACAGCGGCAGCGTCACCGGCTGATGGCGCAGGTCCTGACCGCTGATGAGCAGCGTCGCCAGCTGCGGCCAGTTCTGCTGCGCCTGGCGGATCACCTCCGCGCCGTTAATCTCGCCGGGCAGCATCAGGTCGCTGATCAGCAGGTCGATATCGGGTGTCTGGCGCAGCAGCGCCAGCGCCTCTTCACCGTCACCACACTCCAGCGTCAGATAACCCAGCTGATGCAGATGTTCACAGAGTGTCTGGCGCACCGCCGGTTCATCATCCAGCACCAGCACCAGCCGGTTACTGGCCGCCGCAATGTCCGTCTCAATGTGCACAGGCGATGGCGGGGCGATCACTGCGGCGACGGCGGCTTCCGGCGCACGTGGCAACAGCAGCCGCACCGTGGTGCCCTGGCCTGGCGCGGTTTCCAGTTCGATCTGGCCGCCTGACTGCCGTACAAAACCATAAACCATCGACAGGCCCAGCCCGCTGCCGCTGCCGGTAGCCTTGGTAGTGAAAAAAGGCTCAAACACCTGCTCACGAACCCCGGCCGACATGCCGCAGCCGTGGTCTATCACCTCGATTGTGACCCTGTCACGCTTTTCATCCCCCTCCAGACGACGCTGATTCCAGATGCGCAGCCGGATTTCACCGCTTTGCTGATGCATCGCATCGCGGGCATTCACCACCAGATTCATCAGCGCATTTTCCAGCTGGCTGGCATCAATCCAGGCGGGCCAGCCGGGACGCTGCGCATCAATAATCAGCTGCTGACCGGGCAGCAGCGAGTGCTGCAGCAGCCCCTGCAGGTTATCCACCAGCGTCACCACCGACACCGCACGGGGATAGAGTGCCTGCTTGCGTGAGAACGCCAGCAGCCGCTGGGTCAGCTGGGCAGCGCGATCGGCCGCCTGCCGCGCCCGCTCAATCCGGCTGGCCAGCGGGCCGGGCGTCAGCTGGCCTTCGGTCAGCGCCAGACTGCCGATAATCACCGCCAGCAGATTGTTGAAGTCGTGTGCCAGTCCGCCGGTCAGCTGGCCGACAGCCTTCATCTTCTGGCTGTGCTGCAGCGCCTCCTCCAGCGTTTTACGCGAGGTCCGGTCCAGCACGGTATTGACCATGCCGCGCCGCGGGATTGGGCTGAAGCGCAGCTCAAGCGTACGACCATCGGCCAGCCGGATCTCCTGCGGTTCACCGGGATCGTGCAGATCCACCGCCAGCGGCGCCAGCAGTTGCTGCCAGGGAACGCCGCGATGCAGTTCATGCGGCGCGATGCCGAGCAGCTCCGCATACTGGGCGTTCCACACCACCAGCTGACCGTTGTTATCAAACAGCGCAAAGCCGTCGCGCATCGCCAGAAAGGTGGACTCCAGCTGATTACTCTTCTCTTTCAGCAGCCGTGAGGTGTGAGCCAGCGAGGCGGTATTACGCGCAAAGACGTTAAATGCCCGCGCCAGCTCGCCCAGCTCGTCGCGGCGTTGCAGCCCTGGCACGCTGACGTTCTGCTCGCCCTGCGCCAGCCGAGTCATGGCCCCGGCAATCGCCGTCAGGCTCGACCCGAGATTGCGGTAGATGTAGATACCGGCATAGCCGGTGATCGCCAGCGCCAGCAGCGCAAACAGCGCGATAAAGCCGATGATGGAATCCAGCTCACGGTGGGTCGCCAGGGTGCGCGCCTCACTCTGTAACGCCACCTGCTGCACCGAGGCGCTGATATCTTCATTCAGCATCGCCACCAGCGCTTTAATCCGGTAGGTGGCATAGGCGATCGCCAGGTCGCTCTGCTCCAGCGCCTCTGCCAGCGGTAGCAGGCGCTGCTGGGTAGCCAGCAGTCGCTGCACGTTTTCGCCGGTCACGCCCGTCAGCGGCACGTTGTGCCACTGCGCCATCACCTGCTGGAGCTGTTCGATGACGGCGATGGGCGAGGGTGTGCGGATCGCGATGGTGATCAGCCGTTCGGTTTGCTCCCGCAGCGCGGCATCCGGCAGCGTCCGCTGTTCCCGCTGTACCAGCTGGTCGATATGGCTGAGCAGAATCTGCGTCTGCCACAGGTCGCTCAGCATGTTGTTGCGCTGCAGATGACGCTGGTGGCCGGTCAGCAGCAGGGTGTTAATCGTCTGTTCCAGCATCAGGCTGCGGGCACGGATCCGGGCAATGCGCTCCGGCTGACGCGCCGCCAGCGGCGCACTGGCCAGCAGGCTCAGCGACTGCTGCAACGCCTGCTGATTCTGCTGCAGCCGCTGTGATTCGCTCTGATACTCCAGCGCGCCCACCACCTGTGACAGCCGCACTGCCGCTGTCGCCACGTTGGCGGTATCCCGCGCCAGCGCCAGGCTGCCGTTCATGTCGGCCAGGGTCTGCGCCTGTGCCTGCTCCTGAATCGCCCCGGCATGACGAAAGCCGAAGATCGCCACCACGCTGACCATCAGCGTGACTGATACCACCAGCAGATTGAACAGCAACAGGCGTCCACGTGCCCCGGCCTGCCACGGATAAGTGCGCTGCATCCCACGACCTCTCATTCACTGCAACGATGGGCCGAGTATAGGAGCGTGCAGGCGGGCGTTTATGACAAATATGAATGGCCGCTGACATTTTCCGTTTATCTGGCGTTGCTTTACTGACGGCTATCCACAGTCCGCAGGAGCGAGGCGATGACAGCCACACCGATACTGGAAATGCGGGGAATTACCCGGCGCTTCGGCAGCTTTTATGCCCTGAAGGGCGTCGATCTCACGGTTTATCCCGGTGAGGTCCACGCGCTGATGGGGGAGAACGGCGCGGGTAAAAGCACACTGATGAAGATTCTGGCCGGTGCCTATACCGCCAGCAGCGGGGAAATTTTAATTGAAGGCAAGCCCTGGGCGCTGAAAGGGCCGAAAGAGGCTCTGGCCGCCGGGATCACCCTGATTTATCAGGAGATCAACCTGGCACCTAACCTGACGGTGGCGGAGAACATTTTTCTCGGCAGCGAAATCGCGCCCGGCGGGCTGGTGAAGCGGCGGCAGATGGCCGAAGAGGCGCAGCGGGTCATTGATCGGCTCGGCGCGCAGTTCAGCGCCTGGGATCTGGTCAGCCGTCTCAGCATCGCCGAGCAGCAGCAGGTGGAGATCGCCCGCGCGCTGCAGCGCAACAGCCGCATTCTGGTTATGGATGAGCCGACCGCCGCGCTCTCCAACCGCGAAACCGAACAGCTGTTCGCGCTGATCAAACGGCTGCGCAGCGAAGGTATGGCGATCATCTATATCAGCCACCGCATGGCGGAGGTGTATGAGCTGTCCGATCGCGTCAGCGTGCTGCGCGACGGGGAGTATGTAGGCAGCCTGACCCGTGATCAGCTTAACGCCAGCGAACTGGTGCGGATGATGGTCGGACGGCCGCTCAGCGACCTGTTTAACAAAGACCGTGCTATCCCGCTGGGCGATATCCGGCTGGCGGTCAATCACCTTACCGATGGTGGCAAAGTGCATCCCAGCAGTCTTGAAGTGCGGGCCGGAGAGATTGTCGGCCTGGCCGGGCTGGTGGGCGCAGGCCGCAGCGAGCTGGCACAGCTGATTTTTGGCGTGCACAAGCCGAAAGAGGGCGAGATCTGGATCGATGGCGAGAAGGTCACCATCCATTCACCGCGCGATGCGATTGCACGCGGCATCGGTTTCCTCACCGAAAACCGCAAAGAGCAGGGACTTTTTCTGGAGATGGCGGCGCAGGAGAACATCGTGATGGCGACGCTGGAACGTGACGCCAGTTACGGGATGCTGAACCGCCGCAAAGGGCAGACCATCGCCAATGAGGCGATCGCTTCACTCAATATTCGCGTTCCTCACGCTCAGGTCCGGGCGGGCGGTCTGTCGGGCGGTAACCAGCAGAAGCTGCTGATTTCACGCTGGGTGGCGATTGGTCCGCGCATTCTGATCCTCGATGAGCCGACGCGCGGCGTCGATGTCGGGGCGAAAAGTGAGATCTACCGGATGATGCAGGAGATGGCGCGGCAGGGTGTGGCGATTCTGATGATCTCCAGCGAACTGCCGGAAGTGGTCGGGATGAGCGACCGCGTATACGTGATGCACGAAGGCACCATCGTCGGTGAGCTGGAGGGCAGCCACATCAGTCAGGAAAATATTATGACGCTGGCAACCGGTGCGCACAGCGCGTCAGCAGGCGAAATCTAAGGAGACCACCATGACACAACTGGCCCGCACCAAAGCACCGACGCTGAAACGCGCCCTGATGGGCGATCTGCTGCAAACGGTGGGTATCCTGCCGATTCTGATCCTGATCGTGGCGGTATTTGGTTTCGTCACGCCGAACTTCTTTACCGAAGCAAACCTGCTCAACATCACCCGTCAGGCGTCGATTAACATCGTGCTGGCGGCGGGCATGACCTTTGTGATCCTCACCGGCGGCATCGACCTGTCGGTGGGGTCAATGCTGGGGACCACCGCGGTGGTGGCGCTGGTAGCATCACTGGATCCAATGCTGGCTTCCATGACCATTCCGATGGCGCTGGGCGCAGGCCTGGTGATGGGGCTGTTCAACGGCATCCTGGTCGCCTGGGCCGGGTTGCCGCCCTTTATCGTCACGCTTGGCACCTACACCGCACTGCGCGGAGCGGCTTACCTGCTGGCGGATGGCACCACGGTAATCAATTCCGATATTAACTTTGAGTGGATCGGCAACGGCTATCTCGGGCCGGTGCCGTGGCTGATTGTGATTGCCTTTGCGGTGATCGCCATCTGCTGGTTCATCCTGCGCCGCACCACGCTGGGCGTCCATATCTACGCGGTCGGCGGCAATATTCAGGCGGCGCGTCTCACCGGCATCAAGGTGGGGATGGTGCTGCTGTTTGTCTACGGCATGAGCGGCCTGCTGTCGGGGCTCGGCGGTCTGATGAGCGCTTCGCGGCTTTACAGCGCCAACGGCAACCTCGGGGTGGGCTATGAGCTGGATGCGATTGCGGCAGTGATCCTCGGCGGTACCAGCTTTGTCGGCGGCATCGGCACCATCACCGGCACCCTGATTGGCGCACTGATTATCGCCACGCTGAATAACGGCATGACGCTGATGGGGGTCTCCTATTTCTGGCAGCTGGTGATTAAGGGCGCGGTCATCATCATCGCGGTCCTGATCGACAAATATCGTACCCGTCATCATGTGAGTTGAGTCTTATAAGGGCGGATGCGTCATTTCACCTCCGCAACCTAAAAAACGCCATTAAGTGGTTGGCACCTTGAAAACAGCAGGAGAAGGTCTATGCGTTTTAATCCGATTGTAACCGGGCTGCTGGCGGCGACGCTGTTCAGTACCGGCCTGGCTCAGGCAAAAGAACTCAAATCTATCGGCGTAACGGTCGGCGATCTGGCAAACCCCTTCTTCGTGCAGATCACCAAAGGCGCAGAGATGAAGGCGCGTCAGCTGGCGGGCGATAAGGTGAATGTGACGCTGGTCTCCAGCGGCTACGATCTCGGTCAGCAGGTGGGCCAGATTGATAACTTTATTGCGGCCAAAGTCGACATGATTATTCTCAACGCCGCCGACTCCAAAGGGATCGCCCCGGCGGTGAAGCGGGCGCGTGATGCCGGTATCGTAGTGGTGGCGGTCGACGTGGCGGCCGATGGCGCGAATGCGACCATCACCTCCGATAACACCGAGGCGGGCGCGATGGCCTGTAAATATATTGCTGACCGGCTGAAGAACAAAGGCAACGTGGTGATCATTAACGGACCACCGGTCTCTGCGGTGCAGAACCGCGTTGAAGGCTGCATGACCGAACTGAAAACCCATCCTGACATCAAGCTGCTCTCATACAACCAGAACGCCAAAGGCAGTCGTGAAGGCGGACTGGAAGTCATGACCGGTCTGCTCTCTGCTAATCCAAAGATTGATGCGGTGTTTGCCATCAATGACCCGACAGCGATTGGCGCAGACTTAGCGGCGAAACAGGCGCAGCGCAATGAGTTCTTTATCGTTGGCGTCGATGGCTCGCCGGACGGTGAAGAGGCGCTGAAGCGCAAGAATTCACTGTTCGTCGCGACGCCTGCGCAGGACCCGCAGGTCATGGCCGCCAAAGCGGTCGAGATTGGTTATGACATTCTGCAGGGCAAACCGGCACCCGATAAGCCGGTACTGATCCCGGTGAAACTGATCGATCGTAATAATATCGGCAGCTACCAGGGCTGGACGGTGAAATAAGCTTTAGTGCGGCACCCGCTTCAGACTTCTGACAGACTTAAATCAGGGTGAATCTGGCAGCAACGAATAACCTTATCGCGCAGGGAACCCGGTCAGAGGAGGAAAGCGTCCCGCGCCAGGGACGGCGCGGGCCGAGCGGCCAGGGATTGGCCTTAGCGACTTTCCGATCTGACCGGGCTCTCTGCGCAGGCTCGCTCTTACAGCTAACCCGGGCCAGACTTTGTCAGTACCCTCAGGAGGCCACCATGCAACGTTCAGAGGTTAATTATTACCTGCAACATACGCGCGAGTTTTTCCGACAGCAGGATGTGCATCTGCCGCCGTGGGCCGATTTTGATGTGAGCCAGTGGCGGGCTCAGGATCGTGAGGTAGCGCAGGAGATTCTGACGTTGCGGCTGGGCTGGGATCTCACCAGTTTTGGTGCGGCTGATTTTCTGCAGACCGGGCTGACGCTGTTTACCCTGCGCAACGGTTCACCAGGCGGGCAGCCGTGGCATAAACCCTACGCCGAGAAAATAATGCATGTGCGGGAAGGGCAGCAGACGCCGATGCACTACCATCCGCGCAAGATGGAAGACATCATTAATCGCGGCGGCGGGAATCTGATTGTCGAACTGCATAACCGCAACGGTGACGGGCTGGCTGACTCGCTGGTGGCGGTGTCGCTGGATGGCCTGCGCCAGACCCATGCCGCCGGTTCACAGCTACGGCTCTCACCGGGTGAAAGCGTGACGCTGGAGGCGGGCATCTGGCACAGTTTCTGGGGTGAAAGTGGCTTCGGCGACGTGCTGGTGGGCGAGGTGTCGATGCCCAACGATGACGAAAACGACAACGTGTTTCTGACGCCGCTGGCTCGTTTCAACCCGCTTGAGGAGGATGAAGCGCCGCGCTGGCTGCTGTGTAATGATTACGCGCACTGGTTATCCTGCGCGCGGCAGGCGTAATCAGGCAATCTGACTGGCACGCGTTGTCGAATCGGGTTTCACCACATCGGCCGAAAAGACATAACCCAGTCCGCGAATGGTGCGGATCAGGTCGGGCTGGTGCGGGTTGATTTCGATTTTACGGCGCAACCGCATGATCAGCACGTCGATGGTGCGATCAAACACGTCGAGACTTTCGCTGTGGGTCAGCTCCAGCAACTGATCGCGGGTCAGCACTTTTCGGGCGTGGCGAACCAGCGCGCGTAACAGGCTATATTCCCCCTGGGTCAGCGGCACCAGCTCGCGCTGCGGATTAAACAGCTGGCAGCGGCCATCATCCAGTTGCCAGCCGCCAAAACGCCAGCCCTCCTGTTCAGGGTCTGCCTGGGCAATGCGTCCGCTGCGGCGCAGGGCCGCCCGGGTTCGCGCCACCACCACGCGTGGATTAAAGGGTTTGGCGATGTAGTCATCTGCGCCCATCTCAAGGCCCACCACCATCTCCGCTTCAGAACCCATACCGGTCAGCATAATCACCAGCACTTCGGGTCGCTGACGCTGAAGCTGCTGCAACACCAGTAGCCCGTTGGTATCGGGCAGCATCATATCCAGCATCACCAGCGAGATTTCCGGGTGTTCGCCGAGCATCGATAGCGCCTCGCGTCCCTGATGACAGCGGTAGACCGTTAACAGATGTTCACTTAACGCATCCTGCAAGACGTCGCAGACTGCAGGATCATCATCCACCACCAAAATTGCTGGCTTCATTGCGCGGCCTCAATGTTACGAAAGAGTTAATTCAGGAGTCTACACAGGCCAGAAAAGCTTGCTGAGGCAGCGTGCTGAAACGTGACCAGCTTCGCCTGTGAGAGTGCGGAAGCGTGCGCTGGCGCAGAGTTTTTCGGGGCTCGCCGTTTGCCGCAGGAAAACGATTGCGCGGCATCGGTGCATTGCACCATAATCGCTCCTCGTTTTGGTTCGGAATTCTCTTAGCCGTACCCGGCTCTGCCAGGTAATCGATTGCGTCGGTAGATGGCATGGCAATTGCTTTGGGCAGTGGGTAAGTCAGGGATTTCAGGCGATTCTGGCACGCAAGTATGCAGCGGCCGGTATCAGTGTCCCGGAAACAGAATAATCAGCATGCAAACCCCTTTGGCAAGTGAGACTGATGTCTCCTGTATCGAGAGATGATGATGTTAGAAAAACTATTCAAACTCAAAGCGCATAACACGACGGTTCGTACTGAGATTATCGCCGGGATCACCACCTTCCTGGCGATGGCTTATATTCTGTTTGTGAACCCAAGCATTCTGGGCGCGACCGGCATGGACAAGGGCGCGGTATTTGTCGCCACCTGTCTGGCGGCGGCGATTGGCTGCGTGCTGATGGGGCTGATCGCCAACTATCCGATTGCGCTGGCTCCGGGTATGGGACTGAACGCCTTTTTCACCTACACCGTTGTGCTGCACATGGGCTACACGTGGCAGATTGCGCTGGGCGCGGTGTTTCTCTCGGCGGTGATTTTCTTCGCGATGTCGCTATTTAAGATTCGTGAATGGATTATTGCCAGTATTCCGCTGCCGCTGCGCGCCGGGATTGGTGCCGGTATCGGGCTTTTTCTGGCGCTGATTGCGCTGGAAGGGGCGGGTATCGTGGTCGATAACCCGGCGACGCTGGTGGGCATTGGCGACCTGACTAAACCGGGTCCGCTGCTGGCGATGCTTGGCTTTGTGGTTATCGTGGTACTGGAAGCGCGTCGGGTGACGGGCGCAGTGCTGATCGGTATTCTGCTGGTGACCTTTATCTCCATGGGCATTGGTCTGTCGCCCTTTGCCGGGGTCTTCTCTGCACCGCCGTCGATTGCACCGACCTTTATGCAGCTGGATATTGCCGGCGCGTTTAACGTCGGCCTGATCAGCGTGATTTTTGCCTTCCTGTTTGTTGATGTGTTTGATAACACGGGCACGCTGCTGGGTGTGACCAAACGCGCCGGTCTGGCGGATGAGCAGGGTAACGTGCCGAAGATGGGCCGTGCGCTGATTGCTGACAGTGCGGCTGCGCTGTTTGGTTCACTGCTCGGCACCTCGACCACTACCAGTTATGTGGAATCGGCGGCGGGCGTGAGTGCCGGTGGCCGTACCGGCCTGACCGCGATTGTGGTCGCCGTGCTGTTCCTGCTGGCCCTGTTTTTCTCGCCGCTGGCCTCCAGTGTTCCGGTTTATGCCACCGCGCCTGCGTTGCTGTTTGTAGCGGTGCTGATGGCCTCGGGCCTGGCAGAGATTGACTGGAAAGATATCACCACCGCCGCGCCGGTCACCGTGACCGCGCTGACCATGCCGCTGACCTATTCGATCGCCAACGGCATCGCGTTTGGTTTTATTACCTGGACGCTGGTGAAGTTGCTGAGCGGACGTGCGAAAGAGGTGAATGCGGCGCTGGTTATCCTGTCGATTCTGTTTGTGATTAAGCTGGGATGGTTGAGTGCTTAGTTGTTGCCTGGCGGCAGGGAAGGTCGCTTAGCAGCGGGCGGATTTCGCTGTGCAGCGGGCAGGCACACTGAGTAAGTTTCGCCTGGCAGCGGGCTGGCTGTGAGCAGGTTTCGCCCGCCCATGCGAGGGGAGTTTCAGATCACTTAGCCGCGCGTAAGCACTGAGCGGGTTTCGCCCGCCAGGCGATGGGGAGTTTCAGGTTGCCCGTGCAGGCGGACGCGTTAAGGGGCGTACGCCCGCCCCTTAACAATCCCGGCGTCCGGCTGCCTGCGCGCCCCGCTGTGCGG
>NZ_JBLWNV010000008.1:172282-238092 GCF_048452805.1 Pantoea sp. K16 | reverse complement strand
AGGACCGCCAGCCCCTGAGCGGCACCAGACTGCGTTATCACCTGTCGCTTAACTGGCTGGCATGCTACCTTTTCGTTTAGAGAGAACGCTGGCTCAGGGAGCATACGCCTTCCGTAAAGACGCAAAAAAACGCCATCCCTGGCAGGCGCAGCGCGGGCGATTACGCACCTCATCCCTGAGGTGCGCCCGCAGCCGGGCCAACGCTTTGCGTTGTTCAAAAACGCTCCCGGCTTTTTGTCCATGGCCCGCGATGCTTTACTTCAGGCGTATGCTCCCTTCGCTTTGACTTCGGGAACCGTCTGTAAAAGCAAACAGGGAGCCATCCGGCTCCCTGTTATTTTCACTTCAGCAGATTATGCACTTCTGCACATCAGGCTTTCGCCAGCTGCTCTTCCGGACGTTTCAGTACCGCATAGCTCAGACCCGCAATCGCAGTACCGATGATGATCGCCATCAGATAGCCGATAACCGGGGTAATCGCGCCAGGGATCAGCAGCACGAACAGTCCACCGTGCGGAGCCATCAGTTTTGCGCCAATTGCCATGGAGATCGCGCCGGTGGTTGCACCGCCAACGATACAGCAAGGCAGAACACGCATCGGGTCACGGGCGGCAAACGGAATCGCACCTTCAGAGATAAAGCAGAGACCCAGAACCAGTGCCGCTTTACCGCCTTCCTGCTGACCTTTATTGAATTTACGACGGGCAACCAGCGTCGCCAGCCCCATCGCCAGCGGTGGCACCATACCGGCTGCCATAATGGCAGCCATTGGCGCATAGGTCTGCGAACTCAGTAAGCCGACGCCAAACGCGTAAGCCACTTTGTTTACCGGACCGCCCATATCGGTACACATCATGCCGCCCAGAATGGCACCCAGCAGGACCGCATTCGCCGTTCCCATGTTGGCCAGCCAGTGCGTCAGGCCGTTCATGATGCCAGCAACCGGTTTACCCACTACGTAGATCATCAGCAGACCGGTGATCAGACTGGCGAACAGGGGAATAATCAGTATCGGTTTCAGCGCTTCCATACTCTGCGGCAGTTTAACTTTGCCGCTGATCAGCTTCGCCGCATAACCGGCAATAAAGCCCGCGATAATACCGCCTAAGAAACCTGCGTTGATGCTGGTGGCGATCATACCGCCAATCAGACCCGGCGTCAGACCCGGACGGTCAGCGATGGAGAAGGCGATAAAGCCCGCCAGCACCGGCACCATCAGGGCAAAGGCGCTGCCACCACCAATTTGCATCAGCGCCGCAGCCAGCGTGCCCTGCTCTTTAAACGCCGTGATACCAAAGGCAAACGACAGCGCGATGCTCAGACCACCCGCAACCACCATCGGCAGCATATAAGAAACACCGGTCAGCAGATGACGATAAGCTCCTGCTCCGCCTTTCTTCTCTTCTTCACTGGAATTGCTCTGTCCGTCAGCCGCCGCTTTATACGGCTTCGCTTCTGCTACCGCTTTATCCAGCTCCTGCGCGGTTTTCTTCAGCGCCAGACCGGTTGAGGTACGGTACATCGGCTTACCGGCAAATTTCGCCAGGTCGACTTCGATATCAGCTGCGACGATCACCAGATCGGCGGCAGCGACTTCTTCCGGAGTGATCGCATTACCGGCACCCACTGAACCACGGGTTTCAACTTTCACCCACCAGCCGCGACGGGTCGCTTCAGCCTGAATGGCCTCGGCAGCCATAAAGGTATGCGCCACGCCGGTCGGACAGGCGGTCACCGCGACGACGCGTTTCTGCGCGCCAGCCTGAGCCGGTGCAGCAGGTGCGCCTGCTTCAGGTGTTGCTACCGCAGCCGGTGCCTGCCAGGTTTTCGCTTCTGCTTTCGCGCGGTTCAGGAAGGTTTCTGGCTCACGTACTGCCAGCTGGATATCGCCCAGCCAGACCGCTTTGCCGTTCAGCGCCGCATCGTCCGGCACGTTTTTGCCCAGCACAATCGCCAGCTCAGCGTCGGCAGGATTATCAGTCAGGGTCAGGCCCGCCGCAGCGGCGGCAGCCGCCAGACGCTGTTGTGCCATATATGCGGAAGCCAGTCCCAGTGTAGGGTCTTTAATCAGCAGCGTTTTCATTATCGCTCTCCTGCTGTCAGTTAACGGGTTGTAAGTCGACGCGCGCCATCATTGCGGCCAACTGAGTACGATCGGAAACGCCAACATTGCTCTGGCTGACGGCCATCGCCGCCACGGCAGTCGCAAGACGCAGCGTGTGTTCGCTGGATTCGCGCATCAGCAGGCCATAAATCAGGCCGCCAACCATTGAGTCGCCTGCACCTACGGTGCTGACCACTTCGCACACCGGCGGTTTAGCGATCCATTCGCCAGAAGCGTTGACCCACAGAGCACCTTCTGCGCCCAGCGAAATCACCACATGGGCGATGCCCTGCTCGCGCAGTTCGTGCGCAGCGCCAATCACATCCTGCAGGGTTGGCAGTTTGCGACCGGCCCAGATTTCCAGCTCACGTCGGTTAGGTTTAACCAGCCACGGTGCCGCCTTCAGTCCTGCCACCAGCGCCTCGCGGCTGCTGTCAAAGATGATGCATGGGCAGTGGGTGCGAAGTTCGGTCATCCAGCGGGTAAAGGCATCGTGGTCGACGCCCTCAGGCAGGCTACCGCTGACGCAGACCATATCGAACTGGCCCAGCCAGGTCAGAGAATCGGTAGTAAAACGATCCCAGTCCTGCGCCGTCACCTGAAAACCGGAGAAATTCAGATCGGTGACGTCACCGGTCTGTTCAGTGAGTTTAACGTTGATACGGGTACGGCCAGGCACGACATGGAAACGGTTGGCTATGCCCAGCTCACTGAACAACTGCTGGAAACCGTCCTGATTCTCTTTCCCCATGAAGCCACCGACGGTGACATCGATACCCAGATCCTTAAGTACTTTGGCTACGTTGATGCCCTTGCCCGCAGCATGCAGCCCGGTGGTTTTCACCAGGTTAACTTCGCCACGTTCAATTTCAGGGGTATATCCCACCAGGTCATACGCCGGGTTCAGCGTAATGGTGGCGACGCGTCTGCTCATGATGCCCCCTCACCCAGACCACTGGTGATCGCTTCTTCAATCGCATTCAGTGCCTGCTGTGCATCTTCACCGCTGGCGGTAAAGCGCAGGCGATGACCTTTCTTCACGCCCAGCGCAACCACTTTCATCAGGCTGCGGCCATTAGCAGGTTTGCCGCTGCCGTCGAGATTGGTCACGGTGATGTCGCTGTTGAACTGCTTGATCACGCTGACCAGCGCCGTGCCTGGACGGGCATGCAGGCCGTGTTCGTTGCGAATGGTAAATTCAGCCGTCAGCACGTCAGCCTGCTCATCGACTTCGCTGGTGAGCAGTGCGTATACGCCTGCAGCATCCGCTTTCAACAGACGATCCGCTTTGCCCTGCTGCAGCAAGGCGCTGAGGTAACCCAGCACTTCCAGCGGACGTTCATCGGTCGCCGAAACGCTGATTAACATCGCAGCCGATTCGCCCTGATGGTCGAAGGCATGTTCAGCGCGGCTGATAGCCACGCCGCTGCGCAGGTTGCCGAGGCTGCTGTCGCTGAGCCAGATGCCCTGACCCAGATTCAGCGGAGGCGTTGAAACCACGTCTGCGACGTAGCTGGCATCCACCACACCAGCGGACTGCAGCCGACCGGCGTTCATCGCCTGTAAGGTGATCAGATCGCTGGCAGCCACGTTGAGCGTGATTAATGAGGTGTCGAAGCTGAATTCAGCGGCTTGTTTCTCGCCCATCAGCAACGCACGAAGATCTTCAGCAGAGGCGGTTTTTAGCTGTTCTGCAATGGTGTCATCGCTCAGCACATGGGTCAGCTGACGCAGCAGCGCCAGATGTTCATCCGACTTAGCGGCAATCCCGATGGCAACATAGGCTGTCTGATCGTCACCCCAGGCAATGCCCTGCGGAAACTGGAAAACCTGAACGCCGGTTTTCAGCACCAGATCGCGGGTATCGGTGGTGCCATGAGGGATTGCGATGCCGTTGCCAAGAAAGGTTGAGGTCTGCTGTTCGCGCGCCAGCATGCCGTTGACGTATCCTTCGGTCACATTGCCCGCCGCGGTTAACGCGGCAGCAACCTGACGAATGGCCTCTTCTTTATTCTGGGCGCTGGCTCCGGTATGGATGGCCTGCAATTCGAGCTGGAACATAATTCTCCTCGCTTGCTGAGATTGAATCGTTTCAGCTAGTGGGAAAGATTTTACGCCATACTGAGGAAAACAGATGGCGCAGTCACCGCTGAAACGTTTCAGGGATTGTGGTACAGCCGCTTTCACCAGGCAAGAAAATGCGCAAACGGCGTAGCAGATTTTTGACGTTACGCACATTTCGGGCAGGTTTAGGTGATTAGCGGGCGAACAGGCTGACGCTGCTGCTGTAAAGTGAGAATGGGTGGACCGAAAAACTTCAGCAGCGTCAGCGCCTGATGGCGCGGTATCCGCTTCGGTTTACAGCAGATACGTTTGCAATTGGTAGATGCATTCTGCGCACGTCTTGATGCTGTGCTTTCATGGGATCGCGCAGCGGTAGATGCAACTACTGAAATCAAAGCGGCGCTGGCTGCTGCCGGAACGCCCATTGGTCCCAACGACACCGCGATTGCCGGGCATGCCATTGCGGCCAGGGCTATTCTGGTGACCAATAACACACGCGAGTTTGAACGGGTACCCGGATTGCAGCTGGAAGACTGGGTCAGCTAACTGCTGACGCTGGGCTGAATCTAAGCGGTGGGAGGGTTCTCAGGCACGAGTGCTGGCTTCAAGCTCAATCAGGTAGGTCATGGCTGAGGTACGATCTGTAAGACACATATCAACTGAAGGTTGCAGACTTCCGCATACTTTCGGCCTTAAATCTGAACCGAAAATCATGCACAAATTTTCATCCGATAACTGAATGCATCGGACATTCGCGGGTTTACCCTGCGGCATTCCGGGGATGGGGCTGGAGATTGACGGCGCAATGCAGCAGGCTCCACAATCAATACGACACTGCATTAACACCTCTCACGCGACCTTCAGGATACAACAGACAGTAACAGAACCTCAGAGGGAGCGACACCACACCCTTCAGCTCTTAACTTCCTGCTTAAATCGTTCACTGTCACCCATGCCAGAAATCGGTGAAGAGATAGAGGGCGCTGTACAACAGGCACCGCCCTGGCTACGGCATTGCATGCTGTGCTCAGGCAGAGAAAGTCGCGGCGACAATAGCAGTCCGGGGCGGCAATTGCCATGAAAGCCGCGGCCTGAGACAAAATTTCACGCCGGTGATATTGCCAGTTTTCATCGGCGCGAGTAACGTTGCGCGCACTTCACTTTCAAGATAGCGAGAACAGCAATGCCAAAAGCCAATGAAATCAAAAAAGGGATGGCCGTCACGCACAACGGTAAACTGCTGCTGGTTAAAGATATTGATGTCCAGAGCCCCAGCGCACGCGGTGCCGCCACCCTGTATAAAATGCGCTTTACCGATGTCCGCACCGGCTTAAAAGTGGAAGAGCGCTTTAAAGGCGACGAGATTATTGATGCAATTTCGCTCAGCCGTCGCAGCGTGACCTTCTCTTATATAGATGGTGACGAATATATTTTTATGGATGATGAGGATTACACCCCCTACTCCTTTAAACAGGAGCAGATTGAAGAAGAGCTGCTGTTTATCCCTGAAGGCGGTATCCCTGGCATTCACGTGCTGACGATGGAAGGTCAGGTGCTGGCGCTGGAACTGCCACAAACCGTGGATATGGAGATTGTTGATACCTCACCAGGCATTAAAGGTGCTTCCGCCAGCGCCCGCACCAAACCCGCCGGTATGAGTACAGGCCTCTCGATTCAGGTACCGGAATACCTCAGCAACGGTGACCGCATCCGCATCCACATTGCTGAACGCCGCTATATGGGCCGCGCAGACTAAATCAGAAGCCTGCTGCCGATCGTGATAGTGTTATATTATTACATTATCACGTTATTCCCCGGCAGGAGTCACCCCCATGACACGCGTTAATCTGATTACCGGTTTTTTGGGCAGCGGCAAAACCACGCTGCTCTGCCATCTGCTGGCTGCCAGGCCGTCCGGGGAAAACTGGGCGGTGCTGGTTAATGAATTTGGCGAGATAGGGATCGACGGCGCCCTGCTGGCCGATAGCGGTGCCACGCTGAAAGAGATCCCCGGCGGCTGCCTGTGCTGTGTGAATGGCCTGCCGATGCAGGTCGGGCTAAATATGCTGCTGAAGAGTAAACCCGATCGGCTGCTGATCGAGCCAACCGGCCTGGGCCATCCTCGTCAGGTGCTGGAGATGTTGAGTGCGCCCGTCTATCAGTCGTGGCTGCAACTGAATGCCACACTAACGCTGCTGGATGCGCGTCAGCTGGCTGATCCTCGTATCGTTGCCAATGAAAACTTCCGCGATCAGCTGGCTGCCGCCGACCTTATTATCGCTAATAAGCGCGACTGCTGGGATCAGGCGGATCATCAGCGCCTGGCTGACTGGCAGCAGCAGATGCAGCCTGCGCGCCCTCTGATAGAGACAGAATTTGGTCAGATCCCCCTTTCCCTGCTGGATACACCCCGGCAGCCGCGCGAGCTTCCCGTGCCGCAGCACCATCATTCGTCGGGTCCCACCAGCGGTCTGGCGGCGTTGCGACTGAATGGCGAGGCGCGCTGGCGTCGGGCGCTGAACCACGGACAGGGCTATAGCGCCTGCGGCTGGCTGTTTGATGGTGATACGCTGTTCGACAGCGGCATGCTGCTGGAATGGGTTCGGCAGGCGCCGGTAGATCGCGTTAAAGGAGTGATGCGCACGAAAGAAGGCGCTCTGCGCATCAATCGCCAGGCAAATGAGCTGCAGAGTGAAACACTCCCCTCACCGCCATCCGATAGCCGCATTGAGATCATTCATTCTCAACAGGCTGACTGGAATCGACTACAATCGGCATTGTTGAAGTGCCGTTTACGCTGACAGAGGTATTGTCGGCGGTTATTTTTAATAATAATGAGTTTAACTATGCGCGTAACTCGCCTTATTACTATCCTGCTGCTTAATGCACTGGGCGTGGTGCTATTTCTGTCATGGTATCTGCCCCCGGAACATGGCTTCTGGTTCGGCGTCGATAAATCTATTTTCTTTGGCTTCAATAGCCAGATGGTGACCCATCCGCTGTTCGCGCTGATCGTCGCTATCACGAATTACCGTGGTTTTGATGCGGTGTCATTGCTGGCGATGGGTCTGCTTTACCTGTCGATCTGGCGGCGCGAAACGCCACAGGCGCAGCGCCGGATGCTGGCAATCGGCATCACCATGCTGCTGACCGCCGTCGTTCTCAATCAGCTGGGCCATTTATTGCCGGTTAAACACTCCAGTCCGACACTGTTCTTCGAAAACGTGCATCGCGTCAGTGAACTGACCGGTATTCCCGCAAAAGATGCTTCAAAAGATAGCTTCCCTGGCGACCACGGTATGATGCTGATCATTTTCGCCTGCTTTATCTGGCGTTATTTTGGTTTCAGCCGCTTTTTAATTGCCACGGCTATTGTGGTGATATTTTCACTGCCACGCATCATGGCCGGTGCGCACTGGTTTACCGATGTTGCCGTCGGTTCAATGTCGGTGGTATTAGTGGGTCTGAGCTGGTGGCTATTAACGCCAGCCAGTGACGTATTGGTTAACTGGTTTTATCGCAAATTGCCGGGTAAATATAAGCCCGTGACGTAAATGTTAAGCGCGGGCGATTTAAACCCCTGGTTTGAACCGCCCGTGCTTATAAAAAACACCCCATCACTATTAGCCTGCTAATTAAATTCACGAAAAGAAAAGGTTATGACCCAGCTGGCAGGTTAAATAGTCGCCAATATCCTCTGTCAATAAAGAAAACTCTAAAAATAGCGGCTATGCCCCGAATTAGCCCCCCTTTAACTCCCTGTTCTCACCATCATTTGACCACAATTGTAGCTAAAGTAGTCAGTGTGTTACGGTTTGATTTCACATCAAAAAAACCTATATGAAATTGATTAAAAGCACTCGCCACGGCGTCTGTAATCAGTTAACCTCAGTCGCAGTGAGGCAAAAGCGGCAGAAAATTCGGATTTTTTACCGTTAAAATGTGTCCATTAACACATTTTAGTAATTAAGGATTTGTCTTAGTCTGTTTCGCTTATTAATCTCCCTGTTTTGTCATCTGGCTGGCGACAATCTTGTCGTAAGGAAATCGAAGGAAAACCCGAATAATGGTCAAGTCTCAACCAATACTGAGATATATCTTGCGGATCGTGCCCGCAGTGGCGCTGGCAACACTCCTCTCAGCTTGTAGCAGTACCCATAGCAGTCAAAACGCGAATAACGAGAATCATGAAGTTAACAACCACAATGGTTTTTTACTTCAGGCGTCTCAGGATGAGTTTGAAGAAATGGTGCGTAATGTCGACGTTAAGTCGCGCATCATGGAACAATACGCCGTCTGGAAAGGTGTGCGCTATCGCCTCGGTGGCGATACTAAACGCGGGATCGATTGTTCCGCCTTTGTACAACGCACCTTCCGCGATCAGTTTGGCTTAGAATTACCGCGTTCTACCTCTCAGCAGCAGGACACCGGTAAAGAGATTACCCGCAGTAAACTGCGTCCCGGCGATCTGGTGATGTTCCGTGCAGGCTCTACGGGCCGTCACGTTGGCATCTATCTTGGCAACGATAACTTCGTTCATGCCTCGACCAGCAGTGGCGTGATGATCTCCAGTCTGAATGATGATTACTGGAAAAAGCGCTACCGTGAAGGACGCCGTGTATTAAGTCGTAACCCGACCTGATAACCACTTTCGATCTTCTCTCAGCCAGAGAACATGAAACGCTGCTTATGCAGCGTTTTTTTTCGCCTTTAATCATTTTTACCAGCAGTTATATAAGATAAAAGCATTCTGACTCAGATTAATAGCAAGACATTTCCCGCCGTCTCGTTATATTCTCGGTCGCTTAAACCGAAGCCGTCGTGCGCAATAACATAATAATAATTTGATTAGGGGAAGCTCCTCATGCCACTGTCGGGGGCGCTACGGCGCCATGCCACCTATCCTCGCCGTATCGCATGGAGTAGTGCGATGGCTGGCGGCTTATTCTTTCTGTTATTTGCTGCACTCTCGCTTCACCAGACCTGGCAGAAGCGCGAACGACAGCATCAGCAACTGCTGGAGAACAGCCGCACGGCATTACAGCAAACGCTCTCCAGCCTGATTAACAGTACTCTCAGCCCCCTGCTTCCGTTTACCCACACTGCCTGCAATACCATCAATCGTGAACTCACCTCACGCGCCGCCTTTGCCGGAAATCTTCGCGCCATCCTGCTGGTTAACGAAGGTAATGCCTTTTGCTCCTCGGCCACCGGCAGTTTTAATCTGCCGCTCAATGTGATTGCGCCCCTGAGTGATATGTCACGTGATATCGATCTGCAGCTGATGCCGGGCACGCCGTTGCAGCCCAATAAACCGGCGCTGGCGTTGTGGATCAAAAATCCCGGCAGCGTGCAGTCAGGCGTTTTCGCGACGCTGAATATTACCCTGGCACCCTATCAGCTGCTGGCTTCCGGGCATCCGGAAATCACCGGTATGGCACTGGTGGCACAACGCAGTGCCTTAACCAGCTGGCAATCCGTCGTCATGCAGAATAAAAACCTGCCGACGCCGCTGCACCGGCAGACGCTGACAGGCTATCCGCTGCAGTTTGTGTTGTACGGTTCCACTCTGGCGTTCAGCGATTATCAGAATATCCTGCTGAGCGGCCTGCTACTGTCGCTGCTGGTTTCAGGCGCTTGCTGGCTGCTGTTGTCGGTTTATCAGCGCCCTGGTAAAGAGCTGATTCGGGGCATGAAGCGCGGTGAATTTCACGTCGAATATCAGCCGCTGGTCACCTCCCATGATGGTCAGCCGTATGGGATGGAAGCGTTACTGCGCTGGACCCACCCGACGAAAGGCCCGATTCCGCCCGATGTGTTTATTCACTATGCCGAGGCGCAGAACCTGATTATTCCCCTGACCCGACATCTGTTTCAGCTGGTTTCCCGTGATGCCCACCTGCTGTGTCATACCATTCCCCGTCATGCCTGCCTCAGCCTCAACATTTCGCCCCTGCATCTGGCTGACAGCGGTTTCCGTCAGGATGTGCTGCGCTGGCTTGATACTATGCCTGCGGACCACTTTACTTACGTGTTTGAGATCACCGAGCGAGCCATGGTGCGCGACGAAAATGTCGGAGAACTGTTTGACTGGCTGCATCAGCAGCAGATCCATATCGCCATTGATGATTTCGGTACCGGTCACAGCGCGCTGATCTATCTGGAACGTTATGACTTTGATTATCTGAAAATCGATCGCGGTTTTGTTCAGAGTATCGGTACGGATAGCCTGACCTCGCCGGTGCTCGATACCGTGCTGCAGCTGGCGAAGAAGCTGAACCTGAAAAGTGTGGCCGAAGGGGTAGAAACCGGCGAGCAGGCTGCCTGGCTGATTAACCGCGGTGTGACCCATCTGCAGGGTTACATCTTTAGCCGTCCGCTGCGGCCGGAAACGCTGATAGACTATTTCCGGCGTCATAACGCCTGACACTACCTGGCCCAATCGCGCCAGACATCTGACAGGAGAGTGCATGCTGTTTCGTTCCGGACTTCTGCTGCTGTGCGGCCTGCTCAGCGCCCCGCTGCTGGCGGCCTCTGTCCAGCAAAGCTACGCGTTCACCCAGGCCGGTGAAGCGAAATATCCGCCCGGCTTCAGCCATTACGACTACGCCGATCCCCGCGCACCCAAAGGCGGCAGCATCACCATGGCGGTAGTGGGCACTTACGACAACTTCAACCGCTACGCTTCTCGCGGTAATCCGGGCATTAACACCGGCACGCTTTATGATGGGCTTTACACCAGCTCAGACGATGAACCTGGCAGTTATTATCCGCTGATTGCCGAGTCAGCGCGCTACGCCAGCGATTTTACATGGATTGAGATCCGCCTTAATCCCCGCGCCCGTTTTCAGAATGGCACACCCATCACCGCCCGCGACGTGGCGTTCACCTATCAGAAATTCATGACCGAGGGCGTGCCTCAATTTCGCGTCGCCTACCGTGGCGTGACCGTTAAAGCGCTGAACGATCTCACTGTACGCATCGAGGCACAGAAGCCGGATAAAGATCTGCTGCTTGGCTTACTGACGCTGCCGGTTATCGCAGAGTCGTTCTGGCGCGATAAGAAGTTTAATGAGCCGTTAAGCGAGCCACCCTTGTCGAGCGGACCCTATCGCATCACTCGCTGGAAGCTGGGACAGTTTATTGAGTTCAGCCGGGTAAAAGATTACTGGGCCGCTGATCTGCCGGTCAATCGCGGACGCTTTAATTTTGATCGAATGCGCTATGACTACTATCTGGATGACAATGTGGCATTTGAAGCCTTCAAGGCGGGTGCTTACGATCTGCGTGAAGAGACATCGGCAAAGAAATGGGCCACTCAGTATCGTGGCCGCAATTTTGACGATGGCAGCATCGTTAAAGAGACCACGCCTAACGATGCCGCTATCGATACCCGCTGGCTGGCATTCAACAATGAAAAACCGCTGTTCCGGGATCGCCGCGTGCGTCAGGCGCTGTCACTGATGTTCGATTTCGAGTGGATGAACAAGGCGCTCTATTACGGTGCCTGGCAGCGCGCCAGCAGCTATTTCCAGAACACGGCGTATGCGGCCAGCGGCGTGCCGGATGCACAGCAGCAGGCCCTGCTTGAACCCTGGCGCGCGCAACTGCCACCTGAGCTGTTCAGCCAGCCTTATCAGCCACACAAAACCGACGGCAGCGGCTATGACCGCGCCAGCCTGTTAAAAGCGTCTGACCTGCTGAAACAGGCGGGCTGGCAGATAAAAAATCACCGTCTGGTCAATGATAAAACCGGTCAGCCGTTTACCATAGAACTCCTGCTGCGCGGTGGCACCAATACCGACTGGGCGTTACCGTTCCAGCACAATCTTTCCCGGCTTGGCATTACGCTGAACCTGCGGCAGATCGACAACTCGCAGTATCTGCGGCGCTGGCGCGAAGGCGACTATGACATGATTGCCACGGTCTATGGGGCAATGCCGATCCCGACCTCCAGCCTGCAGATCCTGTGGCAGTCTGACTTTATCGCCTCGTCGTGGAATACCGCGCGGGTCAAAGAGCCTGTAGTCGATCATTTCGTGAAACAGATTGTGGCGCATCAGGGTGATCCCACCGCGCTGCGGCCGCTGGCCCAGGCGCTGGACCGGGTGTTGCTGTGGAATGCGTATATGATCCCGATGTGGTACAACGCAGAGCAGCGGCTGGCGTACTGGGATAAGTTTTCTCACCCTGCCCGCAAGCCAGCCTACAGCGTCGGACTGGAAAACTGGTGGTACGACACAAACAAAGCCGGACGCCTGCCGGCCAGCAAACGCTAAGGAGATCACCGTTGGCCGCTTACTTTCTGCGCAGATTGCTGCTGATCATCCCAACGTTATGGGCGATCATCACGCTTAATTTTTTTATCGTGCAAATCGCGCCCGGCGGACCGGTCGATCAGGCGCTGGCTAACATTCAGTTTGGTCAGACAACCGGTCTGCCCGGCAGTGGCGCAGACAGCGCCGGTTCACGCGCCAGCGTCAGTCATCTCAATCCTGCCGATAATCAGTATCGTGGCGCACGCGGGCT
The DNA here is from genome assembly GCF_048452805.1 of Pantoea sp. K16. Lineage (NCBI taxonomy): Bacteria > Pseudomonadati > Pseudomonadota > Gammaproteobacteria > Enterobacterales > Erwiniaceae > Pantoea > Pantoea sp. K16. The sequence continues at coordinate 225,395 of NZ_JBLWNV010000008.1, read as the reverse complement.
GGATCCCGAAGTGATTGCCGAGATTAAACAGCGTTATGGTTTCGATAAACCTCTCTGGCAGCGTTACGGCGAGATGCTGTGGAATTACCTGCGTCTGGATTTTGGCGACAGCCTGTTTCGCAGTGCCTCGGTGATTGGGCTGATTAAAGAGAGTCTGCCGGTTTCGATCAGTCTGGGATTATGGAGCACACTGATCATCTACCTTGTGTCGATCCCACTGGGGATCCGCAAAGCGGTGCGCAATGGCAGCGCTTTTGATGTCTGGAGCAGCGCTTTTATTATCATTGGCTACTCCATCCCGGCTTTTCTGTTTGGCATCATGTTAATCGTGCTGTTTGCGGGAGGCAGCTATCTGGACTGGTTTCCGCTGCGCGGGCTCACCTCTGCGCAGCACGACACACTGCCCTGGTATGGCAAAGTGCTGGACTACTTCTGGCATATCGCCCTGCCGGTGCTGGCGACAGTGATCGGTGGCTTCGCCACGCTGACCATGCTGACGAAAAACGCGTTTCTGGATGAGATCCGCAAGCTCTATGTGGTGACTGCGCGCGCCAAAGGGGTGCCGGAGCGCCGTATTCTCTATCACCATGTGTTTCGCAATGCGATGCTGCTGGTGATCGCCAGCTTCCCCGCCACCTTTATCAGCATGTTCTTTACCAGTTCAGTGCTGATCGAGGTTATGTTCTCGCTCAACGGACTTGGGCTGCTCGGCTATGATGCGACTCTGCAACGTGACTATCCGGTGATGTTTGGCACGCTCTATATTTTTACGCTGATAGGTTTGCTGATGAATATTCTCAGTGATCTCACCTATACGCTGGTCGATCCGCGCATCGATTTCGGGAGCCGCTCATGACGCTCTCTCCGCTGAATCAACAGCGCTGGCAGCGCTTTCGTCATAACCGGCGCGGCTACTGGTCGCTGTGGATCTTTCTGATCATCTTTCTGCTGTCGATGGGTGCCGAACTGATTGCCAATGACAAGCCACTGCTGGTGCGTTACCAGCAGCGCTGGACAGTGCCGCTGCTGTTTGACTACAGCGAAACCGACTATGGCGGCGTACTGGCGACAGCGGCAGATTATCAGGATCCCTGGCTGCGGCAGCGCATTGAGCAGAATGGCTGGGCCATATGGGCACCGATTCGTTTCAGCGACAGCACCATCAATTTTGCTACCGAAGTGCCCTTCCCCTCTCCGCCCTCTGCGCAAAACTGGCTCGGCACGGATGCTAACGGCGGCGATGTGATGGCACGCCTGCTCTATGGCACGCGCATTTCTCTGCTGTTCGGACTGATGCTGACGCTCTTCTCCAGCGTCATCGGGATTGTAGTCGGCGCGGTGCAGGGCTATTTCGGCGGCACGATTGACCTGATTGGGCAGCGGCTGATTGAAGTCTGGTCCGGCATGCCTGCGCTGTTTCTGCTGATTCTCCTCTCCAGCGTGATCCAGCCGGGTTTCTGGTGGCTGCTGCTGGTCACCGTGGCTTTCGGCTGGATGAGCCTGGTCAGCGTGGTCCGGGCCGAGTTTCTGCGTACCCGAAACTTTGATTACATCCGTGCGGCGCAGGCGCTGGGGGTTAGCGACGGCCGGATTATGCTGCGCCACATGCTGCCAAATGCCATGGTCGCCACCCTGACCTTTCTGCCATTTATTCTGTGCGGATCGATTACCACGCTGACCTCACTCGACTTTCTCGGCTTTGGCCTGCCGCTGGGTTCGCCCTCGCTGGGCGAGTTACTGCTGCAGGGCAAAAATAACCTGCAGGCACCCTGGTTAGGCCTGGCGGGCTTTTTCACCCTGGCGATCCTGCTTTCGCTGCTGATTTTTATTGGCGAAGCGGTACGCGACGCTTTTGATCCGGGCAAAGGAGCCTGAATGAACACGCCATTGCTTGCCATCAATCATCTCTCGGTCGCCTTTCGTCAGGGCGAGACGCTTCGCCAGGTGGTGAATGACGTTTCACTGCGCATCGACGCGGGCGAAACGCTGGCGCTGGTGGGCGAGTCGGGTTCCGGTAAGAGCGTCACAGCACTGTCGGTGATGCGACTGCTGCATGAGGCTGCGGTGGCTTATCCCAGCGGGGAGATTCTGTTTAACGGTGAAGATCTGCTGCGCGCGCGCGAGCAGCGCCTGCGCGGGATTCGCGGCAACCAGATCGCGATGATTTTTCAGGAGCCGATGGTATCGCTTAATCCGCTGCACACCGTGGAGAAGCAGCTGTATGAAGTGCTGTCGCTGCATCGCGGGTTGCGTCGTCCGGCGGCACGCGATGAAATTCTCAGCGTGCTTGACCGGGTCGGGATACGACAGCCCGCCACCCGGCTCAATGATTTCCCCCACCAGCTTTCGGGTGGGGAACGTCAGCGGGTGATGATCGCCATGGCGCTGCTGACCGAGCCTCAGCTGCTGATTGCCGATGAGCCGACCACCGCGCTGGATGTGACGGTGCAGGCGCAGATCCTGACGCTGCTTCGTGAACTGCAGCGAGAGCTGAATATGGGCATGCTGTTTATCACCCATAATCTGAATATCGTGCGTCAGCTGGCGGATAACGTTAGCGTGATGCGCAATGGTCACATCGTCGAACAGAACCGCTGCCAGGTCCTGCTGAATCAGCCGCAACACCCTTACAGCCAGCAGTTGCTGGCCGCCGAACCGGAAGGAAAAGCGCTGCCGCTGCCCGCAGACGCGCCGGTCATTCTTCGGGTCGATAATCTTCAGGTCAGTTTTCCGCTGCGGCGCGGGCTGTTCCGCCGGCAGAATGGTGAGAAACAGGTGCTCTCCGGCCTGAGCTTTAGCCTGCGGCGCGGCGAAAGTCTGGGGCTGGTGGGCGAGTCCGGATCAGGTAAAAGCACTACCGGGCTGGCACTGCTGCGGCTGATTGCCTCGCGCGGCGAAGTCTGGTTTGACGGCCAGCCGCTGCATCAGCTGTCACGTCGTCAGTTATTGCCGCTGCGTCAGCGCATTCAGGTAGTGTTCCAGGATCCCAACTCTTCACTGAATCCGCGTATGACAGTGCAGCAGATCATTGCGGAAGGGCTTGCGGTACATCAGCCCGAACTTAGCCATGCGCAGCAGGAGCAGCGGGTCATCGCGGTGATGGCGGAGGTGGGGCTTGAAGCGGAAAGTCGCCATCGTTATCCGTCCGAATTTTCGGGCGGTCAGCGACAGCGTATTGCCATTGCGCGGGCACTGATTCTGGAACCGGAGTTGCTGGTGCTGGATGAACCGACCTCATCGCTGGATCGCACGGTGCAGAAGCAGATTCTGACGCTGTTGCGCCGCTTACAGCAGCAGCGGCAGCTCAGCTATCTGTTTATCAGTCACGATCTGGATGTGGTACGCGCCCTGTGTCACCAGCTTATTGTGCTGCGTCAGGGAGAAGTGGTGGAACAGGGAGAGTGTGAAAGGTTGTTTGCTTCACCCGCGGCCGGATATACCCGCGAGCTGCTGCAGTCGGCGCAACTCAACCTGCGATAAAGGTTTCGGCAATCGCTACGCCCTGATTTTTCAGGCAGCAGTTGGTGGCGCTTTCGTCACGACGCTGAATGAACAGGCAGGGCTGTCCTTCGCACTCGGCCACTTTACAATCGACCTGAATATCCGCCAGAACCTCTTTTAGCTGCTGAAGGATCTCCCACGCCGGAATGCCATCATGGCTGATCAAGCGCAGCGCAACGAAATCCTGCTCGTCCAGCGTGGTGTCATCGGATTCGATAGCACTGTGGTGATCGCTGGCCCAGCGAAAATGCTGTGGCAGACGATGCACAATCGAAAGTTGCAGCATAGTTTACTCTCCCCGGATGAGTTTATGTCGCAACACAAAGCAGCCCAGCTGGAAGCGGCCTGATAACCGCTGAGTCCGGACAGGGTTTAATGGCCCGTCCGTGTGGATTGCAGAAGCGCATTTTTTGCGACTCACATCGCACTTCAGCCTATATGTACCGCGTTCACACGCCGTTAACAATCATTTTAGCTGCATTGTGATTACTTTTTTAACTAAATATTTTCACAATATCGAAACAAAGTCAGGAGGCGTGCAAGTCGGCAGGTCATTGCAGAGGGAAACCACTGCGCCCGATTACCGGGACGCAGTGCGGGGACGTGAAGCGTAGAAAAAGAGCAGCAGAGAGATTGTCGCGCACAGTGCAATCGTGCCGACCATTGGCCAGGCGCTGTTGAAACTCACCAGCGACAGCAGCGCGCCGACAAATGCCCCGACGCCAAAACGCAGGGTGCCCGCCAGGGACGATGCCGTACCCGCCATATGCGGAAACTCATCCAGAATCACCGCCATCGCATTCGATGAGACCATCGACACGCAACCGATAAACATCGCGATCCCCATCACCAGCGGCAAAAAGCCGAGGCTGAAGGCGCTGACCAGCAGCAGCCAGATCCCCATACAGAACTGTATCAGCAGTCCCATCCGGAACATCGCCACCGGGCCAAAGCGGCGCACGGCGCGGCTGTTAATCAGCGTCAGGACAAACAGAAACACCACATTGAGGCCAAAGTAGTAGCCAAAGTTTTGCGGTGAAACGTGATTCAGTTCGATGTAAACAAAGGGACCGGCATTGAGAAAGGTAAACAGCCCGGCAAAGGAGAAACCGCTCGACAGCATGTAACTGAACGCGCGCTTGTGGCGAAACAGCGTTACGAAATTGCCCAGCGTAGTACGCAGATGAAACCGCTGTCGCTGCTCCGGCTTCAGGGTTTCACGGATCTGCGTGGTCACCAGCACGGTCGTCACTAACGCCGCGCCCGCCAGCGCCCAGAAGATGGCGTGCCAGCTCCAGAGCACCAGCAGCCAGCCGCCGATGATCGGCGCCAGCAGCGGCGCAATGGTGGTAATCAGCATCACAAAGGACATCATGCGGGAGAAGTCCTCTTTCGAGTAACTGTCACGCATTAACGCATTGATCACCACACTGGCTGCGGCAGCCGACAGTCCATGCAGAAAGCGCATCGTAATCAGCTGATCGATGGTTTGCGACAGCGCACAGGCCGCGGCGGCGCAGGCAAAGATCAGGGTGCCGAGCGCAATCACCGGCTTACGCCCATAGCTGTCTGCCAGCGGCCCATAGATCAGCTGCCCAATCGCGAAGCCAAGAATGTAGAGGTTGAGCGACATCTGCACGCTACCGGCTGAAACGCCGAACTCACGTGCAATCTGCGGCATGGCGGGCAGATACATGTCGATCGACAACGGCATCAGCATGGCTAACAGACCGAGGATGACCACCAGTCCTGTTGGCGAATTCTTTTCCTTACGCACACCCTCTCCTGCCCTTATGGTCGTAATGCGGGCCGCCGGGCCCGTCCGGTTATTTTGTCTGCAGCTCTTTCGGCAGACCGATGCTGGCGATCTCTTCTTCTGTCAGGGCACGATATTCGCCCGGTTCCAGATCGGCGTCCAGTACGATGTCACCGATACGCTCGCGATGCAGCTCAAGGACCCGATTGCCGACTGCCGCAAACATCCGTTTTACCTGATGATAACGGCCTTCGCTCAGTGTCAGCCGGACGTCTGTCGGGGTGATCACCTCCAGCTGTGCCGGTTTAGTCAGGCTCTTCTCATTGTGCAGCTGCACGCCCGCCGTAAACTGCGCGGCGGTATCGTCACTGACCGGTGATTCCAGGGTCACACGGTAGGTTTTCTCGCAGTGATGACGTGGCGAGGTAATACGGTGTGACCACTGGCCATCATCTGTCAGCAGCACCAGTCCGGTGGTGTCGATATCAAGACGCCCCGCCGCGTGCAGCTTGAATGACATCGGTTCTTCAATGAAATAGATGATGGTGGGATGATCGGGATCGTCGGTTGAGCAGACGTAACCCTGCGGTTTGTTCAGCATAAAGTAGCGTGGACCGGTCTGCATCTGCAGTACGTTGCCGTCATAGACGACTTCGTGGTCGGGCAGCAGTTTAAACGCGGTATCGCGTACGATTTCCCCGTTAACGGTGACACGCTGGCCACGGATCTCGCGATGGGCGATGGCGCGGCTGATTTCCAGTTGCTGAGAGATGAATTTGTCGAGTCGCATGAATTCGTTTTGCCTGTTACTGCGGAGGGAATCTGAAACGGCCTGGTTAACCGTTGAAAATGTGCGGGAAGTATAACGTGATCCGCGCCAGCCTGACAGCGCGTTTACCGCACTTTCATGGCATAATTACCCCCAGTTTTGCAAAAGTGAGCATCATGTCTTTTACCTTACGCCCCTATCAACAGGATGCGGTGAATGCCACCGTGGCGCATTTCCGTCGTCATCATCAGCCTGCAGTCATTGTGCTGCCGACCGGTGCCGGAAAGAGCCTGGTCATTGCCGAGCTGGCACGGCTGGCGCGTGGCCGGGTGCTGGTGCTGGCGCACGTCAAAGAGCTGGTAGCGCAGAACCACAGTAAATATCAGGCTTACGGGCTGGAGGCGGATATCTTTGCCGCCGGACTTCAGCGTAAAGAGAGTCAGCGCAAAGTGGTGTTTGGCAGCGTGCAGTCAGTGGCGCGTAACCTCGACCAGTTCGACAGCGCCTTTTCACTGGTGATTGTCGATGAGTGCCACCGTATCGGTGATGATAAAGAGAGTCAGTATCAGCAGATCTTCAATCATCTGCGTCAGCATAATCCGCAACTGCGTTTACTGGGCCTGACGGCCACGCCTTTCCGGCTGGGTAAAGGCTGGATTTATCAGTTCCACTATCACGGCATGGTGCGTGGCGATGAAAAATCGCTGTTTCGCGACTGTATCTATGAACTGCCGCTGCGCTACATGATTAAACATCAGTTTCTGGTGCCGCCGGAGCGACTGGATATGCCGGTGGTGCAGTATGACTTCAGCCGCCTGACGGCACAAAGCAGCGGCTTGTTCAGCGAAGCCGATCTTAATCGTGAACTGAAACAGCAGCAGCGCGTGACGCCCCATATTATCCGTCAGATCGTGGAGTTCGCTGAAGATCGACTGGGAGTGATGATTTTTGCCTCAACGGTGGAGCATGCGCATGAAATTTTGCGGCTGCTGCCCGCTAACAGCGCGCTGGTGTCAGCGGAAACGCCTGCCAGAGAGCGCGATGCCCTGATTCTGGCCTTTAAGGCGCAGCAGCTGAAATTCCTGGTTAACGTGGCGGTGCTGACCACCGGGTTTGATGCTCCGCACGTTGATCTGATTGCGATTCTGCGCCCGACCGAGTCGGTCAGCCTCTATCAGCAAATCGTCGGACGCGGCCTGCGGCTCTCGCCCGGTAAAACCGACTGTCTGATTCTCGATTATGCCGGTAATCCGCACGATCTCTTTACGCCCGAGGTCGGCGCGCCCAAAGGGGCCAGCGACAATCAGCCGGTACAGGTTTTTTGTCCCGCCTGCGGTTTCGCCAACACCTTCTGGGGCAAGGCGACCGAAGATGGCATGGTTATCGAACATTTTGGCCGACGCTGTCAGGGCGTGCTGGAAGATGATGAGGGCGAGCGCGAACAGTGTGACTTCCGCTTCCGCTTTAAAAGCTGCCCCGACTGTGGCGCAGAAAATGATATTGCCGCACGGCGCTGTCACCAGTGCGACAAAATTCTGGTCGATCCTGACGATATGCTCAAAGCGGCGCTGAAGCTTAAAGATGCGCTGGTGCTGCGCTGTGGCGGCATGACGCTGGAACAGGGCCGTGACGCCAAAGGTGAATGGCTCAAGGCGACCTATTATGACGAGGAAGGCACCAGCGTCAGCGAACGGTTTCGTCTGCAGACACCGGCCCAGCGCAAAGCGTTTGAACAGCTCTTTATGCGCCCGCATCAGCGCGCGCCCGGCGTGCCGCTGGGCTGGCAGAGCGCCGCTGACGTGCTGGCGCTGCAGCCGCTGCTGCGTCATCCCGACTTTGTGGTGGCGCGGGCCAAAGGTCAGTTCTGGCAGATCCGCGAAAAAATGTTCGATTATCAGGGTCGCTATCGCCGTGCCAATGAGCTGCGCTAATGAGCGCTATCGGGTCCGGCTAACCGGATGCCGAGCCCGGCTGGCGGGTATATCGTTTGCTACCACCCGGCATAACGGCTATACTGCCGCCCGCTTTTGCATGTGCATCAGCGGTATTGAATAACCAGCCTGTTACTGGGTCGCCTGTAGCAGGAATTAAATAAAGAGATATATTAATGCTCACTATCAATGCAGTAGAACGTAAAGAGCAGGGTAAGGGTGCGAGCCGCCGCCTGCGTACAGCAAACCGTTTCCCGGCCATCATCTACGGTGGTTCTGAAGCGGCTGTTGCCATCGACCTGGATCACGACTCCGTAATGAACCTGCAATCTAAGCCAGGTTTCTACGACGAAGTGCTGACCCTGTCAGTTGACGGTAAAGAAACTAAAGTGAAAGTTCAGGCTGTTCAGCGTCACCCGTTCAAGCCAAAACTGTTTCACATCGACTTCGTTCGCGCTTAATCGCGAACTTCGTTGAAAGCAGAAGGGCCGGTTGCGAAACCGGCCCTTTTCTTTTGGCGCTGCCCGGTGAAATGATCGCCGCGCGCAGGGAATGAAAGCCGGGCTAAGCCCGGCTTTTTTATTTGCTGCTGGTACGGCGCTGCAGCTGATCGCGCAGATTGGGTGGTGTGCCCTTAATCGTCAGGGTGTCCGTTGCCGGATCCCAGAAAATGCGTTCGCCCAGCAACATCGCATCGAAGTTCAGGGTCAGTCCCCCGCCGCTTCCGGCAAACTTCGTCAGCTGGCGCAGAGTGCTGCGATCCGCCGGGAAGCTCTCTTCCAGTTCATACCCCTGCTCCTGGGTAAAAGCCTGGAACGTTTTTTCACCCAGCGGTGGCAGTTCGCTCGATAACTCTTCCAGCGCAATCTCCTCGCCCGCCTGCAACTGCTCGTTGCAGTAGCTGTAGACCTGCTGGCGATAGTTCTGCCGCTCCTGCTTATCCAGTTCCGATTCGTTGCAGTAGTCATCTACCGCCTGCAACAGACCGCGGTTCTGCGCCTTGGTGTCTAATCCCACTTCGGCACCCAGGAAGTCCATAAAGAAGTCAGCCACTTTACGTCCGACGCGGCCACGCAGGAAGGTCAGATAACGGGTCGATTCCGGGTTAGTTTCCCACTCGGTTAAATCGATGCGTGCCACGATGTCGGCATGATTGATGTCAAGATAGTGGGTGCTGCTGATATCCATCTGCTCGTTGACGCGCATGCTGGACTGGCTGTTCAGCACCGCAATCAGCAGGTATTCCACCGCCAGATAGCGGTAGTGAATAAACAACACCACGCCGCCTTCAGCGAAGGGGTATTTTGCAAGCTCATCGCGCAGACGACCGGTCGCGGCACGGCTAAAAGCGAGAAAATCATCGTTGCCCTTACGACAATTACGCAGCGCTTCTGCCAGTTCACTCTCTGCATTGAACAGGCCATAGGCTTTGCTTTTTGCGCTATAAACCCGGTGTAACTCCTCCACCATCGCGTTGACCGTGTTGGTGGCAGGCAGCAGCGAATCGCGCAGCGCCAGTTCAAGCTGGTTTTCATCGCGTTTAATTAACTGATGCAGGGCAATCTGGTCGATATCCAGACTCATGGTAGACTCTCCTTTTAGCACAGGCGCGTATTCAAACACCGCCAGCATCGGCTTTCAACTCCATGCGTATAGCGAACGCGCGGCTTTCGATAAAATTGCGGTAAAAAGTGCGCTGTTCCGGTAATATATCGCCTTTTGAAATGAGCTTAGACGACGATATGGCACAATCATCCCGTTACAGTGACGAACGCGTGGAACAACTCCTCGCGGAAATGGCCCAAATCCTGCACAAGGACAAAGCCCCCACCGATCTCTCCCTGATGGTTCTGGGAAATATGGTGACCAACTTAATTAACAGCGATGTCGCTCCGGCGCAACGTCGTTCACTGGCACGATCTTTCGCCGATGCCCTTCAGGCGTCTGTGCGTGACGATAACGCCCATTAATTGGCTGATTTGACTTCATAATATGGTAACCAACCGGCAGCGCTACCGCGAAAAAGTTTCCCAGATGATCAGTTGGGGTCACTGGTTTGCTCTGTTTAACATCTTATTCGCGCTGATTTTAGGCAGTCGCTACCTGTTGGTCGCCGACTGGCCTTCTTCGCTGGCGGGGCGCATCTACGCCTATACCAGCTGGGTTGGCCACTTCAGTTTTGTTGTTTTTGCCGCCTATCTGCTGATTATCTTCCCGCTGACCTTTGTGGTGATGTCGCAACGGCTGATGCGGGTGTTGTCCGCGGTGGTCGCTACCGCCGGGCTGACGCTGGTGATGGTCGACAGTGCAGTGTTCAGCCGCTTCCACCTGCACCTGAATCCGGTGGTGTGGGAGCTGGTCATTAACCCTGATCAGAGCGAGATGGCGCGCGACTGGCAGCTGATGTTTATCAGCGTGCCGCTGATTTTCCTGGTTGAGATGCTGTTTGCGACCTGGAGCTGGCAGAAGCTTCGCAGCCTGAATCGCCGTTCATTTGGCAAGCCTGTCGCCGCCCTGTTTATCAGCGCCTTCTTTGCCAGCCACCTGATGTATATCTGGGCCGATGCGAATTTCTATCGTCCGATTACGATGCAGCGTGCCAACCTGCCGCTCTCCTACCCGATGACCGCCCGCCGCTTCCTTGAGCGTCATGGTCTGCTGGATGCGCAGGAGTATCAGCGTCGGCTGATTCAGCAGGGTGATCCGGAAGCAGTGGCGGTGGAATATCCGCTGAGCGAGATTACTTTCCGTGATGCCGGCACACGCAACAACCTGCTGGTGCTGACGGTCGATGGTCTGAACAACGCCACGCTGGCCAAAGCGCTGCCGGAGCTTAATCAGTTCGCCAGCGAGAACGTGCGTTTTACCCAGCACTACAGCGCGGGTGATACGCCGGAGAAAGGGTTGTTTGGCCTGTTCTATGGGATCTCATCCAGCTACATGAACGGTATTCTGGCATCCCGAACGCCGTCGGCGCTGCTGGGCGCGCTTAGCACCCAGGGTTACCAGTTTGGCCTCTTCTCCTCGGAAGGCTTTAATCCGCCGCTCTACCGGCAGGCGTTGCTGACTGATTATTCACTGCCTGCAACCACCAGCCAGCCCAACGCCAGTACTGTGGCGCAATGGCAGAACTGGCTGGAGAAACAGAACGGTTCACAGGCGCCGTGGTTCTCATGGATTGCCCTGAACGGCCCGGACGTCACCGGCGACAGTGCAAAAGCGCGTCAGCGCAGCTATCTGCGCCAGGCTCCTGCCGTTGATGAGCAGATCCACGCGGTGCTCAGCAGCCTGCAGGCGCGTGATTTACTGAAGAACACGGTGGTGGTGATTACGGCGCAGCGTGGACTGGCACTGGATGGCAATCCTGACAGCGCTGGAAACCGCCAGACTCTGCAGGTGCCGTTAGTGATTCACTGGCCTGATACGCCCGCGCAGACCGTTGATCGCCTTTCTGATCATCAGGATGTGATGTCGACGCTGATGCAGCGACTGCTGCATGTGCGGACCAATCCAGTGAACTACTCTCAGGGTGAAGATCTGTTTGCTGCGCGCCGTCGCCATGACTGGGTCGTCAGCAGCGAAGAGAATAAGCTGGTGATTACCACGCCGCAGGTGACGCTGGTACTCAACAACAACGGCAGCTATCGCGCTTATGATGCGCAGGGCAACGCCCTGAAAGATCACAAGCCAGAACTGGCGCTGCTGTTGCAGGTATTAACTGAAGAGAAGCGGTTTATCGCTAACTGATTAATAATCAGGCAAATAGCCGGCAGGTATCTTGCATTAATGGTGATAACCAGTAGACTAATCCTCCAGTGTTCGGCACGTAGCGCAGCCTGGTAGCGCACGGTCATGGGGTGTCCGGGGTCGGAGGTTCAAATCCTCTCGTGCCGACCAAATTCCCTGAAAAGCAGCCCTAAAGGCTGCTTTTTTCGTTTCTGTCATCAAACCTTCACTTTCCTCGCACCTCCCGCAATCCGTTCTATACTTAACTGCGTGTGGGTAACAAGAGGAGAGTTCATGACATATATTGAAAAAGACGATCCAACAGAAGCACCCGAGTCAGGCGATAAGCAACCTTCCCCGCCAGACCAGAAGTAACCCACGGGGCCGCGTCTGACGCGGCCTTTCTATGTAAGCTTACCTCTCCGTTTAACATTCAGAATAGTCCCGTATGGCAGTTAACATTCCTCTTACAATCAGCAGGTTAACAGTTGCATTATAATCTGATCTGCTTCACAAAATCGGCTACCGGCTGCGCTTATTCATCAAACTGAAACAAAAATGTCACAGAAAATGCCTACCCTGAAATCTCCAGAAATTGACGGATAATTTTTATGGCGATCAAAGCGAAAAGCCTGAAAGATGCAGAAGCGTTGCTGCATTCAGGCATTAGCAAAGTGGAACTGGCGTATGACATTGGCAGCGACGATTTCTTTCGTCTGGCAAGCCACTGGTGCGACCGAGGTGCACGCATCAGCAGGGGTCACCACCATTTCGTTGTTTCTCTGAAGAGTTTTGCCATTCCTCCCAACGACTGATTCCGGCGGGCTGCTTGCCCTGATCCATCGCGCCTGATTTAATGCCTTTTTGGTTTTGATGATGGTCCCGCATGCGCTATCCCGACCTGCCGCTGCCGCCTGTTGCAGGCGGCTTTATCCTTTCCCGGCACCTTAACCGCAGCGATCCTTTGCTGGCGGTGAGTCACTTCGATCCGCAAAAGTATCATGACGGGCTGGCTGTCGAATGGGATATTCCGCTGCCCGCCCGACTGCAGCAGGCTGTCAGTAAACGGCGTGCTGAATACCTCGCCAGCCGTCTGCTGGTCCGGTCAGTGATGGCAGAACTGGGTATTGCTGATTTCATTCTGACCAATGCAGCCGATCGATCCCCCTGCTGGCCCGCTGGCATTCAGGCGTCACTGTCGCACAGTGCAGGCATCGTTGTGGTAGCGGCAACCCGTCAGCCCTGCGCTGTTGGGGTGGATGTCGAGCAGTTCATGTCGGAGACGACGGCGCATGAAACGGCTGAGTTGCTGATGAACGAGCAGGAACAGCACCTGTTACGGACGCTGCCCGTCTCTTTTCGCGCTGCCGCTACCCTGCTCTTCTCCCTCAAAGAGAGCGTTTACAAAGCCATGTGGCCGCAACTGCTTCAGCCGATGGACTTTCCGGATGCGGAACTGGCGTCGGTAGATTTCTCACAGCAGCGCGCGACGTTGCGACTGACTCAGGACTTCAGCGGATGTTTTGCGATGGGGACGTTACTGGAGGCGAGCTTTGTGTGGCGGGAGACTCAGGTAATCACGCTAATCACACATCGGCTTTAAAAAACCGGCTAAACAATACGCGTTAAAACTTTGCGGTTTAGCCGGGGGTAACACAGACGAAAGAAAAGGTTCAGAATGGCAGAAACCGGAGTTTCTGCTGATCGCTAACGTAGCCTGGTTCAGGCGAAGCACGCCACTACGCTTTTTTGCTAAGCTTTGCCAGCTGCCGTTAAAGCCCGGTGTCGGTGCGTTTTACCGAGTCGAGCGTGGCAAGATCGCGCTCATTACCGGTCAGCTCCGTCAACTTGCCTTCACGCATCTCCAGCAGCCGATCGGCATGAATGAAGTAGTGATCGTCATGGCTGATGGCAAACACCGTTTTACCCGCCTGCTGTAGCCACGGCAGCAGCTCGCGGTAGAAGATACGGCGAAAATGGGGATCCTGATCCGCCGCCCACTCATCCAGTAGCAGCACATCGCGCTCTTCTGCCACCGCCAGCAGCAGTGCCAGTCGCTTACTCTGTCCTTTAGAAAGCTGCAGATTCAGCACTTTGTTGCCTTCAATCTTCAGCTTATCCTGCATCTTCAGTCTCTCCAGCCAGAGCTGAACCAGCGCCGGGTTGGCTGCAACCCCTTCCCGTCCCATTAACCGGTCAAACAGGTGTAAGTCGGTAAAGACCGCCGAGAACTGACTGCGCCACACATCAAGCTCATCCGCCGTTATCGGCTTGCCATCCAGCAGCAGCGTGCCGGACTGAGGCTGATAAAGACCGGTCAGCAGCATCGCCAGCGTCGATTTCCCGCTGCCGTTGCCGCCAATCAGAAAGACCAGTTCGCCCCGGCGCAGCGTCAGGTTAACCGGCCCGACCTGGAAGCCGTTATCACCATAGTGAAAAGAGACGTCGCGCAACTCCAGCGTTTGCCAGTCTGAGGACGTGGAGGCGGAGTGGAATCCTGACTGATAAGGAGCGAGGTCAAAGGCATTGAGCTTACGGAATGCGACCTGGGCACTGAGCAACGTCGGTAACGCGCCCACCGCGGAGAGCAGCGGCGTGCGTAAAAACAGCAGCGTCAGGGAAAAGGTAGCGGCGACGGCGGTATTGGCCCAGCCCAGGCTGTTGGCCATAAAAAAGACCATACCGATAGCGCCTAACGTCATGATATTTGACCAGTTGACCGCACTGAGATGGTAAGTATCGGCGCGGACAATGTGGTGTCGCCAGGCGCGGGCATCTTCCTGATAAACCGTGTCGTAGACCTGCTGAGCGCGTGAGCGGTTAAGCTGTAGCTCTTTGCGCCCTTCAATCACCGTCTGATAATCGCGATAGAGGTTATCTTCGATTTCCCGCAGCTTTGCCATGTGCTGGTAAACCCGCGAGACCAGCAGCCAGCCGCCAACCAGCGTGACACCCAGCCAGACACTGGTTACCAGCAGCATTTTAGGCGACAGCCACGCGAGATAGATCGCTGAGCCAAGCGTAATAATCACGCCCTGAAAGAGCTCCGGCAGGCGTACAAAGGCCAGAGTAATGGCCCGCACGTCGCTGGTCAGTCCCGCCAGCAGTTGCGCACTACCGAGTTGCTCGATGCGTTCAATGCGGGTATCGAGGATACGCTTGATAAATTCGCCGCGCAGTCGCCAGACAAACTGATGGCCAAGCATGGTCAGCGCCAGCTGCGAGGCCAGTGTCACCGCCATCAGCACCACCAGCTGCAACAGAAACTGCGGCAGTACCGCAAATGAGGTGTTGATGGCGACAATCATTTCGCGATTGATAAAGGCGATCATGCCGATACCCAGCACGGCGCTTAACAACGTGAGCGCAATCACCCCGATAAAAGGCCAGCGGAACTGGCGAAAAACAACGCTTAGCAACGTCATGCAGGCAATCCAGCAGTCAAAAAACAGCCTGCAGTGTAATGGGATGCAAAATGATAGCAATAGTTATTCGTACCACGCCGTAACCGGCGTGGTGGGTCAGAAAGCGCGTCGAAACGTCAGGTTATAACGCCAGGCACCCACCAGCGGATGAACGCCTGGCTTAAGTGGCAGGATGCCGTGGTAACGCAGGCGCGACGGCCCGCCCCACACCACAATGTCGCCATGCTCCAGCAGCACACGCTGGGTACTATCACCCCGTTCGAAACCGCCAAACTGAAAGACCGCCGGTAAACCCAGCGACACCGAAACGATAGGCTGACGCAGATCTTTCTCATCTTTATCCTGATGCAGCGTCAGCTTCGCGCCCGGCTCATAGCGATTAAGCAGGCAGGCATCCGGATTAAAGCCAGGGAACCCCGCCTCAGACGCCGCCTGCTGCGCCAGAGTACGAAACAGCGGCGGCATAGCCGGCCATTTACGCCCGTTCAGGTTGTCCTGCTGCTGATACTGGTAGCCGCGAGAATCCACCGACCAGCCGAAATCGCCACAGTTGGTCATCGCCACCGACATGCGATGGCCACCGGGCGTAATGCGATGGGCAAACGGATTCTGCTCCGCAATTGCCATTATTTGCTGATAAAGCGCCTCTGCATCCTCACGTGCGCGACGCCGCAGGATCACCGCGCCCTCAGCCAGCGTCTCCTGCCAGGGTTGTTCTTCACTAAACAGATCTAACATCAGGGTTCTCCGGATTCAGCGGGGATCAGGAAAGCAGCGAACTGCGGCGACATCCAGCTGACAAATTTATCGCCCTGCTTGCTGATCAGATAGACCGCCAGATGCTGTTCGATCGCCAGCGCCTGGGCTTTTTCCGTGCCAAGTACCATCAGTCCGGTATCCCAGCCATCGGCTTCCAGCGCCGTGGTGGCGATCACCGTGGCGGAAACCAGTTTATGCTCAATTGGCCGTCCGGTAACGGGATCGATAACATGAGAAATGCGTTTGCCGTCCAGTTCATAATAGTTGCGATAGCTGCCGGAGGTACTGATGCCGTGTCCCTGCAGATTAACGCGCGCCTGAACCGCATTCTCACGATCGGTCGGTTTCTGAATCGCCACCCGCCACGGCTGCTGCTGCGCATTAAGGCCACGGCTCAGCACGGCGCCGCCCACAGACACCAGATAGTTATTGATGCCGAGCTGCTCCATCAGTCGCGCCAGATGATCGGTGGCGAAGCCCTCGCCCACCGTCGAGAGATCGACATAGAGACCTGGCAGATCTTTCTGCAGCCACTGTCCGTCTGCGCCCTGCACCACCCGCAGATGCAGCAATCCGGTCTGCGCCCGGGCGGCGGCGATTTGTGCCGCATCCGGCGTATGGCCGGGCTGCTTCGTCGGGCCAAAGCCCCATAAGTTGACCAGTGGCCCGATGGTAATATCCATCGCCCCGCCGGTTTTACGGCCAATCCGCAGTGAGGTCGTGACAATATCTGCCATGTTTTCACTCACCGGCTGCGGTGACAGGTCACGGCTTTGGTTAAAGCGCGATAAGGCGGAGTCTGGCTTCCAGGTAGAGAGTTCCGCATCGTCCGCATCCAGCTGCTGCTGAATCCGCTGTTGCAGTTCCGCTCTGCGCTCACTCGCCACACCGGCCAGGCTTACCCGCCAGACGGTTCCCATGGTTTTTCCTTCCAGCACCAGCGCGGATGTGGTCGCTGGCTTATCACAGGCCGTTAACACCAACGCTAACATCGCTATAAACAGCAGATTAATCTGAGAACGCATCTTTCCTCACTTGTAACACTTTATTCAGCTCTGCTACAAAGCATAAACTTCGGGTAAAGACGCTTAAAGAGAGTTGAATATTTCTCTGAAACCTATCAGTATTCACCGGTCATCTACCCTGTATCCGCCTTTTATCAGGCGACTAACGTTAATCAAAGTAAGGAGCGGCAGATGATCTATCTGATTCTCGTCATTGCCCTGGGGCTGTTTATCTTCAGTAGCTATAAAGTCTTGCATCAGCGTCGTCATCGTCACATGACACCCTCACGCCCGCGCCAATAACAGGCTTCACTGCACCTGATTGGGGCAAGATCGCCCTGACGCGCGCGGCAAGTGTACCAAAGTGCGCGCGAGGTCTGTGGCTGTGAGAGCGGTAAAGCTGGCATGAATTCTGCACTGTTGAAACAGTGTTTATCTCTGAGAGGTGCAGAATGAAAAATTCACAGAAGTGGCAGTCAGCATGGCATCACTGGCTGAGCTTTTCAGCCTTCACCCTGGCAGGCGTGGCATTTGAAGGCGCGCGATTCGGCAGCGTGGTGTCGTCAGTGACAACCGCGCCGGAAGCCACCAAGTGGCGAAAGGCTGAAGCGCTCAGCCCGAAAGGTGACGCAGGAGCGCAGCGGTAACTGCGCTCCCGTACAACTCAGAACTGGTAAACCAGACCCAGTGCCACCACGTCGTCGGTATTGATACCGGCTGCGTCGGTGAAAGCGTTGTCGTCCAGCAGGTTGATCTGGTAATCAACATAGGTGGACATGTTTTTGTTGAAGTAGTAGGTCGCGCCAACGTCGATATATTTTTTCAGATTCTGTTTACCCCAGTTCTGAACATCGGTGCCGCGTGAGGTGACGTACGCCAGGGATGGACGCAGGCCAAAGTCGAACTGATACTGCGCAACCAGTTCCCAGTTGTCCGCTTTATCCGCATAGCCATAAGCTGAAGAGTCGTTGGTGCTGTCGCCGAAGCGGGTCGCATTGTACGAGCGTGAGTACATAGCCGCCAGATAGACGTTGTTCGCGTCATATTTCAGACCGCCAGTATAGACTTCCGCTTTATCGCCACTCCCGAGGATGCCTGATGTTGCGCTGTTCTGGTCGTTGGTACGGTCAGACTGGAAAGCAGCCGCACCAATGCCGAAACCTGAACCCAGATCATAAGTTGTGCTCAGACCCCAGCCGTCGCCATTCTGACCCAGTACGTCACGGCCATTCGGAGACTCGGTGCTGTTGCCATTCTTGCCCTGATACTGGACTGCAAAGTTCCAGCCATCCACCAGACCGAAGAAGTTATTGTTACGGTAGGTCGCCATGCCGTTACCGCGCTGATACATAAAGTTATCTGCGCCGTAGGTGTCGCCGCCGAACTCTGGCAGCACGTCGGTCCATGCGCCGATATCGTAAGCTACGCCGTAGTTACGACCGTAGTCGAACGAACCTGCATCACCAAATTTCACACCGGCAAAGCCAACACGGGTGTAGCTGTCAGCCGTACCTTCAGACTCGGCGTTGTTCAGCGCGGCCTGGTATTCCCACTGGCCGTAACCGGTCAGCTCATTGCTGATTTCGGTTTCGCCTTTGAAGCCGAAGCGAACGTAAGACTGATCGCCATCAGAACCATCGTTATCAGAGAAGTAGTGCAGACCGTCAACTTTACCAAAGAGATCTAATTTGTTGCCGTCTTTGTTATAGATTTCAGCTGCGTTTGCTGATCCTGCTGCAACCAGCAACGCAGGGATCATCAGGGAGAGAACGCGACGTTTCATTTTATTACCCTCTGTTATGTGCCTTTATTATTTGCCACTGCTAACTGAATGATTAAAAATTCAGCCGGCAGGCCATTGTTGTTTTATAACGGGCAATAATCCACCAGGAAAATGCTACTAAATTTCCAAAAGTGTTTCATACGTCGAAACAGTTATTTCATAATGTAAATAACGGGGAACTAATAACCAGCACGGATCGATAAAAAATGGCGCACAAATCGATAAACCGATTCAGAGAGCTATGTTATCAACAGGTTACATCAGAGTATTCCGAAGCACTGAATGATAAAACTTATACGGCATCTGGTAATAGAATAGACCCCGCTATCATCATTTATTCCATTATTACCTTCATTCTCCCCGAATGAGATGTACAACTTATTATTTCCCGCCGGACAAGTTGTCCGGCATTTTTTTGCCTGCTGTTTGCCGTTCCGTTATATTTTCGTAAACTTTCTTAACAGGGTTAAATTAACTACGGCCTGTTTCCGCACATATTGTTAAAATACGCACACTTTGCGCCCTGACTGCCCAAATATCCGCCATGTTAATTTATCACCGTAATTAAGCAGGCGGATATTTTAGCTGGTGCGGATTTTCAGCGCTCGCGCATCGATTCTTTGACTTTATTCAGGGGCTTAATCAGATAATCCATAACCGATTTCTGACCGGTTTTAATCTCTACATTGGCCACCATACCGGGCACGATCGGGAATTTTCGTCCGGCACGGTTAGTCAGCTCGGCTTTCTGGGTACGAACATAAACACGATAGTAATATTGATCACGTTTTACCTCATCCTGCAGGGTATCTGGCGACACCGTTTCAACTTCGCCGTGCAGATCGCCATAGATAGAGGAGTCATAGGCGGTCACTTTGACGGTAGCCGCCAGACCGGGCCGGATATAAGCGATATCGCGTGGATTGATGCGCGTCTCAATCAGCAGTTGATCCTCCAGCGGGACGATTTCCATCAGTTTGCCGCCAGGCTCCAGTACCCCACCGACCGTGGTGACCTGAATATCTTTAACAATGCCGCGCACCGGTGAATAGAGCGTGGCACGCGTCAGCTGATCCTCTTTGCCTGCAGCAACCTGCAGTTGCGCATCCAGTTCGGCATTGTTTTTCACCTGCTCTTCGTGGGCGCGCACCAGATAGTCATTGCGCGCCTCATCGATTTTGCCGCGCAGATCGCTGACCTGACGACGCAGTCGAATCACCTCGACCTGCCCTGCTGCGCCTTTGGCAACCAGCGGTTCCGTCAGGCGCAGTTCATCCTGCACCAGTCGCAGCGACTGCTGCAGATTACTGATGGTTTCGGTGAGATTACGGCGTCGCGACTCGTAGAGCTGCCGTTCGCGCGTCACCAGGTTCGGCTCCTTCAGCGTTTCGGCGCTGAATGTCAGCGGCGTGCCCGACAGCTCCGCCTCCAGCCGCTCGGACGAGGCGCGCAGGGTGCGCACTTTGGCCTGCGCCTCGCCGAAGTTCGACTGGAAGCGTGTCGGATCGAGGGTCGCCAGCACCTGCCCTTTTTCGACAATGTCGCCCTCATGCACGTTAAGTTGTTTGACGATGCCGCCATCCAGGCTGTCGATCACCTGCGCGCGGCTGGAAGGGGTGACTTTACCGGTGCCGACCGTGACCTCATCCAGAATGGCAAAGTGCGCCCAGATGAGAAAAATCGCCAGCGCGGCGGTGCAGAGCCAGATAATCGCCGATGTCCGGCGTTCATGACGGGCAAGATCTTTATCAACAATAACCAGGCTCATGCGGTGTCTCCTTTACCTGGCGACGGTGCCGACGCGGGTGTCGTCGCACGGCGCAGGATCTCGTCGCGCGGGCCGTCGGCCACAATCCGGCCGTTATCCATCACCACTATACGATCGACCATCTTCAGCAGCGCCGGACGGTGCGTCACCAGCACCAGCGTCCGGCCGCTGATCCAGCCCTGTAGCTGACGGATCACATGCTCCTCCAGCTGTTCATCCATCGCCGCAGTGGGTTCATCCAGCAACACCACCTGCGGCTGACGCAGGATCAACCGGCTCAGCATCACCATCTGACGCTGGCCGCCCGAAAGCCCGCGCCCGCCTTCATTGATAATGCGGTCCAGGCTGGCGGCATCCTGCTGGACCAGCGACAGCGCGCCGCTGATGCGCAGCGCCTGCAGCATCTCCTGTTCGCTGGCATGGGGATTGCCCAGCATCAGATTCTGCCGCAGCGTGCCAAAAAAGAGGCGGGAGTCGTGCGACAGCCAGCCGAGCTGACGACGTAAATCGGTGGGATCGATACGCTCAATATCGACGCCATCGACAATCACTTTGCCCTGCGTAGCCAGCGCCTGACCGGCGAGGATCTTCAGCAGCGTCGATTTCCCTGCTCCGACTTTGCCCAGTATGGCAATCTTCTCGCCGGGCTTAATCTGCAGCTGCTGAACGTTGAGCACATTCTTTTCATTCTCTTCGTCATAGCTGTAGTGCACATTGCGCAGATCGTACTGGCCGGTGAGCGTCGGGCAGTGTGCCAGCGTCGTCGCTTCAGGTTGATCAAGCGGCTTTTTCAGCAACTCATCCAGCCCTTTCATCGCCATTTTGGCGTGCTGCCAGCGCGAGAAAACCATGGTCAGCTGCATCAGCGGGGCGATGGTGCGTGATGAGAGCAGGCTGCAGGCAACCAGCGTACCGGTAGTGATTTGCGAATCGAGCACCAGATAGACACCAAATACCAGCATGCCCGCATAGGTGAGCTGCTGCACAGTCGAGGCCCAGCCGGTGAGACGCGCGCCCCACAACCGCTGCTGGTTACTGATTGAGGCGCTGACTTCGTGCGTCTGCTCCCACTGACGCTGAAAATAGGGTTCCGCCTGCAGCGCCTTGATATCCTCAATCCCTTCAATGGTCTCTACCAGCACCGCATTGCGCAGCGCGCCCTCGCGCAGCCCCTCTTTGGCCAGCCGCGCCATCGGGATCTGCACCAGCAGACCGGGAATGACGATCAGCGGGATCGCTGCCAGCGGAATCAGCACCAGCCAGCCGCCAACAAACGACATAATAAACAGGAACAGGATAACAAACGGCAGATCGGCCGCTGCGCCTACCGTGGTCGAGGTGAGCAGCTCACGCACCTGGTCGATCTCACGCAGCTGCGAGATAAACGAACCGGTCGATTTCGGACGCGCCTCATTACGTATGCTCATCGCCCGGGCAAACAGCATGGCCGAGACTTTCAGGTCGATGCGTTTGCCCATTAAGTCTGACACCTGGGTCCGCATCAGCCGGATCAGATACTCAATGGCCGCAGCGATCAGCACGCCGACAAACAGTACCCACAGCGTGGACTGCGACTGGGCCGGGATGACCCGATCGTAGACCTGCATCGAAAAGAGAATACCGGCCAGTGCCAGCACATTACTGATCACCGAGGCCAGCGAAATTTCCGTGATACGGCGGCCCATACCGCGAAAATTTTTCCAGAACCAGTGTGGTTCATAAGGCTGAACGAATTCGTCGATGCGCGCATCACGGCCACGCGCCGCTACGCCAATCACGCCGACATCGCCCTGGGCGCGTGCCAGCAGTTCTGATAACGCGCTTTCACGCACCACATCGCCGCCCTCACTGAGCCAGTAGCGCGCGCTGTTGTCTGAATCGATGCTCTCCAGCACCGCCACGCTGGCATTCTCCAGCACCAGCACCACCGGGGTGATCTCCTGACGCCAGCGCAGTTTGTTCTGCGGCACCATGGTCAGATGCAGTCCCAGCAGGCCGGAGAGTCGTTCCAGCTGCTGTGACACCGGCAGATGTTCAAACCAGCGCATCTGCTGACGCAGGGTTTTGCCATCGGCAGGTTTACCGAATCGCGCGGCTACGCGCAGCATGGCGGCAATCCAGTTATCGGTATTCAGGGTTGATGTACTCATTATTAATGCCTTATCGCTATTGCAGCGAAGGAAGGAGATCGCCGCTGCTTTGCTGGCGATCGATACCCATGATATCGAGCAGATTGTCTACCGCGGCGGCATAACGCACGGTGGCGTCCCAGCCATCGTAAAGCGCGGTGATACGTGAGCTGTCAGCCTGAAACACATCCTGTTCCACGCTAAGCAGATCGTTCAGGCTGCGCTTACTCAGGCGATATTCATCGGCGTAGACATTACGGGTATGGTCGGCGCTGGCCAGCTGCACTTCCCCGGCAGCCTGCCGCTGCTGCGCGCCAATCATGTCGGCATAGGCGGTAGAGGCGTTTTGATTGATGGCGAGCTTAGCCTGCTGAATAGCGGCCTGCGCCGCTTCACGATCGCCCTCCGCTGACTGGGTTTTCGCATTCACCAGGCCGCCCTGATAAAGCGGCGCTTCCACCTGCAGCTGCACTTCATCATCCCAGTAAGATTGACGATCGTTTTCATAGCGGGTCCGGCCCGCCTGCACTTTAATCGTCGGCCAGTGACCGGACTCTGCCTGGCGCACCCGTTCACGAGCGGCTTCCTGCTTCGACTGCGCACTGCGCACCGCCGCGCTGCTTTCATAGGCGATTTTGTCGAGGGTGATCTGCTGCTTAAGCAGCGCCTGGGGCAGTTCAGGCAGCGTAGCGGGGACCACGCCGGTCAGCACGGTCAGTTGCGCGGTGGCGGAACGGTGCTGTGCACGATATTGCTCCAGCGTAGCCTGCATCGCGGCGATGCGTGTTTCCGCCTGCAGCACGTCGGACTGGGAATTGAGGCCGGCATCGGCGCGCAGCTTCGCGATATCCCGCACGCGCTTCAGCGAGGCAATATTGGTATGCGCCGTTTCTGCCAGCGCCTGGTAACGTTTGACTTCGAGGTAGGCCTGCAGCGTATCTTCCGCCACGGTGGTCATCGAGTCGAACAGGCTGTAACGATAAGCATCCGACAGCGCGTGCTGCTCATCGATGGCGCTGCCGGTGCGGCCAAAGTCGTAGAGCAGCTGGCTGAGCGTGATGCCACCGGAGCCGTTATTGTTCAGGCTCCCGGCGGAGTCGGTCTGATGAGAGCGTCCCGCCGCGCCCTGCAGTGAGATCTGCGGATACCAGGCGCTGCGGGCGGCATCAAGATCCCCCTCACCGATGTGGATCTGTGCCGCCGCTTCCGAGATTTTCGGATTGCGGGCGAAGGCCCGAAGAATGGCGTCGCGCAGCGTTAAGCTGGCAATCTGCTCTTCGGTGGGCGCGGCGCGCCAGTTAAATTCGGCTTTAGGTAACGGTGCGGCAAAGGCCGCGTGCACTGCAACGCCACTCAGGGCGCACAACAAAAAAGTTAATCGCGCTTTGTTCATTATCCATACCAACAGGGGTTCTTATCATCATGGTGTTTTTCCTGGTGAACAAAGCGAGCAAAAAGGGGTACTACTCAGCGTCTGACAGATTTACTGCGTTATTTTATTTATGGTTCGCAAGCGAGACGCTAAACGACCTTTAACATTATTAGATCAGATCCCGCGCTTATTCCTGCTAAAAACAGATGAAATCGTTAATATTTCTGCTGAACGAACGAAAAGCAACCACTGAGCGAGCTCGCGCCAATCCAGACAGGCTTAACAGACCTGTCCGGAAGGCAGTGCGTTTACTAATGTGTCAGCGTCAGACCAGGGGGTGTGCCGCAGGATGCTGCAGCAGGTGGTCGGCGAGCGTATAAGGAATATCGGAGAACAGTTGGCTTTCCTGCGGTGCGGCGGCGGCAGAAGATGCCTGCGCCACGTGCGCCGTCTCCGCCTGCTGGGTCAGGCTGACGGTCTCCAGCAGCTGGTCCACCGTCTGACCCTCCAGCGGATTGGCACTTTCGGTATGTGATGCCACCTGCACCGTCTGGCTGGCACTGGCCAGATTACCGGCGCTGTCTTTGCCGCTGACTGTCATCTGGTACTCACCATCGTCCAGCGGTGCCAGCTGCCCGGCCAGAATGGTCAGCGCCCAGCCGCCATCGGCTTTTACACTGGCGCTGTAGTGCTGATCGCCCAGCGTTAATTCCACCAGGCTGCCCGGTTGCAGATGACTGGAGCTGCCCTGAATCAGATGCCAGCTGTTGACATCGGCAGCATCAATTTTGTTATCACCAAAAGCCGTGTCCAGGGTCAGCGTTGGCCGCTGGTGCACGGCTACGGTAAAGAGTTTATCGCTGGTCTGGGTGTCGCTGTTGCCATATTCATCCCAGCGGTGAAAGGTGGCGGCGACCGGGCCATCCGGCAGTGCCAGCAGCTCGCTGGAGGTCAGTGTTACCATACCTTTGGCATCGGGCTGGTAGGTTTTACCGTTGATCTCCAGGGTGTTGGCGCCTTCAACGTAGAAGCTCAGATCGTGCTGCGCCTCCTGATAGTTAAGCGTCATGTCACCGCCGATATCCATTTCGGTGTAGATCGGAATAAAACCGGTGTGGATATTCAGCTCATGCGTGACGTCGATGTAGTTTTTGGCCCCGTCGATCGACCAGGCGCGGATTTCCCCAACGTTGATAAAGGCGTGCACATCCGCTGCCGGGATCACCACCTGCCAGTGTCCATCATCGCCTATGGTGGCGGCATAATCTTTCTGGTTGGCACCCGTGATCACCAGGCGATGGCCCGGCATGACGGTGGAGAGCGTGCCGCTCAGTAGCAGATCCTGCTGGCTTTCTGCCAGGTTTATCACATCGTCCGCAGTGACCTTATCAAAGGTAATTTTTGGCAGGCTACTCAGATGGGTGATCAGCGTCAGATCGTGATATTCGGTGGCGGTTTTTCCATTGGGATCGGTCGCCGTGACTTTCAGGCTGTAGACCCCGTCTTTCAGCGCCTGCATATCGCTTTCATGAAATGTGCCATACCACTTACCGTCATTTCCCATGCTGGCGGTGGTGGTTTGCGTACCCAGCGTCAGTTTCAGCACCGACCCCACCGGCAAGTGCGTTGCGCTGCCGCTAATCTCGACGCCATAAATGCTCTCAGCAATACTCACCGCGTTGTCACCACTGACCGTGTCCACGGTCAGGGTAGGTTTAATCGTGCGGTCGGTATAGAGACCAAAATCTACGGTGGTTGCCGTGCTTTGCCCTGCTTTATCGGTAATGGTCAGCGTCAGCGTGTGATTGCCATCCGCTACGCCTTTCAGCGTATCAGCCGGCATTGAGGCGTTCCAGTAGCCCCACTTATTGACGGTGCTGTGCCAGCTTTGATCGTTGAAGGTCAGCGTGACGGTGGAGCCCGCTTCTCCTTCCGCACGGCCGCGCAGATGCACCGGCTTTTGCGCTTCCCAGCCAGCGATCACGCCATCACTGGCGATCGGTTCATAGGGTCGCAGCATAGCGGGCGGCGAACTTTTGACCGCACTGACAGCCAGTGTGCTGTCGTTGAGCGGGCTGCTATGCAGTGACTCGGTGGAGAGCGTGGTGATCGGCAGGCTCTGGCCCGGCGTGGCGAAAGGAAGGCTCAGACTTTGCGTAGCGGCTGGCGCAATGGCGGGCACAGCGCTATCGGCGACGGCAAAATCGCTCACCGCCGTCTGGAAAATGGATTCGAGCCGGATGGTACGAAGCGTATCGCGTGATGACATAGGTAACCTCAGTTCAGAACAGAAACGCAGACAAAAACGATCGGATAAACCGATCGTTTAGTCTGACGACATGGTAGTGGGACAGCTGAAGCTGCCCGTTTCCGCTGGTCGGAACTGATTACCCGCAGGTAACAAGGATTGATAAACAGGACGCTAATAAAAGCGACAAATAGAGTCAGAATGCTGATTTTACGGCGTGACGCCGTTTGTTGCGCTTACCCTAATCTTTCATTCTGCTAATGAATAGTGGCGATAATCTGGAAAATGCAATTATCACGTGACTAAAACAAAAAAAAGCGGGTGCTTTCGCACCCGCTCTATTCATCTTCTGAACAGACCTTTCAGTCACTACACAACATGAACCTGCAGGTTCTGCTGCACCAGCACATCGCCCAGGGTGTTATCACTGGTCAGCGCCGAGTTGTGGTAGATCTCAAAGACTCTGCCCTCAACGGTACGCTCGCCCGTCACTTCCCAGATTCCGCCGTTGCTGTTAGCCAGTGTCACCTGGCTGCCATCTGCGCCTTTGATCAGCAAATCGTCACTCTGCTTATCCGTGATATTGAGTGCTTCATTGAGATCGAGCTTCACGGAGTTGGTTCCGGTTTTACCCAAATCGAGCACCTCAATGTGTTCGACCTTCAGGCCCAGCGCGGTGAGATCCAGATTGAGATGCTCACCATTCAGCACCAGGGTATCGGTGCCTGCGCCGCCATCAATATGGGTAAAGTTAAGGTCACTGACCGTCACGATATCCGCCCCGCTGCTGCCGGTCACTGTCGCCCCCTCAATGGTGCTGCCATCGGCCAGCGTAATCACGACGCCGCCGATGGTGTAACCCGCCTCCTCTGCCGGTGTCGCTGCCACCGCGGCGTCATTTGCCGCCGCGTTTTCACTGCTGCTGACTGGCGTCACGGTATCCGCTTCGGTGATCAACGTGGAAGCCACCGCCACATGGGCGCTGCTCTCGTCGCTGCTGGTGCTGCTGTTATGCTGCGTCTCCGCGCTGGCGACAGTGGCGCTGTCGTCCGCCACCGAGAACAGCGCAACCGATTCGTTTGCCGCCAGCGTTACCGGCAGCAGCGCACCCAGCAACAGGGTATTGGTGGTCGAGTAGCTGTTACCGGCCGCGTCGGTAATCGTGACTTTCGCCAGCGTTCCCAGCGACAGCAGCAGGCCACCCACCGACAGCAGTGAAGGTGAGAAGTTAACCGCGTAACGCCCCAGCGCATCGGTCGTGGTGTTCAGCGTCGGGCCGTTGTTGCCGTTGGAGAGCAGCAGCGTAACGTTCACTTTCGAGCCCTGCGCGGCATTCAGCGATCCCCCCTGCACCACCAGACCCGCCAGTAAAGAACCGACGATGCTCAGCACCGGATCGACCCCGACCAGCGGCTGATTGTGCGACAGCGCGGTAAAGCTGCTGGTGCTGGTTGCGGTGTTGCCGCCAATATCCGCCACCGTGACGGTGAGAGGATGGCTACCATCGGCGATCCCTTTCAGCGTCGCTGACGGCACGATGATGCTCCAGGCGCCATTCGCACCAATAGTAGTGGTGAGGATATTGCCCGCCACGTTTACCGTGACCGTGCCGCCCGCCGCGTTGGTGCTGGTTCCTCTGATGGTTTCAGTACTGTTGGCTTCCGCAATATTGAGGTAGCCATCGCCGCCAAAGAAGCTGTTGACGCTGACCGTTGGCGTGGTGTGACTGACCACACCCAGCGACGCCGAGGTGTTGCCAATGCTGCCCGCACCGTTGGTCACGCTGGCGGTGACGGTCTGCAGACCGTCAGTAATGGCAGCAAGGTTAGCCGCCGGAACAGAGAGACTCCAGTTGCCGTTGCTGCTCACCGTCGTGCTGTAAGTCTGGCCACCCAGCGTGACACGCACGACCGATCCCTCGGCGTTGCTGGCGGTGCCGCTGATGGTCTGCGCCGTTTTCACATCCACCGCGCTCAGTGCACTGTCACCAAACAGCGAGGTAATGGCGACCACCGGCGTCGACTGACTGATGACGCTCAGCGTTCCGCTGCTGTTTGCCACGTTACCGTAGGCATCGGTGCCGGTGACCGTGACGGTTTTACTGCCGTCAGTGATAGCAACCAGATCCGCTTTCGGGACGGTAATACTCCAGTTGCCGCCGCTGACCACTTTGGTGGTGTAGGTCAGGCCATTCAGCGTGGCGCTGACGGTTGAACCGGCAGAGAGGCTGGACGTCCCGCTCAGGGTCTGGTTAGAGGCCAGATCCGCGGCGCTCAGCACGCCATCGCCAAACACCGTATTCACCGACAGCGTCGGCTGGAACAGTCCCAGTGACACGCCCGCGCTGGTGCTGCTGACGTTACCGACCGGATCGGTGACGGCCGCGCTGACGGTGAAGTTACCGTTCAGCAGCGTTGACAGAATCGCTGGCGAGACGGCGGTTGAGAAACTGCCATCCGCGTTGACCTGCGCGTTGACGATGGTGCTGCCAATTGCCAGCCTGACGCTGCTACCCGCAGCCAGCCCGGAGACCGTGCCGCTGATGGTCTGAGTCACCAGCGACTCCGCCAGGTTCAGCACGCCGTCGCCAAACAGCGGATTGAGGGTAACTTTCGGCAGGTTGTGAATACCGACCAGTGCCCCGGCCGTGGTGCTGTTGGTGTTACCCGCGCTGTCGGTGACGCTGATGCCCACGGTCAGATTGCCATCTGCAATCCCCTGCAACAGCGCTGGCGTCAGCGAGACGTTAAAGTTGCCATTGGCATCGGTCGCCGTCACCAACTGCTGTGAACCTACCGACACCACCACGCGCGATCCCGCTTCCGCGCCGCCAATCACCCCACCGATCACCTGGGTGACCAGCGAATCCGCCACGTTCAGCAGACCGTCGCCAAACAGCGGATTCACGGTGATGGTCGGCAGCAGCGTATCGACCCGGATACCGGCGCTGGTGCTGGCGGTATTGCCCGCCGCATCCGTTACCGACGCGCCCACCGTCAGGTTGCCCTGCGCCAGCGTGCCCAGAATATCTGGCGTCACTGTGGCGCTGAACGCCCCGCCCGCACCCACGGTGGCGGTCACCTGGCTGTTGCCAACCGAGAGCGTCACCACACTGCCCTGCGCGACGTTGTTCACCACCCCGCTGATCACCTGTCCGGTGGCGATATCGGCCAGGTTCAGCACCCCATCACCAAACAGTGAGGTCAGCGAAATTGATGGCGTCTGAGTAAAGATGCCGATGGATGCGCTGCTGGAGGCGACGTTACCCGCCACGTCTCTGACGCTGACGCCCAGCGTCAGATTGCCATCCAGCAGAGAGGTCAGATCGCTGCCCGGCAGGTTAACGCTCCACACTCCACCCGCCTGCACCGTCGTGCTGTAACTCTTGCTGCCAAAGGTGACCGTCACCTGGGAACCCACCGCCGCATTTTCTATCACGCCACTGACCAGCTGTCCGGCAGCGGCTTCCGCAATGTTCAGCAGGTTATCACCGCCAAACAGCCCGGTGAGCGCGCCAACCACCGGCACCGCATCGACAATCGCGGTGACGGTTTCACCGACGGTGCGGGTGTTGCCCGCGGCATCGGTCAGGGTGACATCAAGCGCAAGATTGCCATCGCTTAACAGGCCCAGCACCGAAGGCGGCACCACGATGGCCCATTTACCATCCTGGCCCACTGACGCAGAGAGCGTTGTGCCGCCCAGCACCACCGATACCGTGGCACCCACACCCGCCGAGGTCGCAACCCCGGAGATAGTCTGCGCCACCGTGGTATCCAGCGCGCTGAGCGTGCCGTCGCCAAACACCGAGTCGACCACCAGCGTCAGCGCACTATTGACCACTTTGTTGACCGTCAGCGTGGCGTCGGTCTGGTTTCCGGCTACATCATTGACCCGCACGCCAAACACCAGCGCGCCTTCAGTGAGGCTCGACAGGACATCCGGCGCGAGATCGATGCTCCAGCGTCCGTCAGCACCCACCGTCGCGGTGGCGATCGGCGCGGCATCGCCCAGATAGAGACCGATGGTCTGGCCTTCAGCCCCCTGCGCGCTGCCGGTCAGCACCTGGCTTAGCACCAGGTCAGCGGCGTTGATCACGTTGTCGCCGAGGAACGCGTCGACCTGGACCAGCGGTGCAGCGGTATCCACCGTCACCGTCTGGGTGGTCGTCGTCACGTTACCGGCCGCATCCGCCAGCTGCGCGGTGATCACCGGCGAGCTGCCATCGGGAAGAGCCTGCATCGCGCTGGCAGGAACCGTTGTGGACCAGGTGCCGTTGCTCTGCACCACGGCGTTGTAGGTCTGATTATTGAAGGTCACCACCACCGTGCGACCCACTTCGCTGAGATCGGCGGTGCCACTGATGGCCTGGCTGGTGGCACTTTCATTGCCATTGACCTGGTTGTCACCGGTAAACGGATTGAGAGTCAGTGCCGGTGGCGTAAGGTCGATCAGCACGTTACCGCTGGTGGTCACAGGGGTAGTGCCATCGGTAGCATTCACCGTGATGGCGACGCTGCCGTCCGCATTGCCAAAGGCGCTGACCGGCAATGCCGCCGTTGACCAGTTGCCCGACCCATCCAGCGTAGTCGCGTACTCCTGACCATTGATCGACACCGTCACTACCCCACCCGCGCCGAGGTTAGCGGAGGTGCCACTCACTACCACACCGCCCGCTACATCCTGAGTGCTGATGATGTTGTCGCCCGACACCGTGCCCAGCGTGACCAGCGGCCCTGGCGGTGGGGTAAGATCTACCGTCAGCGCAACCGTGCCGTTGGCGGTATTGCCTGCCAGATCGGTCACTGCCAGCGCCAGGGTCGTCGATGGACCAAAGGTGGCCATCTGTTCTGGCGTCAGCGTTACACTCCAGTTGCCGTTGGCTGTCACTATCGCGGTGCCAAGCAGCGTGTCATTCAGTGAGATCGAAACCACTGATCCCGGCTCGGCTCCCGCTGCGGTGCCGCTGAGACTCTGCGGCTGAATGCTCTCGGCGTAGTTCAGCGCATTGTCACCGGTAAAGGCGGCAACATTAAGCACCGGTGGTGTGGTGTCGAGCACCAGCGAGCTGTTAATGGTGGTGCTGTTGCCCGCCGCATCGGTTGCTGTCACGGTAACCGGATAGGTGGCATCCGGCAGCAGTGAAAGCTCCGCCGTTGTCAGTGGCACCGTCCAGTTACCATTGGCATCCACTGTCGCGGAATAGGTTGTGCCGCCAAGCGTAAGCTGCACAGTCTGATTCGCGCCCGCCTCACCGGTGGTTCCGCTCAGCGTAACTCCCGCGGCCACATCGCCGCCATTCACATAACTGCCAAGGAATTCCGGATTGACCGCAGGCTGCGGCGCGCTGAGATCTGCGGTGAACGGCAGCTGCGCCGATGCGCTGTTGCCCGCCGCATCCACGACGTTAACCGTCAGTGATTGCGCACCGTCACCCAGTGAACTCAGGGCGTTGGCAGGAATGTTAACAGTCCAGTTACCGTTGCTTGCCACCGTGCCAGAATAGAGGCTGCCGTTGACATCCACGGTAATGCTGACAGCCTGGTTCGCCCCGACACTGCCGGTGGTGCCGGTCAGGGTCACCCCTGCCGCGGCTTCACTGATGTTCAGCAGGTTGTCGCCGCCAAATGCGCCTGGGTTGAAGGTCGGCACAGGCAGCGCCACCTCTGTCACCACGTTCTGCGCCGTCGCGTCGCTGTTACCCGCGATATCGGTCGCCGTCACGGTAATGGTGTGGGTGCCGCTGGTGAAGGTGGCTAACTGCGCTGGCGACAGGGCCAGAGACCAGCTGCCATCGGTCTGCACCGTGGCTGCCAGCGGCTGACCGTTGTTAAAGCCGGAGATGAGCACCGTTACCGTCTGTCCGGCACCGGTAATGCCGGTTGTGCCACTGAGGATCTGTTCACCGGCCGCCTCTGCTGCGTTCAGCGCACCGTCTCCAAACGGCAGGTTCAGCGTCACGTCCGGCAGCGCATTCACGGCCACCAGCACAGTGCCACTGGTGCTGCCGACGTTGCCGTTCGCATCGGTAACCGTCACGCTCACCGGCCAGTTGCCATCCGGCAATGACTGCAATACAGAAGGCGGCAGATCCAGCGACCAGCGCGAACCATCCGCACTGAGCGTAGCGGAATAGACCGTGCCATTAACGGCTACCGTAACCGAGGTGGCATTATCAATGTTTACCGCACCGGTCAGTGATCCGCCTGCGGCGGCCTCCTCAGCATTGATACGGCCATCAATAAATGGCGTATCCAGCGTTGGATTAGCAATCGGCGTAATCGCAGCGACGAACGTTTTGGTCGTTTCAATGCTGTTACCGGCCCGATCGGTGGTAATCAGGGTCAGCGTGTGTTCACCGGTTCCCAGGCTGGCGATGAACTCTGGGGGCAGGCTGGCAGTCCAGTTGCCATTGGCATCGACCGTCACCGACAGCGGGATATTGTCATCGCCTACCGTGACGCTCAGGGTCTGGCCCGGCACGACGGTGGAGGTGCCGGTGACCAGCTGAACGGAGCCTGCTTCGCTGATATTAATGATGTTATCGCCGAACAGTGTCGTGTCGAAGGCGGCTGAAACAGGATCACTCTGCAGGATCTCAACGCCTGCGGTAACCTGCGCCGGATTACCGGCACCATCCGCGGCGCTGACCACCACCTGTGTCAATCCATCGGCCAGGCCCGTCAGCGCGCCCGGTGCCAGGTTCAGCGTCCAGTTACCGCTGGCATCCGTGGTGGTGCTGAAGTTCTGCCCGCCTACAGAGATGTTCACCACGCTGCCTTCCGGCAGATTGGTACTGTCACCACTCAGCGTTAACGCCCCTTCCGCATCTGCCGCACTGATCAGCGCATCGCCAAACGGCGTATTCAGCGTCAGCGCTGGCAGGGTATTAAACGCTACGTCCAGTGACGTGGTGCTGTCTGTGGTGATATTGCCCGCCGCGTCGGTGACCGAAACGGTAATCGCATTGGGGCCGTCCGCCAGCTGCTGCAGGTCAGCGGTCGGAATAGTAAGTGACCAGTTACCGTCGGCATCGGCCGTGGTGGTATAGCTGACGTTATTCAGCGTCACGGTCACCGGCAATGCGCCCGTGGTGCTGCCGCTGATGGTGAGATCCTGCAGCGACTCCGCCAGGTTAAGGGCATCTCCCGCATCGACCGTGATATTCGTCAGCGCAGGCGGTGTGGTAATGAAACTAACCTCCTGAGTGGCGGTCGCCGGATTGCCTGCGACATCAGTGGCGGTCACGGTAAAGATTTGCGTGCTGCCCGGAGCCACGCTGGTAAAGGCAGCAGACGGCACATTCACCGTCCAGTTGCCGTCAGCGTCGAGCGTGGTGCTGTAGTCAGTGCCGTTAAACGACACCGTCACCAGCGTACCCGCTGCCAGCAGGGTGCTGCTGCCGCTGACCGCGACATCCGCTGTGGCCTCGGTGGCGTTAATCACATCATCGCCGGCTACCACGTTCATGGTCAGCGTCGGCTGAACCTGCTCGCTGGCCAGCACGACCAGGCTGGTGCTGGCGCTGGCCGGATTGCCAGACGTATCCGCTGAGACCACGACCAGCAGCTGATCGCCATCCGGCAGATTACCCAGATCGGCGGCCGGAACGGTCACCGTCCAGCTGCCATCGGCTGCCACCGTGCCGCTGTACTGAATGTTATTCAGCGTCACCGTCACCAGCTGGCCTTCCGCCAGGTTGTTACTGGTGCCGCCGATGTTCAGATCCTGTAGCGACTCCGCCTGATTAAGGAAGTTATCATCACTGATGGTCCCGATGGTCAGGGTTGGCAGGTTCAGAGTGTCAGCATCACGCGTCAGGGTCTGGGTGGCCGTGGCAGGGTTCCCCGCGGCATCGGTCATCGAGACAGCAACGGTGTAGTTGCCGTCTGCCAGCCCCTGCACGACGCTGGCTGGCAGTGTCACCTCCCAGGTGCCGTCAGAGAGCACCTGAGTGGTGTAATCGACGTTCTGGAAGCTGACGGTGACCGTCTGTCCGGCGTCCGCTATCGACGCACTGCCGCTGATGGCGACCGCTTCCAGCACCTCTACCGAATTGATGATGTTGTCGCCGCCGATGGCATTGACGGTCAGCACTGGCGGCGTGAGATCGACCGTAACGGCGCTGGTCAGCGAACCACTGTTACCCGCGGCATCGCTGGCATTGACCACCAGCGTAGTAACCCCCTCGCCCAGCGTCTGCACCTGATCCGCTGTTAAGGTCAGCGTCCAGTTACCCTGCGCATCCACCGTAGCGGAATAATCATTCCCGCCCAGCGTCACGCTGACGGTCTGGCCATTGCCTGCTACACCGGTGCTGCCGGTCAGCGTCTGACCGACCCCCTGTTCCGCCAGGTTCAGATAACCATCACCAAACGGGGTGTCTATGCTGACGGCCAGCGACGCCGTTGCCACGGTGATTTCACGGGTTTCGGTTACCGGGTTACCCGCCGCATCGCTGACCGTCACGGTCAGAATGTACGCCCCGGCCGGAATGCCGGCCAGCGAACCCGCAGGCAGCGTCAGATTCCACTCGCCGTTCTGGTCAACCGTGGTGGTCCAGGTCTGGTTGTTCAGGGTAATGGTGACCTGCTGTCCGGCTTCGGCATTGCTGTTGCCGCTGAGAACTATCGGCGCGGTGCTTTCGGCAATATTGATACTGTTATCGCCCGCAACCGTATTCAGTGTCAGGGTCGGTGGCGTCAGATCCACCGTCACGCTGCCCTGGCTGCTGCCGGTATTACCCGCCGCATCCTGGACTGTGACGGTGTAATTCAGTAGATCTTCCGGCAGACCGGCCAGCGCGGAAGCCGGCACGCTGATCTGCCAGTTGCCATTGCCGTCGACGGTGCCGTTGTAGGTTGCGCCATTCAGCAGCACGCTCACCGTCTGGCCGTCACCGGTTATGCCGGTGGTGCCGCTCAGGGTTTGTGCTGTGGCGATCTCGCTGCTGTTGAGCAGACCATCGCCAAAGGCCGAGACGATCTGCGGTGCTGGCAGCGTCGCCAGCACGCTGAGCGCTGCCTCGCTGCTCAGGGTCGCCCCGCCGCTGTCCGTTGCGGTGACCGTCAGGGTGTAAGGTCCATCGGCGAGCGCCGTCAGTGCCTCAGCCGGAACGATCACTGTCCAGCGGCCGCTGGCCGAGACCTGCGCGGTGTAGCTGATGTTGTTAAACAGCAACGTGACCGTGCTGCCCTCTGTCACGTTCACCGACGTACCGGTGACGATCAGGGCCTGACCCAGCTCCTGCGCATTCAGGTAGTTATCTTCGCTGATGGCATCCATCGCCAGGCCAGAGGCATTGCTGTTGACGTCAAAGGTGAGATTGCTGGTGGTGGTGTTGCCCGCCACATCGCTGACCGCCACGGTAAAACTGGCGCTGCCATCATTAATCGCGGCCAGCGCACCGGCTGGCACGATCAGGCTCCATGCCCCGCTCGCCTGCACGGCGGCGCTGTAGACTGTGCCGTCAACGGTGACGGTAACCAGCTGACCCGCTTCGACGTTGGTGGTGGTGCCGGAGAGACGTTGATCGGTGAGGCGCTCCGCGCCATCGACCACGTTGTTACCGGCAAAGGCATCCAGCGTCAGGGTCGGCAGTGTGCCTGGCTCCACTTTCAGCGCAAGGTCGCGGCTGGTGGTGGTGGCATTTCCTGCCGCATCGCTGGCGGTCACGGTCAGCGGATAGCTGCCGTTGCCCAGCCCGGTGTAAACCGTGGCGGGCAGCTCCAGCGACCAGACGCCGTTAACGTCAGCGGTGGTGCTCAGGGTGGTGCCGTTGAAGCTGGCCACAATCAGGGCGTTAGCTTCGCTGCTGCCGGTCAGCGTCAGCGGCTGCTGACTTTCAGCGGCGTTAATGATGCCATCGGATGGCGTAATGAAGTTCAGCACCGGAGGCAGTGTATCCACCACCAGGTTGCCATCCGCCTGGCTGCTGTTGCCCGCTACATCACTGACGACCACGGTGTAGCCACTATTGCCCTGCGGCAATGCAGACAAGACATCGGCCGGAACGGCGACCTGCCAGTTGCCTGCGGCATCGACCGTGCCGCTGTAGTTGTTGCCGCCCAGCGTCACGACGACGGTCTGGCCGTCGCCGGTCACGCCCGTGTTACCAGTGATCGCGCCACCGGCGGCGGCTTCCTCACCGTTCAGAATGCCATCATCAAAGGCCACGCCCGGGGTCGCCACCGGCAATGCGCTGGCGATCACCGTCAGGGTAGCGTCGCTGGTCGCCAGCGGCTGTCCGTTAGCGTCGCTGGCGGTGGCGGTGATGGTCTGCGGGCCGTCTGCCGATCCGGTAAAGGTGCCTGCCGGTAAGGTCAGGCTCCAGCTTCCATCTGCCGTCACGGTGGTACTGACAGTGGTGCCGTTGGCCAGCACGGTAACAATGCTGCCATCAGGCAGACCGCTGGTGCTGCCGCTGACCACGACGGCGCCACCCAATTCCTGCGCATTGAGGTAGTTGTCGTCACTGACGGGTGCCAGCGCGATCGACGGCAGGGTGTTGTCCACACTGAAGTCAAGCGGGCTGCTGGCGGTGTTACCCACGGCGTTGATGACGCTGACGTTCAGCGTCTGGTTGCCTTCTCCCAGCTCAGCCAGGGCGCCCGCAGGCAGAATAATGCTCCAGTTGCCGCTGGCCTCGACCACACCGCTGTATTCGATCCCATTCAGGGAGATGATCACCTGCTGGCCCGGTTCGACATTCGTGCTGCTGCCGCGCACCGTTATCGGCTGCAGCTGCTCCGCTGTCGTGACGATGCCGTCACCGGCGAAGGTGCTGCTGTCGATGGTCAGTACAGGCTGCACGTCCGACGCGGTTGCCACATTCAGATCAACCACCTGGCTGCTCTGATTCCCGTTAGCACTGGTTTCCGTCACCGTCACCAGATTACTGCCAGGAGGCAGCGCCGCCAGCGCTTCAGGGGCGATCTGCAGCGTCCACTGGCCGTTAACGCCAACGGTGGTGCTGTAGAGCTGGTCATTGAGCTGGACCGTGACCACGTCGCCATTCTGACCACTGCCACTCACCACCAGCGGCTCTGCCAGTTCCCCGACGTTCAGCGCGTTATCACCGCTGACCGGCGCGACGACCAGCGGAGGCGGCGTAGTCGCAACCGTCAGGGCACTGTTCTGGCTGCTGCTGTTACCGGCTGCGTCGGTGACGGTGACCACCACCGGATAGCTGCTGCCATTGGTCAGACCGGCAAGCGCCGCTGGCGGAACAGCCAGCGCCCAGTTTCCGTCACCATCAACGGTGCCGGTGTAGGTCACGCCATTCAGCGTCACACTGACGCGGTCGCCTTCACTGCCTGCGCCGCTGAAACTGAACCCTGCCGCCTGCTCAGCGATATTCAGCACGCCATCACCCGCGGGCGCAGCGATACTGAAGTCTGGTGCCGTGGTATCCACGGTAACCGACACTGGCGTAGTGGCGACGTTGCCGCTGACGGTGGTGACGGTCACGTTGAGATCGTAACGGCCATCTGGCAACTGTTGCAGATTCGCAGCAGGCACGGTGGCGGTCCAGCTGCCATCGGCGGCAACCACTGCGTCATAGGTCTGGCCATTCAGCGCAAGGCTGACGCTACTACCTGGCGTAACGGTGCCGCTGAGGGTCAGATCGGTGGCGGTTTCAGCCTCATTAATCGTGCCATCGGTGGCAATCGGGTTAACGGTCAGCGCCGGTACGCCGGTATCAACAATCAGCGGCTCGCTGATGCTGGTGCTGTTACCCGCTTCATCACTCACCGTCACGGTAATCGGATTGCTGCCCTGCGCAAGTGCCTGCAGTCTGTCTGCGGGTATCGTCACGCTCCATTCACCATTCGCGTCTACAGTGGCCGGATAGCTGGTACCGCCCAGGGTCACGCTGACCGCCTGGCCTGGCAGGACTGTGCCGGTCAGCGTCTGCGCCGCGCTGGCTTCATCGGTATTGAGTATGCCGTCAGTGAATGGCGTGTTGATTTGCGGGTCTGCCAGCGGCGCGGTCGCCACCAGCAGCGGCAGGCTGTTCTGCACATCACCCGAAGAGACGGTAACGGTGGTCGTGCCCTGCGGCAGCGTCGCCAGATCGGCAGCCGGCACGGTCAGGGTCCACGCACCGGTTTCATCGGTTGTGGTGGTGTAGACGGTGCCGCCAGTCACCAGCGTT
Organism: Pantoea sp. K16; assembly: GCF_048452805.1. Classification (NCBI taxonomy): domain Bacteria; kingdom Pseudomonadati; phylum Pseudomonadota; class Gammaproteobacteria; order Enterobacterales; family Erwiniaceae; genus Pantoea; species Pantoea sp. K16. Next base: position 187,067 of record NZ_JBLWNV010000008.1, on the reverse strand, counting down.
ACGCTGATCGGGCTGTTAGCCGGCAGGTTCGCTGAACCGCCGCTGAGGATAAGATCGCTCTGCGCCTCCAGGGCATTCAGCGCATTGTCGTCACTGATTGGGGCAATCGACAGCGACGGTACGGGTGAAGTAACCACGCTGAACTGCCCTTCAGCAGGCAGCGCCGGGTTACCGGCCACATCGGTAATCGCCACGGTGAAGGTTTTATCGCCTGCACCGCCCAGCGATCCGGCTGGCAGCGACACACTCCAGCTACCGTTCGCCTGTACTACGCCATCGTAAGACTGACCATTAATGGTCAGCAATACCGGCTGACCTGCCGGTACGCCGGTGACGTTACCGGTGACGAGAATGTCGGTGAGCTGTTCAGCGCTGTCGACCTGATTATCGCCGGTCACGGGATTAATGGTCAGCGCCGGCGACGTTGCCGCCAGCACAGTGACGCTGGTCGGTACGGTGCTGCTGTTGCCATAAGCATCGCTGAGTACCACATCCACCGGATAGGTTGCGTCACCCAGCTGGCTGATAATCGCGGCGGGCACCGTAACACTCCACGCGCCATCGGTATCCACGGTGGCGGTGTAGGTCTCGCCATTGAAACTCACCGTGACGGTGTCGCCCTGGGCCCCCCCGCGTCCGTCGAGTGTGAGATCCTGAGTGTGTTCAGCGATATTGATATAACCATCACTGCCCGGCGTGGAGACTTCCAGCAACGGCGGTGTGGTGGCGAAAATCAGTGAACTGCTGGCTGGTGTGGTATTACCATCGGCGTCTGTCGCCACTACCGATACCGGTTGGGTACCGTTGGGCACATTTGCCAGGTCGGATGCCGGAACGGTGACACTCCAGTTGCCACCCTGCGCCACCACGGCGCTGTAGGCCACGTTATTCAGCGTGACGCGGATGATGTCGCCTTCGTCGCCGGTTCCGCTGACGATTAGCGGCTGCTGCGCGTCGCTGACGTTGATCACGCCATCATCACTGAGATCGTTGAGCGTCAGAGCGGGCACCGCGGTAGCCACCCGCAGTTCCGTATTCTGAGTGCTGATGTTACCGGCCGGATCGGTCACGGTGACGGTCACCGGATAGGTCTGACTGGTCAGCGTGCCGAGATCGGCCACCGGGACGGATGCACTCCAGTTACTGTTTTCGTCAACAATGGCGGTGTAGGACTTACCGTTTAACTCCACCGTCACGCTGTCGCCCGGGGTGCCGGTTCCGCTGATTTGCAGCGGCGTAGTGAGTTCGTTGTTGGTCAGGACGCCATCACCGCCCGGTGCGGTAACAGTCGCAACCGGAGACTGCGTGCTGACCGTCAGGGGCTGCGTCTGGGTGGTGGTGTTACCGCTGGCATCTGTCAGCGTAACCACCAGCGTATAGCTGCTGCCATCTGACAGGGCCTGCAGCGCCGCTGGCGGCAGATCCACCGTCCAGTTGCCCTGCCCATCTACGGTGGCGCTATAACTCACGTTATTCAGCGAGACAGAAACCACTTCGCCCGGCAACGCACCTGAACCGCTGACCGGCAGACCGGCAGCCACTTCGCTGCTGTTGAGAATGCCATCGCCGCCTGCGACCTCTGCCACAATCAGATTCGGTGGCAGCGTGTCGACGCTGAAGTTGAGCGTCTCGTCCACGCGGTTGCCTGCTTCATCAATCGCGGTAATGATCAGGCTGTTGGCGCCCTGTGGCAGTAAGGCGAGATCGGCGGCCGGCAGCGCCAGGCTCCAGCTACCGTCAGGATTGACCGTGGTGCTGTAGGTTTTACCGTTAAGTTCCAGTTCAACCTGCTGGCCCGGCACGGCTTTGCCGGTGCTGCCGCCGATCAGCAGATCGCTGCCCGCTTCCACCCGGTTGAGAAGGCCATCGGTGATTGCGCTCTCCTCCAGCGTGATTTGCGGCAGCGTGGCTGCGACTACATTCAGCTGAGCGGAGTCGGTCAGCAGTGCGCCGGTGGCGTCGGTGGTGGTGACCGAAATCAGTTTTACGCCGTCGGTAATAGTGGTGAGATCGCCTGCCGGAACAGTGACGCTCCAGAAGCCATTGCTGTTCACTACCGCGCTGTAATTATTGCCATTAAAGTTAACCTGCACCGCCTGGCCCGGGTTAACGCCTACCGCAGAGCCGCTGATGATCAGATCGCTGCTCAGCTCCTGCTGGTTAAGGAAGCCATCCACGCTGACCGGTTCACTAATGGAGACCACGCCAGGTTCGCCTGCCGCCGGGGCGACGTTAATATCGCGGGTGTCGGTAGCTGAGGCGCCTGCCGCCGTTGTGACGCTGACCGCGATGGTGCTGCTGCCCGCCGCCAGTGCGCTGAGCGCCGAAGAGGGGATCTGCGTGCTCCAGCTGCCATCCGCGTTGACCAGCGCAGTGTAATTTTGGCCGCCCAGGGTAATGGTGACCGTCTGGCCCGCCTCCACGTTGCTGGTGCTGCCGGACAGCGTCTGGTCCAGCGCTTTTTCGCTGTTATCCAGCAGATCGTCACCGGCAAACAGGGCGATCGTCACCGTCGGCGTACCCGGTTCCGCTGGCGCTTCCACCGCAATCACCCGATCTTCGCTGACTGTTACGCCCGCCTGATTGGTGACTGTGGCCGCGATAGTCGCGTTGCCCGCCGTCAGTGCCGCCAGCGCGCTGGCCGGGACGCTCAGGCTCCAGCTGCCATCCGCGCCGACCGTGGCGCTGTAAGTCTGGTCGCCCAGCGTAACGGTCACGACCTGACCCGCCTCGACATTGGTTGAGCTGCCGCTCAGCAGCTGATCGCTGGTTTTCTCATCGTTGCTCAGCACGTCATCCACGGCGAACTGATCGAGCGTGATAGTGGGCTGGCCCGGCTCGGTAACCGGCGGCTCAACCGTGATCGGCAGCGTGTCACTGACGGTGGTGCCTGCCGCGTTGCTGACCGTGACCACCAGCGAGGCAGAACCGGCTGCCAGCGCACCGAGTGCATCGGCCGGAATGGCAATGTTCCAGCTGCCGTCGGCGCCAACCGTTCCGCTGTAGCTCTGGCCGCCCAGCGTCACCGTGACAATCTGGCCCGCCTCGACGTTGGTGGTGCTGCCGGAGACCGCCTGCGCTTCCAGCTTCTCATCGTTGCTCAGGATGTTGTCGTCAGCAAAGGCATTGAGGGTTAGCGTCGGGGTGCCTGGCCCGGTGCCCGAGGACTCCACCAGGAAGTCGCGGGTTTCAGTGATCTGAGTACCAGACTGATCTGTCACCGTCACATTCAGGGCTGCGCTACCGGCTGTCAGCGCCGCCAGTGAACTGGCAGGAATCGACACGCTCCAGCTGCCATCCGCGCCGACCGTGGCGGTAAAAGTCTCTCCGTTCAGAGTGACAGTGACCTGCTGGCCTTCACCGATATTAGTGGTGGTGCCGCTCAGCAGCTGATCGCTGGCTTTCTCGCTGTTGCTGAGGATGTCATCCCCGGCAAAGGCGTCGATGGTTACGGTGGCTTCACCCGGCTGCGTTACCGGGGCTTCGACAGTGACTGGCTGCGTTGAAGTGACTGTGTCGCCCGCTGCATTACTGACCGAGACGGTCAGTGTGGTGGTGCCTGCTGCCAGCGCATTCAGCGCGGCTGACGGCACGGCGACGCTCCAGCTGCCATCACCCTGCACGCTGGCACTGTAGGTCTGACCGCCCAGGGTGACCGTCACGATCTGCCCGGTTTCGATATTACTGGTGCTACCGCTGACAAGCTGATCGACCGCTTTTTCGTCGTTGCTCAGAAGGTTGTCGCCGGCGAAATCATTCAGGGTCAGAGACGGCACGCCCGGTTCCGTTACTGGCGTCTCAACCGCGATATCGCGGATTTCGGTAGTGCTCACGCCATCGGCATTGCTGACGGTAACGCTGATAGCATTAGCTCCCGCTGGCAGATTACCCAGCGCGGCTGCCGGAACAATTACACTCCAGTTACCACTGCCATCGACGGTGCCAAGGTAAGTCTGGCCACCGAAGGTAACGGTCACCGTCTGGCCCGCTTCGATGTTGGTGGTGGAGCCGGAGAGCGTCTGGGCCGTCCCTTTTTCATCGTTGCTGAGGATGTCATCCCCGGCAAACTGACCAATGGTGACGGTGGGTTCGCCCGGCAATGTGACAGGGGCTTCCACGGTGATGGGCAGCGTGCCGGTCACGGTATCACCGGCCACATTGCTGACTGAAACCGTCAGCGTCGTTTCACCTGCCGCCAGGGCGCTCAGGGCCGCCGATGGCAAAGTAACGCTCCAGTTGCCCTGCGCATCAACGCTGCCGCTGTAAGTCTGGCCGCCCAGGGTGACGGTTACCAGCTGACCGGGTTCAACATTGCTGGTGCTGCCGGTGAGTGTCTGATCGGTGGCTTTCTCCCCATTACTCAGCACGTTGTCCCCGGCAAAATCATCCAGCGTGACGGATGGCGGGCCCGGAACGACCGGCGTATCAATGCTGATCGCGCGGTTTTCACTGGCTTCAATGCCAGCCTGGCTGGTGACGACCGCGGAAATCGCCACCGAACCGGCTGCCAGCGCATTCAGTGCCGCAGGCGAGAGCGTGACGCTCCAGTTGCCCTGCGCATCCACTACTGCGCTGTAGGTCTGATCGCCCAGCGTGATGGTGACAACCTGGCCCGCTTCCACATTGGTGGTGGTGCCGCTAAGAACCTGATCGCTGCTTTTCTCGGCATTGCTGAGAATGTCATCACCGGCAAACTGATCGATGGTGATAACGGGCGTACCCGGCTGAGTCAGTGGTGGTTCTACGTTTACGGTCAGGCTACCGCTGGCAGCGGTTCCTGCCTGGTTAGCAACGGTGGCAGTCACCGTGGTGGTGCCGGATGCCAGTGCGGTCAGCGCATCAGCAGGCACGGTAATGCTCCAGCTACCGTCGCCTGCCACGCTGCCGCTGTAGCTCTGGCCGCCCAGGGTAACCGTGACGATCTGCCCGGCTTCGACGTTGGTGGTGCTGCCGCTAAGAGTCTGATCGCTGGTTTTTTCTGCGTTGCTCAGCACGTCGTCGCCGGTAAACGGGGCGATCGTCAGGGCTGGCACACCAGGGGTGGTGTCAGGTGCCTGCACCTGGATACCCAGGCTGGCGGCAGCCGCCGTGCCCGCGGCGCTGGTCACACTGACCGAAATGGTGCTGCTGCCTGCAGCCAGCGCCGAGAGTGCGGCAGCCGGAATTGAGACGCTCCAGCTGCCATCCGCCCCCACAGTGGCGTTATAGCTCTGTCCGCCCAATGTCACACTGACCTGCTGGCCCGCTTCGACATTGCTGGTGCTGCCGGACAACGTTTGTGGCGTGGTTTTTTCGCTGTTATCCAGCAGGTTATCGCCCGCAAACGGGTTCAGGCTAATGGACGGCGCAGCCGGTGTGCCGGGATCGGCTGCCGCGACGGTAATGGGCAGGCTGCCGGTGGTCGTCGTGCCCGCCGCGTTAGTGACGCTGACGTCGATGGTGGTGGTGCCTGCGGCGAGTCCCGCCAGCGCGGAAGCAGGAATAGTGACGCTCCAGCTGCCGTCAGCACCGACGGTGGCGTTGTAGGTCTGGCCGCCCAGCGTGACAGTGAGAATCTGACCCGCTTCGACATTGCTGGTGGTGCCGCTCAGTACCTGATCGCTGCTTTTTTCCGCGTTATCCAGGACATCATCGCCAGCGAACGCATTGAGCGTGATGGCAGGCGTCCCCGGCGTGACCGGTGTTCCGGGATCGGTGCCACCGTCATTGCCGCCACCGTTACCCCCACCACCGCCGCCACCACCACCGCCGACGCCAACGGCCAGACCGGCTAAGCCGAGCACACCCAGACCGCCCGCCGTTATCACCCCCATCGAGGTGTTGGCGTTATCTGCCAGCAGCAGCGGCTCTACGCTGTCGAGTGATTCATAGGTTGGCGTGACCGACGTCGAAGCGAGTTCAGCCCCTTCTGCGGTCTGCGGAAAGAGCGCGTGTTCCGGTGGGTTGACGCCATCATCGAACACCAGTTCGCTGTGCTGGCCATCGGCGTCGTCGAGGAAGAATTTCTGATAGCGGACAGTCTTGCCGTCGCGCATATGCAGCACCAGATCGTTACCCTGGCGCTCATACTGCGTCACCATGTCGCGGGTGCCGCTGATGCGCACGACGCTGGGCTCGGTGAGGTTAATGGATTGTGATGAACCGCTGACGGACTGCGAGATGAGTGTGCCGTTTTCGCGCGAGATAATGTCTACACGGCCTTGCGTGAGTTCTGCCATTTGTAACCTCTACTCCACCAGATTAGCTAATATACTGAATCCATAAACATAAAATTATTTTATGCTTACAGTGTTCACACATAGTTTCATCTTCTGAAAATCAGAAGATGTCTTAACCTGGTGTATGTCGAAACGGCAAAGCCAAAGCTGGGCACACGCTCTAATCAGGGTGGCGAGTGACGGTGTTATTGTTAGTTTTACTTGTACAGACTCACGCAAAATGTAACGTTTCTGACAGATTAACTTTTAGCGTAGCCGTGTTAAAAAACAATTTCAATGTACAGATTTCATTATGGTTTAATCTTCATTACATAAGCCTCACTTGAAATAAGGCTTTCATAAAATCCGCTTTGCCTTTGTTTTTACATGTCAATTTGTTGCTGACTGTTTCCAAAAATGATGCGAAAAGGTTAAAAAACCACCACTACCGAAACATCAGGGCTGTAAAAAAAATTTGTTCATTAAGCGATTCAGCCATCATTTATGCGTGGTCCTGATCCGGTTTTTCAGCAGCAAGTCGTTGAAAAACGACAGTGAAATTTGAGTTAAGTCATTCTGCGGGCGGTGGTCATGCCAGGAAAGTTCTGGAAAAAATTCGCAGCGCGACAAAAGTCGGTAAACTCCCGGTTTTGTCATTTATGCCATGTTGCTGCCCCCTTCCTGATAAGAGGCGCAACGACCACTGACTCACGGCCAGTGCTACACTTTTCCGCTTTACCATTGATGAATCTGACCTATGACCGCACTGGACGCTGCACAACAAAACAAACATCAGAGCCGCCTGAACTGGGGCACACGCACCATCTTTTTGATCAATGGCTTAGGAATGTCAGCCTGGGCTCCACTGGTGCCGTTTGCCCGCGATCGTCTGCAGCTCAGCGGTGCATCACTGGGCGCGTTACTGCTCTGTCTGGGTATTGGTTCGCTGGCCGCGATGCCGGTGACCGGCACACTGGTGGCGCGGTTTGGCTGCCGTCGGGTGATGTGCTTCTCTACCCTGTTAGTGCTGATGATGATGCCGCTGCTGGCCACGGCTGACTCTCATCTAATCATGGCGGCTGCGCTGATGCTGTTTGGCGCCGGGCTGGGCATGCTGGATGTGGCGATGAATTATCAGGCGGTTCAGGTTGAGCAGGCGGCGGATAAACCGATGATGTCCGGCTTCCATGGCTTCTTCAGTCTTGGTGGGATTCTGGGTGCGGGCACGGTCAGCCTGTTGCTGAGCCAGTCTTTTTCACCCCTGGCCGCCACGCTGGTGGTAATGGCAGTGATGTTATTGCTGTTGCTGTGGCGACTGCCGGTCTTAATGAATGAACGCCTGCATCAGCCCGATCAACCCTGGCTGGTGATCCCACGCGGCTGGGTCGCGTTTCTTGGCCTGCTCTGCTTTATTCTGTTCCTGGCGGAAGGGGCCGTGCTGGACTGGGGCGCGCTGCTGTTGCTGCAGAACCCGGAGATGTCACCCGCCTGGGCAGGACTGGGCTATGCGGTCTTTTCCGTGGCGATGACGCTGGGCCGTTTTAGCGGCGATAAGATCATCCAGCGTTTTGGTCGCTACCCGGTGATGCTGACCGGCGCGCTGACCGCCGCCGCGGGCATGAGTCTGGCCGTCTGGCTGCCGTGGCCGGAGATCGCCCTGCTGGCTTTCCTGCTGGTCGGCTTTGGTTTATCTAACACGGTGCCGATGTTGTTCAATGCTGCCGGGAATCAACAGGATATGCCTGCGAACCTGGCGATTTCTGCCATGACAACGCTGGGATATGCGGGTATTCTCTCAGGTCCGGCTTTAATCGGATTCATTTCGCAATGGATCAGCCTCAGCGGCGCATTTTTAGCGATCGCCCTGTTGCTGTTAGCGGTAGCCGCCAGTGCGCGAAAAGTTGCGCAATAATTCAGGTACCTGACACGCTATGTTGTATAAGTTTCCACTGACCTCCGGCAACGTCACCCGCTTTTTTGTGGTTTTCAATCTGGTGCTCCTGCTGGCGCTGGGCTTTATGGTGCATAACTCGGTGAATGCCTGGCTGACCGGGAAGCGCTATGCCATGGACGATCTGGCTCGTGACGTTCAGAAGCGCATTGATGCCTATCGCTTTGCCACCTGGCAGATCTATGAAAACCTCTCTACCAGTGCGGCAGGTGCAACACCCGGCAGTAACCTGCAGGAGACGCGACTGCGTCCCGACGTCTACTACCTGGAAAAAACCCGGCGTAAAACGGAAGCGCTGATTTTCGGCTCACATGACAGCAGCACGCTGGACATGACCATGCGGATGTCGAACTATCTCGACACGCTGTGGGGCGCAGAAAATCCCACCTGGTCGATGTACTTTTTAAATGGTCAGGACAATAGCCTGATTATGATCTCGACCCTGCCGCTGAAAGATATGGCGACGCGTTATAAAGAGAGCGCCATCAGTTCAATGGTTGATGGCCGTCGTGCTGAGATGTTGCAGCAGGCGAATGCGCTCGATGAGCGCGAGAGTTTCTCACCGCTGCGCCACCTCGCCTTCCAGAACGATCACTATTTCACGCTGCGTACCACCTTTAATCAGCCAGGCCATCTGGCCACAGTGGTCGCCTTTGATCTGCCGGTTAACGATATTGTTCCGCAGAACATGCCGCTGGAAAATTTCCAGCTGCGTCAGGACAGCTCAATGCCTGCCAGCAGTAGTGAACAGCAGGAGGTGGAAAATACCCGCATCTCACTGGTTAATCCCAATATCGAGATTACGGCCACCCTGCCCAGCACCTCGCTGCAGCTGGTTTATCAGGTGCCGATTGGCCGTCTGATTATCGACACCCTGCATAATCTGCTCTGGCCGCTGCTGATTAACCTGCTGCTGTTCCTGCTTTCACTGGCGGGTATCGTGCTGCTGCGCCAGCAGTCGCTGCGTCCCAGCGAGAACCAGAGCGCTGAACTCGATTCGCTGCGGGTATTGAATGAAGAGATTGTGGCCAGTCTGCCGGTCGGCCTGCTGGTGTATGACTTTGCCAGCAACCGCACCCTGTTGAGCAATAAGATTGCTGAACATCTTTTGCCTCACCTCAATCTGCAGAAGATCATTAATATGTCCGACCAGCATCAGGGCGTGCTGCAGGCCACCATCAATAACGAAGTGTATGAGATTCGCCACGCCCGCAGCGTGCTTTCGCCGCATACCCAGCTGTTTATGATGCGTGACCAGGATCGTGAGCTGCTGGTGAATAAGAAGCTGCAAAAAGCGCAGCAGGTGCTGGATCGTAACCATCAGATGCGACAGCAGCTGCTGCACAATCTGGGCCACGCGCTGAATCAGCCCCTGGAGAAGATGGTGACGCAGCTGGTACAGCTCAGCCAGCGTGATGCCGATGAGACCGTGCTGGACCTGCTTGATGAGAGTCAGGGGCTGGCGCGGCTGGTGGATGATATCGTGCTGCTGAACCGGCTTGAGGCGCACGACTGGTCACCCGATGCGACCGTCTTTAACCTGCAGGAACTGCTGGATGAGATCGCGCTGGAAAGCCTGCCGCTGATGCGCCGCAAAGGGCTGTCGCTGGTGGTGAATAATCACCTGGCTAATGATGAGACGCGCTTTGGCGACCGTCGCGCCCTGCGTAAAGTGCTGACCACGCTGATGCACTACGCCCTGACCACCACCCGCTGGGGGAAAATCACCCTGGAAGTTAAGGCTGCGGACAAGCAGGCCGATAGATTGATTATCGAGCTGGTGGATACCGGTGCGGGCCTGACGGTGGATGAACTGGCCAATGTCGACTTCCCGTTCCTGGGCGATACCAGTCAGGATCGCTACGGACAGGCTTCTGGCATGGCGTTCTTCCTCTGTAAGCAGCTCTGCAAGCAGATGGGTGGCAGCCTGGATATCGTGGCAAAAGCGGATATCGGCACGCGCTACAACATGCAGTTGCCGCTGGTGCTGGAGCAGAAGCGCGAAGAAGAAGAGGAAAAAATTCTGGATGGCGTTACCGCGCTGGTGGAGATCACCGTGGAGGACGTGCATAAAATTGTCTGCCGCCATCTGGAAAACTGGGGAGCGCGTTGTCTGACACCCGACGAGCGCATTTCCGGTCAGGATCACGATGTGCTGGTGACCGACGATCCATCAAAGCTTAGCGGCTGGGCACTGCTGCTGGCGGAAGATGAACTGGGGCACCATGCACTGAACGACCAGCAGTATCGGGTCAATTTCAATCTCAGTAATGCGCTGCTGGATGCATTGCTGGCACTGATAGAGAAGCAACTGTCGCATGATGTGATGGATAACGACACGGAAGACGACGCGGCCACGCCATTGATGAGCGGCGGCTATTTCCAGCTGTTTACGGAGACAGTACCGGTTGATGTGAAGAGGCTGTATACTGAGTCGGCGGAAAAGGACTACGCCTCGCTTGCTCAGACAGCGCATCGCCTAAAGGGCGTGTTTGCCATGCTCAATCTGACTCCCGGCAAACAGCTTTGTGAAGAGTTAGAACACCACATTAAAGCGTGTGACGATTCAAACATTACAAATACCACCAGTGATATTGACGCTTACGTCAATCAACTGCTGCAGCAAGGTAACCAATAAGATGAATAACTTAAACGTAATTATTGCCGATGACCATCCAATTGTCCTTTTCGGTATCCGAAAATCTCTGGAACAAATTGAATGGGTTAACGTTGTAGGTGAGTTCGAAGACTCAACAGCACTGATCAATAATCTGTCCAAGCTTGACGCCAACGTCCTGATCACCGACCTCTCTATGCCAGGTGAGAAGTATGGCGATGGTATTACGCTGATTAAATATATTAAACGCCACTACCCGGATCTCTCGATTATTGTTCTGACCATGAACAATAACCCGGCGATTCTGAGTTCAGTGCTTGATCTCGATATCGAAGGGATTGTACTGAAACAGGGCGCGCCAACCGATTTGCCAAAGGCACTGGCTGCACTGCAGAAAGGCAAGAAATATACGCCGGAAAGCGTTGCGAAACTGCTGGAGAAAATCAGCGCGGGTGGTTATGGCGACAAACGCCTGTCACCGAAAGAGAGCGAAGTGCTGCGTCTGTTTGCAGAAGGTTTCCTGGTGACCGAGATTGCCAAGAAGCTGAACCGCAGTATCAAAACCATCAGTAGCCAGAAGAAATCAGCGATGATGAAACTGGGCGTGGATAACGATATCGCACTGCTGAACTACCTGTCGTCTGTCAGCCAGACTCAGGTCGAAAGAGACTAAGTTACTTCCTGAGGCGGTGCAGCCTGCACCGCCTCGCCTCTGCCCTTTCCTGCCCTATCCCATCCGCGTTTTACGTACCCGATCAGCATAGATTGCCAGCGTCACTTTCAGCACATCTAACGTCACCGGTTTCGACAGGCAGTTATCCATGCCCGCATCCATGCAACGCTGTTTCTCTTCCGCCAGCGCATTCGCCGTCACGCCAACCACCGGGAAGAGATGGCCCAGCTGACGCAACCGCTGCGTCAGGCGATAACCATCCATATTCGGCATGTTCACGTCGGTGAGTACGATATCAATCTCGTTACGACTCAGTACATTAAGTGCATCAACGCCATCCTGCGCAGTCTTCACCTGATAGCCCAGCGTGCCGAGCTGTTCCGACAGCAGCATGCGGTTAATCGGATGGTCATCGACAATCAGCACCATGATGTCATCGTTATGCACTTTCTCTTCTACCGGCGCGGCCAGCAACAGCGCATCTGCGGCGTCGTTGCCCAGTGCGATTCGATAGATGCGCGCCAGCAGCGCCGGAACCTCATGCAGCGTGGCGGTAGAGTGGATCCAGCGGCCAGGCTGACGTTCACGCGGCATATCCACATGCGATCCATCGAAAGTGACCAGTGCCCGCAACGGAACATCAATATCCAGTTCGTAATCGGTCATCACCACATCGTCATGGCCAGGCTTACCGTTATACTCCGCGACCTGAATGCCCTGCTGCTGAATCTGACGCGTGATAAATTCCGCGAGGTACTCGTTGCGCATCGCCAGCCAGATTTTCTTATCCTGTAAATCCTCCAGCAGCATCAGTGACGGCTTCTGGCCTTTGTAGATTGGAATACGCACAATAAACTGGCTGCCCATGCCTGGCTCTGAGTCGACCTCAATGTCGCCGTCCATCATATTGATCAGCTTTTCACAGATCGCCAGTCCCAGCCCGGTGCCCTGGAAATTACGCTGCACGCCATTTCCCACCTGGAAGAAGGGATCAAACAGGCGTGGCAGCTCTTTTGCCGGAATGCCGACGCCAGTATCACGGACGCGGAATGCCAGATAGCCCTGCGCAACGTAAGCGTGGAGGATAATACAGCCCGTATGCGTGAACTTAATCGCGTTATTCAGCAGGTTCGAGATCACCTGCTGCAGACGCAGCGGATCGCCGTCCAGCACCTGCGGAACGTCATGTTCGATAAAGCAGTAGAGCGTAAGCCGCTTCTTCACCACCAGCGACAGATAGTTGCCGACGATGTGGGTCACGATTTCACGAGGTGCAAACGGACGCGGCTCAATTTTCAGCTGCTCTGATTCGATTTTTGAGAAGTCGAGAATATCGCTGATGATTTTCAGCAGCAAGCTGGAGGAATTGTTCATCGCCGTCACCAGCGAGTCGATACCGCTGGGCAGCTCTTTGGTCTGCAGCAGATCGAGATTACCGATAATGCCATAAAGCGGCGTGCGCAGTTCGTGACTGACTGTGGCAAGGAACATCGATTTTGACTGGCTCGCCTGCTCTGCCGCGTGGGCCATCTCCTGCAGCGACTGCTCCATCCGCACGCGCGCCGAGACGTCGACCAGCACGCAAATCGCCACGTTCTCATTACGATAGCGTGAATGCACGAAGCTGATTTGCAAATTGGTATTACTGCCGGTGAGCACATCGACAAAGTTGACCTGCTGCCCGCCAATAATCTCATTCAGCCGCAGGCGATCTTCCTGCGTCAGCAACGTCAGATAATTGTGCGCCAGCTCGTTACTCAGAATATTGGTGCCGTCGCTGGTGCGTAAAATACAGATCCCGACCGGCGCAGAGGCGACAATCTTACGGTTAAACTGCTCATGCTCTTCCAGCCGGTGCGCGTTCTCCTCCGCCGGCAGGAACATCCGGCGCTCAAACAGCCAGGCGAGGGTAAACAGAATGACAGCGCTGAAAATATTGAGCAGCAGCGCATTAATGATCATCAGCTTGAGCTGATCCACCATCACGTCGGTAGATATCGACCACACCACGTTAAGATCGGAAGGCGGCAGCGGCTTTTTCAGAACCAGCTGACGATAACCATTCAGGTATCCGAACCAGGTTTTATCATCAGGAAGACTATCGAGCGAGAAGCCCAGCCCGCCGCGCCGCGAATTTAGCAGTGGACGATAATTTTCATCGGTAATGGACGCGATAATCGGCAGGCTGCCCGGCTGAATAAACTCATCCAGCCGGATATTCTGTTCGACGCCCAGCAGCGCCTGTAACTTATTAGCAACGTAGACGGGCACCACCATAAAGAAGGTTCCGACGCCTGGCTGAGCACTGCTATTAATCCAGTACATCGGATTACGGCGATCTTCTTCACTGCTATTGCGATAGCGCAGCACATTCTCACGCAGCGATTTCAGGCTGCGTTCCCGGTCAGCATTGCTGCTGCCAATCGTGAAGTCGGCCAGACACTGACTCTCGCCACCGATAAAGAACACCCGATTCAGCTCATACGATGAGGCGAAGTTACTTTTCCAGTAATTGATGTAGTAACTGAGTGAATCGAGCGAGTTGCGCCAGGTATTGCTCATCGAGGTACAGTCGCCATCCGAAAACAGGGGCGTAAACTGCGGCTGAGATGTTTTGCCTGGCATCATACCGGTCAGCACATCCAGACCGCTGCTGGCGTTGGTTAAGCGGTTCTCGGTGATATATTTCAGCTCACGCATCATGTCCGCCGAATGACGCACATACCACTGTATGGTGCCGTAGTTGCTGGCAAACTCCTGCCGAACCTGCGTCTCTTTATTGTGCAGCACGCTGATAATGTAAAACGCAGTAAGAACGGCGCCCAGCGTCCAGATTAGCAGCGCCAGCGCGCGGAAAAGATAGCGCGAGATGCGAAGCGTAGTGCGGAAAGAGACAGGATATTTCAAAGGTAACTCGCAGTTGGCAAGGTTAGTCGCATCATCGATTTTTAATGCCCATACACTAGCTTTATCGGGCGTAAAAAGCCAGCCAGCCGCAGGCTTAGCGGGCGGTTTGGGAATCTTTTAAGACAGCCAAAGCAACATCTTTATCTTAGGAAGAAGTCGCCGCCTCTCCCCCTCAAACAAATGCACGCACACATCTCCTTAAAGCGACACCACAACCCCAACAAGAAAGGCCTGCTGTGCCCGAAGAGCAAAGCGTCTGGCCCGCGATGGCGTGGCCGATCCGCATGGATGCGGGAATCCTTTGCGATCGGGCACAGCAGGCCTTGCGACGGCTCCCGACTCACAGCCACCAGCCACCAGCCACCAGCCACCAGCCACCAGCCACCAGCCACCAGCCATTTTCCCGACCCGCCTCTAAGACCTCAAACAACACGCCCATC